>CBDVBX010000204.1:0-6623 GCA_965372335.1 uncultured bacterium | reverse complement strand
GACAAAGATCAATCGTATTTTTTGTCGGGCCTCGGGCACGACGATCTCGAGCGCGTCGTGTTTCCTTTGGGCGATCACCGCAAGGCGGACGTCCGCGAGGCGGCCAGAATCGCCGGCCTGGAGGTGGCGGAAAAGCCAGAGAGCCAGGAGGTGTGCTTTATCCCCGACGGTTCGCTGCGAGAGTTTTTGACCGGCAAAATTCCGCTCGATCCCGGAGACATCGAAGACACCGATGGCAACGTGTTGGGCCGGCACGAAGGGTTGGGTGCCTACACCGTGGGACAGAGGCGCGGCCTGGGGATCGCCACCGGGAGCCCGTCCTATGTCGTCCGTCTCGACAGAGAACGAAACGTCCTGGTCGTGGGGTCCGATCGTTCGTTGTTTGAAGGCGAGTTGACGTGCCGATTGACGTGGATCGACCGGGAAGTGGTCGACGGCGGCGGTGTCGCCGCCCAGATTCGTTCGCGAAGTGCGGCCGCGCCGGTCGAGCGCATCGATGTCTCCGACGGTGCGAGTGCGGCGCGGGTCGTATTCGCAGAACCCCAACGGGCGATTGCGCCCGGACAGACGGTCGCGTTTTACGTGGGAGAGGTCGTCGTGGGTTCGGGTGTCATTGAAACGGCCGGTCCGTCATGACCGGCTGGAGGAATGCGTCGAGATCGCGCGGGATCGTCCTGGTGGCGTTGGCGCTGACGACGATCGTGACGCTGGGTAGTGCCCATGCGACGGCGTTCGAAACCATCGAACTGTCGACGCACCCCGTGCGGATCTCTTATGAGCCCGGCGACGAACGCGTCGCGCGCAGAGTGGGCGAGATCTGCGACGATTTCTTAGCGGATCTGGCGTTTCAGCTCGGCCTGGCCGAGGTTGCGCCGATCCGCGTGGAGATCACCGGAAATATTGCCGGTTATCGCCGGCATTTCGGAGCCGACCTCCCGTCGTGGGGGGTGGCATTTGCGCTCATGCACGAAGGCCGCATGGTGGTCGACGTGGCTCGCGCCACGAGCGCGTGGAACTCACTCGAAACCGTGATTCCCCACGAGCTTTCGCACTTGTTACTCGCCCAGCGGATCGGCCGCGTGGCCATGCCCATTTGGTTTCTCGAGGGGTTGGCCCAATGGCAGGCCGACGAGTGGTCGATGGTGGACGGCTGGCAGCTGATGAATGCCGTGTGGAGTAACAAGGCGCCCAAGTTGTGGCAACTGCAGGACCGCTACCCCCGTGGCGAGGAGACCGCCCGCGCGGCGTACCGTGTGTCCTATGCCGCATTCACCTATCTATTCGACGGTCACACCGACCAGCTTCCCGTGTTTCTCGACGAGATCGAACGGCACGGTGAATTCGAAAAAGCGTTCACGTCGTTTTTTGGCGAGTACCCGGCGGCCTTCTATGTACGGTTTCACCAGCATCTCGATGCCAAGTACCATTCGCGCCTGCTCGTCTTTCAGACCGGGCCGCTGTTCAGTATTTTGGCGGCCGCGTTCTTCATTGTTGGGCTTCGGTTCTATTTCAGGAAGCGGCGAAGACTCAGAGAAATGCCCGATGGGGTGGACGGTCCCGGTCCCGCCGGGTGATCGCAGCGGCCCGTGGATAAGCCCGCCAACCGCTCGTGCCGGGGGGTACCCCCCCAGTAAGAGGGCATTACGAAATCCCCCGAAATGTGTATGATACCGCCGGGTAGCACAACTTTGGCACAGTCAAGGCTTGTGAAGAATAATGCGGGCGCGGAGGATGTGCCCATAAAAAGAGCAGGCCGCCCAAAGGCGGCCCGCTCTCTACATTGACTTCACAGAGTCATCTCTCGACTACACTAGTTCCCCAGCTGACTGGTTACGTAAGCCTGGGTGGCGGTTATCACGCCGTTAATGTAGGTGGGGTTGTGCACCCCGTCGCTGCTTTCCTCCAGGAGCATCCGGTAGTTCCAGATCGCGCCACGGGAGTCGGCGTCTGTCAGACCCAACGGTACGTTCACGTATGTCGTGTCGCCGGGGTCGATCCAACCCAGAGTGACCAAGTCTTCGCCGAGCTGGCGCACTGCGGTATCGTACGCGGCCTGTGCGGCTGCTACTTTGGCGTCGAGGTCCACGCCGGCGTGGCAACTACAACCGGTGGAGTTGACGCTCCAAGAGCTGTGGTATTCGTACTCCATCTGGAAGGAGTGTCCGCCGGCAATACCGCTCTCGGGCTGATCCGCCATGTGGCAGTCTACACAGCCGTTCGGGACTCCGCCGCCGTTGTGGGCATGGGTCGCGTTGTAGGGGCCGGTGAACTCATAGGCGCCGTGACCCGCGAGCATATTTGATTGCGGCCCGTGATGCGGTCCCCAGCGCTTGCTCTCGATCGTATCGACCGAGGCGATGGCCGGATCGGCAGCCCGGCCCTGGTGGCACATCGCGCAGGTGTTACTGTTGCCCTTGTCGTAGGTACCCGTTCCAATGATCCAGTCCGTCGCGCCCTGCTTGCGCAGATTGAAGTTTTCGTTGGAGTGCGGCGCGTGACATGCGAAACAGCTGATTCGCGAAGAATTATCCACTGCGATGGTCGAGCCGTTGGCGACACGGTACTGATACCCTTCGGTCGTGTGACAACCGGAGCAATCGGCGTCGCGGCGCACGAAGGTCTCGGCATGGGCGTGCTGGCTCGCTTCGGTCTCCTCTTGGATGGCGAGAATCCAATCCTGCAGGTTGGAGGCGTCGTCAGTATGACACTGTTGCGTGCACTGCACGTCCGCATCGGCGCCCGCGGGTCCCGCGGGCCCTTGGGCCCCCGGATCTCCCTCACACGCGGCTAGCGCGAAAAGTAGTGAAAGCATACATAAGAGAGCGAGTGGCGAAAAAAGCCACAGTTTCCCGCGCATGTTTATACCTCCTTGTTGAACGCCCATCGGCAACCCTTCGGGTGGCCAGGGCAGCGGCGGTTGCCTGCGCACACGTTCAGAGACATGGCGCAGATTCACAGGTATTTTTATCTTTTTTTCAGTAATCCGTCAAGACGTTCTTTTAGCAAAAATCGCGCCGGCCAATTATGTGCCGGGCCTACGAACACTCGCGCCCAACTTATTGACCTTGCCCCCATATTGGATCCATCAGTAGCGCCAGTTTTTCAGTTCGCTCGGGGCAATAGAACACGCCAAAGTCCCGGACAGGTATGGCGTCCCTTCGGACCGCTCGCTGGACCTAGGATGACCCCATAACATAAATAATTAAAGTCTGTTACGCGCATCGCGGCCGGCATCATTGACGATTCTCTCCAACACCGGACTCCAACACCTCCAACACCGCACTTTGACATCCGTTTACAAAGTTGTTAAACTGATAGGCTCTCAAAGAGACCACATCCTGTGCCTGACTCGCCCGCTTCGGTCTCGGATCGGGGTTCAATGATAGGCCGGACCATATCCCACTACAAAATCCTCGAGAAACTCGGTGGCGGGGGAATGGGCGTCGTCTACAAGGCCGAGGACACCAAACTAGAACGTCTCGTAGCATTGAAGTTTCTCCCGCCCGAGCTCACCAGTGACCCGGCGGCCAAGCGTCGCTTTGTCCATGAGGCAAAAGCAGCTTCGGCTCTCCAACACAACAACATCTGCACAATTCATGAGATCGACGAGACCTACGACGGTCGCTTGTTCATTTGCATGGATTGCTATGAAGGCCAAACCCTAAAGCAGAAAATGACGGATGGACTGCTTGACGTTTCAGAGGCGATTGACATTGTGAGTCAGGTGGCCGAGGGGTTGTCAAAAGCACACTCTGCTGGAATGGTGCATCGGGACATCAAGCCTGCGAACATCGTTGTTACGAATGACGGCGTAGCAAAAATCGTCGACTTCGGTTTGGCAAAACTCGCGGGGCGAACAAGGGTAACCAGGACAGGCGCGACCGTGGGTACTGTCGCTTATATGTCTCCGGAACAAGCGAGAGGAGACGAGGTCGATGCACGTGCGGATATGTTTTCCTTGGGCGTCGTGTTGTATGAGTTGTTATCTGGAGATCAACCATTCACGACGGATTTCGATGCGGCGACAGTGTACAACATCATGCACAAAGACCCGACCCCTCTTTCGCGTTACCGAAACGATCTTCCAGAGAAGCTTCGTCGTATTGTGGATCGGTCGCTCAGCAAAGATGCCAAAGATCGATACCGAAACATCTCGGAAATGCACCACGATCTTGAACTTATTCGTAGACGATTAGAAACGGGCAGCACGACCGAAGACGAAAAGTTGATCGCACCACGGCGCCTCACCCGGCGCGGGAGACGGATCGTTACGATCGCGGCTATCGCCACGGTGCTCATCGGTGCGTTACTGTATCTCCTATCGTCCGGTGGAGACGTCCCACGACTAATGGTGGTGAAATGGGAGAACACATCCAACCTCCGGGAGCTGGACTGGGTTGCCGGAGCGATCATGAGCGGGCTCATACTCACGCTCGGTGACCTGGAGGATCACAACGTTATCAGCCGTCAGACAGTTGCAGCAGCTGTGGCGGCGCTGGGACCGGCGACGGCGGATGCAGCACCGATCAGCTTCGCAGCTGCTGAGGGCGTCGGCGCCTCCTACCTCATTTCGGGAACCCTTTCGCGTTCCGGTCCGTGGCTACACCTTGATTGTGAACTCACCGACATAGGTGAGGGTATACTAGTAGACAGCTGGTGGATTGAAATCTCGGACTCCAATCGGATCCAGGCGGCCATCGTGGGTCTCGCCGTCGACATTGCGGAAGCCCTTGATGCGAAGTGGAGACGGAATCCGCGCGACGCTGAAGCTGGTGCTCGCCCACCGACGACATCGACTGCTGCTCTCAGGCATTACCAGCAGGCGTTAGAGGCAGAAGAACGCGGAGACATCCCAACGGCATTGGAGAATCTACGGGCTGCGGTTGGCCTCGACTCGACTTACGCCGAAGCCCACTTCCTCCTCTCCAAACTCACTCCAGATTTGACCGAAGAACGCGATCACTTGACATCGGCCATGAAGTATCGCCTGCAGGCTCCGCCCATGGTGAGAAAACTGGTTGAGGCTCAAAGTGTCGTTGTCGACAAACAGATCTCGCCAGCGATCGAGATGTACGAAGAAATTCTCAGGGAGGATCCGGAGCAAGTGAGGGCGCGCAAGTCGCTGGGGCAGCTTTATCGTCGGGTCAGGCGATTTAGCGACGCAGCGGCCGAATACGAAGTGCTCCATCGAATTAGCCCGTTCGACTATTCCTTCTATAGGGACTGGGCGATGACGTATGCCGAAATTGGCAGGCGTGACAAAGCGGTGGAGCTGATCTCGGACTGGCGAAGACAGTTTCCAGATCAAGGGCCTCCTCTTCGCGAGTACCTCTACGTGTGTGAACGCCTGGGGCTCTATCAAGAAGGAGCGGCGCTTTGCGATAGCTTGTACGACATTGATCCGCATTTGCCGCCGTATCTGTGCGGCTGGCTGTACGAATCTGTGGGGCGGTTGAACGATGCAGAAAATGTTTTTATGCGCCTGATTGATTCGCCCGATGCGTCTATAGCCAGTTCGAGAGGCTACGCGTACATGGCATACCTCTCATATAGAAAACAACAGTATGAGCAGGGGTTCGATTACATCGAGAAAGCACTGGAGCACCACGATGAGGTTTACTATCACTGGCTCGCAGGGCTGATCGCCGCAAAAGCCGGGCAGTTAGAACGTGCACGTACGCATGCCGAGTTGGTCAAACGCGAGTTTCATTCGCTACCAGACGATTCGACGGCTGGCGAAGCCGTGGGGCACCGCCGGCTTTATTATCACTTGCTGGGGTGTATCGATCTGGCGGACGGCCAACCCGCCCGGGCGGCGAAGTGGTTTGAGAAAACGCTCAGTTACACGAGCGGTATCGACAACCCGTATTTTAGAACGTGTTTCGGCCGGGCTCTGATGGAGTCAGGAGAGCTTGACGGAGCCATCGCCCAGTTTGAAAACGTGCTCAGAGACAATCCGGAATATCCTGAGGTGTTACTGTGTCTGGGTAAAACCTACTTGCTAAAGGAGGACTACCGGCGGTCGGGAGCCGTCTTAGCGGAACTCAAGAATTTGTGGAAGAAGGCGGATACCGACGATCCGCTGAACATGGAGTTAAATCGTCTGATGGAAGTCGCGGCGGAACATCAGTAAATACTACCGTTGTAAAACGTCGGTCTGGTCGCGGCGTACTGTAACAGGTCTCGAACCGAAAACGAAGGAGATCGAGATGACACAGCCAGAAAGCACAGTGAATATAAGTGATATCTTTAAAGCATTCAGATCGCTGGAGAACGCCTATTGTTATTTTGGGGACGTGCTCGTGGGCTTTTACCATGCGGGGTTAACACCCGATGATGTTGTCATCGTGGACCCGGAAACGAAGTCCGACCTTGATTTTGTGATTGCCCCCAAAGCTAACGGAGATATATGTGATACGGTGCCATGGTGCTTCCATGGATCCATTGACTATATCAAGTTGGTCGAGTCAATAACGAACAAAGCCGCGGCTGTTGCCGAAGCGTTGAAGGAGCTCCTCGATAGCAAGGAAATCGAAGGGGTTGAGTTCATGGCGGGATCGGTACCAGGATGGCCCTATAAGGACAAGCACCAAAAATAAAACAGTTCAGTTGTTGGTCTCATT
>CBDVBX010000203.1:0-6632 GCA_965372335.1 uncultured bacterium | reverse complement strand
GTGCTCCGGCCTCCCTTGGTCCGATCCTTGACCACACGGACGGCGTCCAGCGACGCCGTCGGCGCGGCGCCGCCAGCCTCGCGGATCGCCTCCCAAAGATTGGGCGCCTTGTGGAAGTTGTATTTCCCTGGCGCCCCCACCTGGCCGGTGATATAGATTACCTGGCTGACCGCTTCGCGAATCGTGATCTCGATTCTGTTCACACTGGGGTAGTAGTCCTGAAGCGCCGACAGGAGCTTTTGTTCCATTTCCTTGATGGTGAGTCCCGCTACTGTTACCTCACCGATCAGCGGAAGCGTTACCGCTCCCCCCTCTTCGATGACCAATTCCCTGTTGAGATCCGGCCGTTGCTCGACCGAAATGAATATACGGTCTCCCACTCCGACACGATAGCTGGCCGGCGTAAAAGCCGTTTGAGCAAGCGCCGGCAAATCGAGAACCGCCGTCAGAAACGCAACGCAAAGCACGGCGGATATACATCGACGTCCAGTAGTCATCTCTCGATTCCTCTTGCGGTCATTCAACAACCCGTTCTCAACTTGCGAATTGAGGTATTTCCCCTATCCGTTGCCAGCGGCGGTCAGTGGGTTCGATCTAAATCGCACCGGCAACGGAGTCCTGGTACCACTTGACCGTGCGCTCCAAGCCGTCCTCGAAACTCACTTCCACATCGAATGCCAGTTCGCGCGACACCGCCTCGATGTCAGCCTGCGAGTGCTTGACATCTCCCGGCCGCGGAGGACCATACTTCGCCTTCAGATCGCTTCCCAGGAGCGCTTGCAAACGGCCGTACAGGTAATTCAAATCGTACCGATCTCCGCATGCCACGTTATACACCTTCGCGCCGGCGGTGTTCGCCTCGCACGCCAGCAGATTTGCTCGGACGACGTTGCTTACGTAGGTAAAGTCGCGCGACTGTTCCCCATCGCCGTATATCGTCGGCGATTTCCCCTCCATCAACTGGCGCACGAATATCGGAAGTACCGCTGCGTATTGCGAACCGGGATCTTGCCTCGGTCCGAATACGTTGAAATATCGCAGCGACACCGTCGGCAGTTCGTGAATTTCGCCGTACACTCTGCAGTACCACTCCCCGCAAAGTTTGGTGACCGCGTACGGCGACTTCGGGCGCGGATCCATGGTCTCTACCTTGGGCAGAACATCGCTGTCTCCGTAGACCGAAGACGAAGACGCGTACACAAAGCGACGAACCGAATGTCGCCTGGCCGCCTCGAGCAAATTCAGCGTTCCCTGGATGTTTACCTCGCTGCTCTCGACGGGTTTGTCGATGCTTCGTTGCACCGACGCCAGCGCGGCCTGATGAATGACGAAGTCGGCGCCGCGGACGGCTTCATCGACTACATCGACGTCGCGGATGTCGCCTCGGATTACTTGGACTTCGTCGGCGAAATGCCGGATGTTTTCCTCGCGCCCCGTGGAGAAATCGTCCAGGATCCTGACCTTTTCACTGCGCGTCCGTAACTCGTCGACGATGTTCGAACCGATGAAACCGGCGCCGCCGGTCACTAAGTACGTTGCCATTAAGTCAGCCTCCGGCTGAGATTCGATGTTGTTACCGTCTCGTCCTAGCCCGGTTTCTCATTTACAGTTTGACGATTTTATCCGATTGGTGCCCTTTGAGCACGTTTCTCGTGTCGACCAACACCGGGACGTTCGCCAATACAGTTTCGTAATCGACGCCGTGGTGACCGGTGATGATCGCCGCGCAGTCGCACGCCTTGACCGCTTCGGGGGTCAATTCGATCGAGTCGACGCCGGCGAGTTCCGGGTGGTTCTTCAGCACAAACGGATCGTGATACACCACTTTGGCGCCTTTTCGCTGGAGCAGCTCAATAATGTCGAGCGCGGGCGATTCGCGGATGTCATCGATGTCGGCCTTGTACGATACGCCCAATACGAGGATCTTCGAACCATTCACGCTTTTCTCTTGCTCGTTCAGGGCGTCGTTGATCTTTTCGACGACGTATTGTGGCATTTCTCCGTTGATCTGACCGGCCAGTTCGATAAACCGGGCCTCGAACCCGGCGAGCTTTGCCTTCCATGACAGGTAGAATGGATCGATCGGGATACAGTGACCACCCAACCCCGGACCGGGATAAAACGGCATGAATCCGAACGGTTTGGTCGCCGCCGCGTCGATGACCTCCCAGACGTCGATACCCATTTTGTTGCACATCAACGCGATTTCGTTGACCAGGCCGATGTTGACGCTTCGAAACGTGTTCTCCAACAGCTTGACCGTCTCCGCTACACGCGAGGAGCTGACCGGGACGATTGTGCTCAGTGTCGACGAGTACAATTCCTTGGCCACCTCGGTACACGCTGCCGTCACACCGCCGACCACCTTGGGGATATTTTGAGTCCCAAAGCTTTGGTTTCCCGGATCCACCCGTTCGGGTGAGAAACCGAGATAGAAGTTCTTCCCCACTTCGAACGAGTCGCTTTGCAGCATGGGAAGGATCACCTCTTCGGTGGTTCCCGGGTACGTGGTGCTTTCCAGAATGATCAGCATTTGATCGTGTAAATGTTCGCAAATTTTCTCGACGGCGCTCACGATATAGGATATGTCGGGGTCACGCGTCTTGCGGAGCGGGGTGGGCACACAGATGTTCACTGTGTCCACGTCGGCCAGGGCACCGAAATCGGTGGTGGCGGACAAGTTACCCCCTTCGAGCACTTCTCGGAGCGACTCGTTCGACACGTCTTTGATGTAGCTGTCGCCACGGTTGATGGCGGCGACTTTGTCGGCGTCAATATCCACCCCAACCGTTTTGAATCCGGCTCTTGCAAATTCGACCACCAGCGGCAGCCCGACGTAACCCAGCCCGATCACGCTCAGGCGGGCATCTCGGGCTCGAATCTTTTCGATCAACGTCATGTATAATCCCTTCACTGAGACGCCCATACATTAATACCGCCGGTCAATACCAGCAAGCCCTGTTTGACGATTGCGTCTCGAATCTCCCCCGCAGCATTCGGAAGTCCGGCCGCGGCCGGCAAATCATACCGGACACGCCGCTTCAATGCCAAAAGGCCAGATGGAACGGTATGGCAGCTAGTCTGTCAGTTCCTCGATGAGATCTTCCGTGGTGAGCACCATGTTCTTGCCGGATCGCTTGGCCTGATAGAGAGCCTTGTCCGCTGCGTTTATCAGATCCCTTACGGTCTCTCCGTCCCGGGGAAAAGACGAAATCCCGGCACTACACGTCAAGAGGCCGCGTTTTTCTCCGTTGAAGCGATGTTTTTCTACCGCCCGCAGTACCCGCTTGGTGACCATCGCGGCCCCATCGATCCGGGTTTGCGGCAACAGAATCGCGAATTCGTCACCCCCGTACTTATACACCAAGTCAATTTCCCGGCAGGCCTTCTTGATAACGCCGGCGGTTTCCTTTAGGGCTTGACTACCGCTCAAGTGACCTCGTTTGTCGTTGTAACCCTTCAGGTTGTCTATGTCCAGCATGACGAAGGAGAAGGTCTGTTTGAACCGCCTGGCGCGCTTGATCTCGGCCTCCAACGATGAGATCAAGAACCGGTAGTTGTACACCGACGTCAGTCCGTCGGTGATCGCTTCCTTCTCCAGCTTTTGGTACAGGAGGGCGTTTTCGACGGCGATGGCGGCGTGGTTCGCCAGCACGGTAATCAGGTTGATGTCCTCCGACGTGTACAAGATCCCGTCGTCATGGTGAATCGCCAATAGCAGGCCAAACATCGATCGCTTTGCAACAAGCGGAGCCGAAATAATCGTGCGATTTGCTGTGTCCTCCTCCAAATACCGGTCTGCCAGCACGGGCACGTCGAAGGCCAACTCCTCCCCCTTGCGGAAGGGCTGGCCCTGACGACCTTCCTTCATCACCCAGTGTCGGACGTTGGCGGTGTCGGCGATCGATTCGATCTTGAGGTCGGACACGCCCCCGGATAATCTTGATTTCGTATATTTTACGATCCCGTCGTCGTTGAGTTCTAGCAGATGGGCACGCTCGGCATCCAGTACGATGAGCGAACAGTGCAGCAGGCGTTCAATGATGATCTTCTTGTCGTTCCCTGCGATGATCAGACTATTGATCTCGGCCAATGTGGAGAATAACAAGTCGCGATGTAATTCAAACTTTTTCATGACAATGAGTTACGTGGTTGATTTAGAGTTTTGTCCGAGGCACACCACCGGACACAGGATTCCAAGCGAGATTCGCAATTCCTATGCCACCAATCGTTCTAACCTCAAGTCCTGTATTTTTTTACGGACTGCTGCCCCCCACGGCGAGTGACCCCTTGCTATAGACCAGCTTAGCGAGCCGGGAATGCTGGACGATGTGCGGATTGGGTCGAAAAATACGGCTACCGATCGCGTGAGGACCGTCTGTATTGGGAGATTTCCCTCACCGACCGCAGGTTCTTGACACAGGATCTGAAGACCAGAACGGCGCCGGCGAAGAATACGACCGGGACCGCCAGCTTTATGGGAAAGGACACGGCGCTGGTCTGGGCATCGATGGCCTGATACGCCCGGATGCCTGCCAGCACCATGGCAATTACGAGGATGGCTTTGATGACGGACATGGAATAGACGGATGCGGTGTATTCGCGCCGCTGACGGACCCCGGTCTGCAAACGGGACGTGAACTTGGACGAACGGCGGACTTGTCGTGGATTGATGAACATCCGGGATCAGTTCTGTTTTGGGATTTCCTCGTACTGCGCGTCCTCGATCTCGTACGGTGTCAGCTTGTCGTACTGTTGATCTTCTACGGGATCGGGCTGCTGTGCACGAGAAAAGGACGCTTTCCTCTTCCCGCCACGGGCCTTGCCAAACAGGGAACCGATTAACCGGAAGACGACCACAGCCAGAAGAATTTGAAAGATGAGTTTTAACACGGTAATAGAAAGATAGCAAACGGTGGCACTTACTGAAAGCGCTGATTTGAAGAGGAATGGTACGCCCGACAGGATTCGAACCTGCGACTTTTGGCTCCGGAGGCCAACGCTCTATCCAACTGAGCTACGGGCGCTTAATCCGGTTTTGTTTTCCACCGCCGCGGCCTTCGCCGAGCAACTCGCCGGCGAGCGCCAGCCGCTTGTCGCTGCCGCTCTCGCCGCCCAACATGCGGGCGATTTCGCGCCGGCGGTCGTCGCCCGCGGCGGGCATCACGCGGGCGGCCGTACGGCCGTCGGCGCTTCGCTTGATCACCACCAGGTGACGGTCCGCCGCCGCAGCGATCTGTGGCATGTGGGTAATACAGATTATTTGATATCTCTTGCTTAATTCAAGCAATTTATCACCTATAACGCCGCCGAGGTCCGCCCCCACACCGGCGTCCACCTCGTCGAATACCAGTACCGTTCCTCCCCCAGGGAAACGACTCGACGTCTCCCCACCCGCGGTGCGATTCGCGGCTCGGCCGGACCGGCCGGCGCTGCCGTCTTCGATCGCTGTTCGCAACGCCAGGGATATCCGCGACGTCTCGCCCGTGGACGCGATCTCGTCTAGCGGCCCTTCGGCCTCACCCGGATTCGTCACCACCATAAAGCGAACCACGTCGGCACCGTCCGCCCGCGCGGCCGAAGACATTTCGGCAATTCCTGTGGTATCGCCTTTGTCGAATGCCGAGGTGATCTCCGTACGAAACCGCGCGCCCGATATCATCAGCGCCTTCAGCTCGCTGGTCATCCGCCGGTCGAGTTCACGGGCGGCCGTCCTCCGGGCCGCACTCAATTCGTTGGCGGCGCTTTTGAGCGCCTGCGCCGTTTCTTCGACGCTTTTTGACAGCGCGCGTCGTTCTTCGTCCTCAAAAGCGACGCTCTCCAATTCGCCCGCCCAAACCTCGCGAGTTCGTACGATTTCGTCGGTGCTCATACCATAGCGCCGCTCGAGTTCCAGCAGGTACGAGCGCCTGTCGTGAAATGACCGCAGGGATTCCGGGTCGAACTCGAACCGGTCCAGGTATGCCCGCACACCGTCGGCACAATCTCGCAGCGAAATTTCCACTTGCTCGAGTTGGCCGACGAACGCGCCGATCCGTTTGTCCACTTCCGCCACCCCGGACAATCGCCGCATCGATTGCGCCACCGCAGATCCCGCGCCGGCTTCGTCGTCGTCCAGCGCCTCGTGGACGAAGCCGAGCGCCTCGAAAATCTTTTCCGCGTTCTCGAGCAGAAGGATCTTGCCCTCCAACTCGCCCAGTTCGCCCTCCGTCATGGCGGCCCGATCGATCTCTTCGATACGATGTCGTAAGAGCTCTTCTTTTTCCTTGAGTGTGGCCACCTTACTATCGAACTCGGCCAGCGTTCTTTCCGCGCTTCTGAAACTCCGCAGCGTATCCTGATAGACGGCAACCAGTTTATGATTGCCGGCAAACGCGTCGACAAAGCCGACGTGGGCATCGGGGTCGCGCAGGCGATGTTGTTCGTTCTGACCGTGCGGTTCTATCCAACGCGATGAGATCTCGTGCAGTTGTTTTGCGGGTACAAACAACCCGTCCACGAATGCTCGGCTACGCCCGTTTCTGTGGACCTCACGCTTGAGCGTCACTGAACAGCCGGCTGAACAGCCGGCCACATTCGGCGCGTGCGGCGATTCGAAGACCCCTTCCACTGTCGCGGTCTTCTCGCCGGCT
>CBDVBX010000202.1:0-6640 GCA_965372335.1 uncultured bacterium | reverse complement strand
ACCTGGGACCAACCGGTTATGAGCCGGTAGCTCTAACCAACTGAGCTATGGGCCCTGTAGATCGTCTGGCGGCGATTGATACTGCAGTCGTTTTAGACTGTCAGTACGAATGGCCGCGCGCTATGCCGCCGATAGGCTGCTTGCGTCCCGCGCGCCATAACAATCTGCGCGCCGGGGCCGGCATGACGCTAGATGATCTCGGTATACCCTTTGAGTTTCCGCGCCCGGCTCGGGTGCTGGAGTTTCTTCAGCGCCTTGGCCTCGATCTGGCGGACGCGCTCGCGCGTGACGTTAAATATGGTGCCGACCTCTTCCAGCGTGCGCGGCGTACCGTCTCCCAGCCCGAAACGCAACCGGATGACTTTTTCCTCGCGGCGCGTCAGCGTCGAAAGCACCTTGGACAGCTGCTCTCTCAGCATTGCGTGCGCCGCCGACTGGGCGGGTGACGTGGCCGAGAGATCCTCGATAAAATCGGACAGGTTGCTGTCCTCGTCCTCGCCGATCGGCCGGTCGAGCGAGATGGGCTCCATACTGGCCTTCATCACGCTCTTGACCTTGTCCAGCGGGTAATTGAGCTTTTTGGCCACTTCTTCCGGTGTCGGATCGCGGCCGTTTTCCTGCACCAGCTTGCGCGCCGTGCGTGACACCTTGTTGATCGCCTCGATCATGTGCACCGGCACCCGGATGGTACGGGCCTGGTCGGCGATGGCGCGTGTGATGGCCTGGCGGATCCACCACGTCGCGTAGGTTGAAAACTTGTAACCCTTGCGGTAATCGAACTTGTCCACCGCACGCATCAAGCCGCTGTTTCCCTCCTGGATGAGGTCCAGGAACTCCAGTCCGCGGTTGGTGTAGCGCTTGGCGATGGCAATCACCAGGCGTACGTTGGCCTCGATCATCTCGCGTTTCGCGCGCTCGGCCTGCGACTCGCCGCGGCGGATATTACCGACGACGTTATCGAGTTCTTTCTTCGAGATGCTTTCCAGTTTTTCGATTTTCCGGATTTCCGACTGAAGGATCTTCATCTTCTTGTGGAAATCCTCCAGCATATCGAGGGACCACGTTCCCTTGCCCTCGATCTTTATACTCTTGCGCCGTTTGTTCGCCTTCAGTTTCTTGACCTGCTTGAACAGGTCCTCGTACGACATCCCGATGAACTCTTCGTATTCGCGCAGTTTGTTTTCGTGTTCCTTGAGCTGGTCGCGCGTGCCGCGAATGTCGGCGACGATTCTTTCGATCTGTTTGGGGTTGAGCCGGAGCTTGAGGTACTCGGCGAACAGCTTGTTCTGTCTCAGTTCCAGGGAGCGTTCCAGCGTGGCTTTTTTGGCGGCGAATTTTTTGAGCTTCAGCTTTTTCTGGAATTCGACAACTTCCCTGCGCAGGGTGGTAATGCGCTTGATGGGCCGGAAGCGGGCCTGGCGTTCTTTTTTGCCCGAATAATGGGGGTGGATCCCGCCGGTCTCGATCTGGACCACTTCATCCAGTCTCATCTCCTCGTTTTCGACCGCCGTCGCCAGCCTCTGGAGCTCACAGATCGACGAGTCCATCGAAAAAACGGCCCTGGCGATCTTGATCTGCCCCTGTTCGATACGTTTAGCGATATCGACCTCGCCCTGACGGTCCAGCAGCGGGACCTTGCCCATTTCCCGGAGATACATCCGGACGGGATCGTCGTAGCGAATGACAGCCTTGACGTCATCCTCGGCCTTGCTTTCCTCTTTCTCCTCCCGGCGCTTTTTGGCCTCCATTTTGAGGCGTGCCTTCTCGGCGGAGTCAAAGAAATCGATTTTCTCCTCGCTCAGCTTGTCGTACAGGATAACAATGTCCTCCGGGGTGAAATCTCTGCCCACGAGGGCGTCGATTTCGTGGTTCAGGACAAAACCTTTATCTTCCGCTACCCTGCGAATGTCCTCGAGAACGTCATCGAATTTTTCGAGATTCATTCCGTAAATCCCCTTTGCTACTTGTTGAGGCGTTTACAGTTCGACCAGCGCTTGCTTCAATTTATGAAAGTACTCCGCAATAGCAATCGCTTCTTCGCTTTCGGGAGGAAGTTCCTGCAATTTATTTCGTAACTCGGTTAATTCGTCACGAATGTTGAGTTCTTTGATTCTTCGAATTGTGTCTTTAAGAAGGATTTCAGAGGATAGGAATTTCGAACGCTATTTTTGCCTCGTAGCCACCATTTTACCGCGGATGCACCTGTCGGTCCACTGGTCCACTGCCATATCGCCTTCCGCGGCTCTGTTGGGGTGGTGGGAATGCATCCTCAGGCTGTTGCCACCGTTTTTTCCATCGCTTCGGCGACCCAAAAAGACTCCCACGTGCCCAAACGCACAACCGTCCCCCATCGGTTCGAGGCCGCTGGATTGACCGGCCAACGCCTGACCGTTGACGTGCTCGGCTCACCCGTGCGGGAGTCTCCGAATCACACCACGGAATCATCATCGCAGTCGAGGGGCGGATCGACATCGAACGCGTCGTCTTGTGGTGGATCCTGATTGTACTCGAACTCGACATCCACATGATGTTCCGGGCCGAACTCGAACTCCTCCTCCGGTGGGGCGCGGGAAGGCGAGACGGGCGGCGGTTCGCTCGCTTCCCCGATATGCTCCAGGATCCGCTTCACATCCGCGGCATGGGTAATAAACGCGATGATGCGCATCGCGCTCCCGCACCTCGGACATACCAGGGGTAGCGCGTCATAGATTCTCGCAAGAAGCATGGCCCACGTGTAGGGAAAGTGGCGCGGAAACGTCTCGGGGTCATCCCACTTGCCGGCTTCCGGGGTGTCGCCGGACGCGTCGGGCGAGAGCGGAGCGATGTCCATCCGCCGGGCGGCCTCCCGGAGCCTAGCCGCCACGGCACCACTGGGGCTCGCCGATGCGATCACTTTCTCGCGTAGCCTCGCGTGTGCGCTGAACACACCGTAGTAGTGCGTGCCATGCCGCCGGGGCGGCGGCACCAGGGCCGCCAGGCGCGAGAGGATCTCGAGCGGGGAGAGAACGAGGGACGTCCCCTGGGAGGCGAGCGGGCGTTTCAAGCGATAGACCCAGGTATCGCCGTCCCACCGGGCCAGGCGCTCCAGGCCACCCCGGTCCCATTGCGGGAGGCGTACCGACCCGTCCACGGAGAAGCCACCCGAGTGAGGCCAGGCACGCATCATCTCCGCTGCCTCGGGATCGAGATAGCCGTGACGGGCCAGCCACTTGAGCACCCGGTGGCGGGTTTTCTTCTCTACCACCTCGATATCCGCCGCTTCGAGAAGCGTGGCCTCATGAAAAAGCGCCTCTCCATTGGAGTCTTCGGAGAATACACCGTCTGTGACGATGCAATGGAAATGTATGTGGTGGTTTAACGACGATCCAAAGTGGTGCACAAACGCCACCGCGCCGAAGCGGGAGCGGTAAGGGGCGCCGGGGCTCGCTTGACGAAGCGTCGTCTCGAGAGCACGCATGAAGATGCGGAGCACCGCTCCAACCGTCTCGCTCTCGTGTCGAAGCACGTAGCGTACCCGTTTCGGGACCGAGAGCACCCACTGGCGAACGGGGACTCTGGGAAGCACGTGATCGGTAAGATGAGCTGCCGTTTCGACCATGCGCCGCGTGTTGCACGAGGGACAGATCCCCCGGGTCCGACAGGAAAACGCCACGAAGAAATCATACCCACAGCGACTACACCGCGCCCGGGCAAAGCCATAAGATGGCACCCCGCATTCGAGGTATTTGCGAAATACCGTTTCGACATAATGCGGGACCGGGTCGATCTCTGCTTGCCCCTGGTGCGCCAGAGCGAGAAAGGTCTTCAGGTGTTCCCGGATAAGGCGGTGGAGAAGCATTCGTTCCGGCCGCCGGGGACGATAGAGCGCCGGTGTTTGGAGGCAGGCTGTGGATGCAAAGGGTGAAGACACAAATTCCCCGCCATGATCGCTCTTGCCATGGGAGGAATGGTATACGCTTGTGGAGTGGGTCTCTACCGGGAGGAAAACGCGAGGTGAGATCCGTCGCCGCACAGATGATAACGGAACGCGAAACGGCAATCAACCGTTGCATGCGAATTTCGTCACGGGTTCAAGCTGATACCTGCACACCGATAGCCAAGCGTGACCAGCAGTCCATTCAGGGCAGCTTCGAGGGGGGATTTGCGCGACGGTTCGCGCCGGCGAGAAGTACGCCACCACTCCATTGCTTCGCGTTCAGAATACAGATCACCAATCCATAAACCGCGTGAGCTCCCCCGCCAGAACTCTGCTCGCTTCGCGCTGAGGCGGGCCCGCGTCACCGTTGACATCGTCCAGGGTGTACTTCTTCATGTGCATCGGCCGATTCTCGTAAACGCCATTGTTAATGACGAATGCGTGGTTGAAATAGCTGCCGATCGCCAGTGGGTGCGAACCTGCATTATCGTCAAAAAGAATGCGGCCATTGCTGTAGTCGGAGATGTCATTCGTGCAGCCAAGATATTCATGGAGAAGGGTTGGTGTGATGTCGATGTGGGAAGTCCGGTGCTCGAACCGTCGCGGCTCGCGCCCCGGTGCATAAAATATCAGCGGTACTCGTGTCTGATACTGCGTGAAGTCCTGTATACTCATAGCCTCGTAGCATTCACACCCTTGGCCGCACACCAGACAGGGAGGAGTATTTCAATGCACATATTTTACTCACTTATCCAGTGGAGGCGATCGAGATGAAACGATTACTACTGATCGCGCTGGGTCTCCTTCTTTTCGCCAGCGCGGCTTCCGCGCAGTTTGTCTACATCAACATCACGATGCCCCACAGTGTCGGGCTCACCCCTGCCGTGGTCCCTCCGATTATGACGTATAGATGGGAATCACGTGGCCAGCCCCCCGGCCAACCGCCCGTGGCCGAGGTGCGCTGGATATTGGAGCCAGTGGCTTACCACGACGACAGCTTTGAGGCGACCATCGATTGGATCAGATCAAATCCCGACGCGCCGTGGTGGTCGGATTGGCAAACGATTGATCCACCCGATAGTGGCACATCCTGGACGACCCCACCCACTGACTTCGGCCTTTACGTCTTTGCCATTCACGGACGGGATAGCACCGGTAACACCAATTGGGTTTTCGATGAGGCGTATAACGTGCGGCGGATCTTGGTCTCGTCGAGAACGGGCCCGCTTTTGACGGTGACCGGCGATCACATCGATCCAATCTCGTTTAGAGGCACGACCACACCGCTGACTCAGATCGAGCTGGTGTACGGTACGCCGGTGAGCTTTTGTTGGACGGCGGATGCCAGTGACTACGGCGGGATGACAGTGGCCTACCATTACGGATGGGACATCACCGACTTCGAAGACCTCTCGCAGTGGGACATCCTGTGGACGCCGATCTCCGATGGTGAGGAGCAGTGCTCGCCGGTCGTGGTGTATGATTCCGGCGTACACACCTTCTACGTCGAAGTGCACGACAGCTACGGTTTCTTGACCCGTATTCCAATCAAGATAACCTACGGGCCGGAACCGCCACCACCGGGGGGAAGCATCGGAATATTCTCCGACGCGGGCGCCGCCGGTTGCAACTTGTTCGACGACGCAGGTCCGCAGATGCTGGATGTCTACGTCGTCCACATCGGGCACTTCGGCGCCGACGCCGCCTGGTTCTCAGCTCCGGCACCCGATTGCTTTTCCACAGCCGTGCATCTCTCGGACACGGCGGTGTTTCCCGCCACAACTGGCGATTCGCAGACCGGTGTCGAGATTTACTACACGCGTTGCGAGTCTGCCCCCGTCCACGTGCTCACGATTCATTATTTTGTGGAGGGACTCACGCAGTCGTGTTGTTACTACCCGGTACTCCCGCACTCGGACCACGCCAACATAGAGGTGAAGGCCTGTGGAACCCAGATCTATGCTGCCACGAGCGGGGTGGGCATTATAAATCCTACGAACGAATGCAACTGCAGCGTCGCGGTCAAAGAGGCTACCTGGGGAAAAATAAAGGCGCTGTATCGGTAACTTCATCATCCTTATCACCCGAACGGGCGGACCGGCTGAGAAGTTGGCGAAAGCCACCGGCCCGCCCGTGCGGCACCCCGCATCCCACAAAAAAATATTCAATGCTTTACAACAACTTAGCTCCTAATCTGTTTAGAACGGGTACCGTTGAAGGTATCCCTTCTCCGATTCCAGCAGCCTAAGGTCCCGCGGGGCTACGGCGCCTGGAACGGCAGGTGGCGTTGGAAACGATTCCGCCTTCCGAATTGCCGGAGCGCGACGTCTACGGCGACGAATTGTAAAGGAGAAGCCATATGAGCGCCGTTCAGCACCTCGTCGACTCTTACGGTCGACGTATCGCCAATCTTCGTATTTCGCTTACACAATTGACGATGATCGGGTTCTCGTTTTGATCGACATCATGGCTGAAGGTATTACTTCTTGAGCACGCTGATCGTGAACTTCCCCGCGTTGTCGTCGTACACCCAATCATTGATGATTAACTTGAGTTGTACGTCACCGGCGAATGTACTGTCGAAGTCTGTACCGACGACAAAATACTCATCGGTTTCCACGGAACCGATGAGCGCCATAAAAGGAAGACCGCGGCATTCCTGATACGTCAGCCTGAATTTCCGACTCTCGGATAGTCGACACAACCAACCCTTGTGAAAACGGG
>CBDVBX010000201.1:0-6737 GCA_965372335.1 uncultured bacterium | reverse complement strand
GGCCTCTTCGGCCGGTTTCGTCTCTTCGGCCGGTTTGGCCTCTTCAGCCGGTTTGACTTCTTCGGCCGGCTTCGTCTCCTCCGGCGGTTTCGCCTCGTCGGGCGCTATGGCCTCTTCAGCAGCTTTGGCCGCTTCGGCAGCGATCGCGGCCGATTTTGCGGCCGATTTTTGCTCCCGCTCGTCCGCGCTCATCGGTGGTGTCTCCTTCGACTTCAGTTCCTCGTATTTCGAGTCCAGGTCGTCGCGCGAGACACCCTTCTTGAGAAGCGACCACTTTTTCATCACGCCGGTTTTGTGCAGTATCCGGTCGGCACTTTCGGTAGGCACCGCACCGCGCTCCATCCACTTGAAAATAAGATCTTCTTTGACTTTGACGTCGGCCGGCTCGGTCATTGGGTTGTAATAACCGAGCGTCTCGATGAACCTTCCGTCGCGCGGGTTGCGCGAATCCGTCGCTATGATCCGGTAGAACGGCCGTTTCTTCTTGCCCATTCGTTTCAGTCTGATTTTAACCGCCAAGTTTATTACCTCCGTCGGGTCCTTTGGTCTTATTAGCCGAATGAAAACGGCATCTTCATCCGTTTTTGCATTTTGCCCATTTGTTTCATCATTTTCTTCATGTCTTGAAACTGTTTCAACAGACGATTGACGGCTTGAACGCTGGTGCCGCTGCCGCGCGCGACCCGCTTGCGGCGGCTTCCGTCGATGATCTGCGGCTTCATCCGTTCCTCGACAGTCATCGAGTTGATAATTGCTTCGATCCGGTCCAGGTCCTTTGGATCGACGGCAAGCCCTTTGGACATCGCCTTCGACATACCGGGGACCATCTTGAGCAAATCGTCCAGCGGACCCATCTTTTTGATCCGCTTGAGTTCTTCCAAAAAGTCGCCCAGGGTAAACGTTTGTTCGCGGAGTTTCTTTTCGAGCTTTTCCGCCTGCTCCTCGTCTATCGACTCCTGTGCCTTCTCGACCAGGGAGAGCATGTCCCCCATGCCGAGGATGCGCCCCGCCATCCGATCGGGATGAAAGATGTCGAGATCGCTCAGTTTTTCGCCGATACCGGCAAATCGTATCCGCGAACCGGTGACCGCCGTCACCGACAACGCCGCGCCGCCGCGGGCGTCGCCGTCCAACTTGGTGAGCACCACGCCCGAGTAGTCGAGGCGATCCTTGAACGTTTTGGCGACGTTGACCGCTTCTTGGCCGGTCATGCTATCCAGGACGAGCAGCGTTTCCTGCGGTTCGGCGATGCCCTTGAGCATCTCCAGCTCCGCCATCATCTTGTCGTCGATCTGTAGCCGGCCGGCGGTGTCCAGGATGAGGGTGTCGCACATTTTCTCGTGCGCCTCACGCCTGGATTTTTCGAACAACTTGCCGACGTCGCGGTCGTTCGCGCCGCCGCGCGAGACCGGTATCTCGATCTGCCGTCCGAGTATCTCGAGCTGATCCATCGCCGCCGGGCGATACACGTCCAGCGCCGCCATCATCGGCTTTCTGCCCTTCTTGCGCAGGAAGTTCGCCAGCTTGGCGCAAAACGTCGTCTTCCCCGAACCCTGTAAACCCACCACCAAGACGGTGGCGAATCCACCTGGCAGCTGAAATGGTACCGCTGTACCACCGAGGAGCTCCGTCAACTCTTCGTTGACGATCTTGACGATCTGCTGGGCGGGCGTAAAGCTCTTGATGACGCCTTCGCCCGTGACACGCTCTTCTATCCGGGCGACGAACTGCTTGGCGACCTTGAAATTGACATCGGCCTCCAGCAGCGCCCGTCTAACTTCGCGCGACGTCTGCTTGATGTCCTTTTCCGACAGTTTTCCCCGCGACCGCAGTCGCGAAAAGATGCCGTCGAACTTCTGCGAAAGACTCGTGAACATAGGCCCGCTTCCGCGGAGATCCTGCGGTGACAACGGACTGCCCCGCGCCGTCGTATCACACGACGAGCGTACCCCCACGGGCCGATCGTCTAAGCTGTTTAAATATCGGGGATTAAACCGATTGCGGACTCATCCGTGAAGTATAGAAAATATCAAAAAGCGGCCGATTCCGCAAGCTCAAAAATCAAAGGGCGTTATGCAGCCCGGGCCGGGCGGTGACACGGGGCTATCGCCCCGTCTATCGCCCCGGCTGTTGCCCCGGCTTTAGCCCCTTATTGCGTCGACGGCGGCCTGGTAGTCCGGTGTCCTGAATATCGCCGTGCCGGCGACCAAAACGTCTGCCCCCGCATCTCGGGCGCTCGTGGCGGTTTCGGGGTTGATGCCCCCGTCGATTTCGATGGCGAAATCGAGATCCCGACTTTCGCGAATCGCTGCGGCGCGTTCGACGTTGGGCAGAACGGAAGGCGTGAACGATTGACCGCCAAAGCCGGGAAACACACTCATCACCAAAAACAGATCAACCTCGTCGAGGTATCGTTCGACGTCCTCTGTTTTCTTATCGGGGTTGATCGCCAGACCGTTCTTGCGGCCGAGACGACGGATCTCTCTCAAGTCCCGCAAGACGTCGCTACTCGCTTCGGTGTGTATGACGACGATGTCGGCGCCGGCTTCGACGAAATTGACGATGTATTCGTCGGGCTTGGCGATCATCAGGTGAGCGTCGAGCGCCACGGTCGAGACGCGTCGTATGGCGTCGACCAATATGGGACCAAACGTGAGGTTGGGTACGAAGTGGCCGTCCATGACGTCGAGGTGGAGAAACTCCACGCCCGTCTTTTCCACCGCCGCAATCTCCTCGGCGAGTCTGGTGAAGTCGGCCGCCAACAAACTTGGCGCCACGGCGGTCCTGTGACCGGTTGCCACCGGCCGGTCAGTCGGAACTAGCTGCGACCAGCTCAATCGAGTCTCCTTGCCTTATGAGCGCGCCTGGTTTCGGCGATTGTCCCACAATGGTGTTGGGAAAAGTATCGGCGCGTGTCTCGTACCGCACACCGCTGATTCGAAATCCCATATTCCGGAGCTTTTCGCGGATGAACAACAGGTCCTCACCGGTCAAATCGGGCATGAGGAATCGCCGTTTCTGACCGCCGACCGCTACCAGTATGTCAACGGTGCTTCCCTCGACCAGTTCGTCGCCGACAACAGGCCGGGTGGCTAACACTATCTCGCGTGTGTCTCCGACGGTGTGAACCCTGGCCACGCTCCCGGTTCGCAAGCTGGCTTGCTTTAACATGATGCGTCCCTGTCGGAGCGACAGCCCCTTGAGTTCGGGGACCACCTCGGTTCGTGCGCCCAAGCTGAGGACCACCTCGACGGTGCGCCCTTCCTTGATGGTCTCGTTTGCCCGCGGGGACTGTGAGATGACGTAACCGTCTGGGATCTCGGGGTGATTTTCGACCCGGGCCACACGGATATTCAGCGCAAACCGCCCCAGTTCCCGGGTGGCCTGTGCCTCGCTCAGGTTGCGCAGGTCGGGTACGATGACGGATTCGCGCTGATGTGTAAGCATCGGCATGATCACGAA
Organism: uncultured bacterium; assembly: GCA_965372335.1. Taxonomy (GTDB): domain Bacteria; phylum Krumholzibacteriota; class Krumholzibacteriia; order WVZY01; family JAKEHA01; genus CBDVBX01. Next base: position 3,275 of record CBDVBX010000201.1, on the reverse strand, counting down.
ATTGAACAACAGCACGCCGAGGAAAAACACACCCGCCAGAGATACGATCGTAATGCCAATTGATCGAATGTTCATGAGTACTCTTTTATAACCAACCTGCCGGCCGGGGTCAACCTCGATGCGTTTGACGGGCAGAGGATGTGAGTTGACGGGCTAACCCCATACTTCTCCCATTTCTATTGGTCGGCCGGCCAGGTAGGCCTGCGGTGTCATGGCCTTTTTTCCCTCCGGCTTGAGCGAGAGAATTTCTAAAGCACCTAGCCCGCAAGCCACCGTCAACGGGTCCAGCGAGATGACCGTTCCCGAGTCCGCTCCCTTGGAGTTTTCATCCGAAACTGCCGCGCCGACGATGATCAGACGGCGACCTCTGCGAAAAGTAAACGCGCTGGGCCACGGCGTCATCGCGCGAACGCGGCGCTCGATCATTGCCGCATCTTGCGACCAGTTGATTTCGCCGTGCGATTTCTTGATCTTCGTCGTGTAGGCCGACGGCGTCGGGACCTGCGGTGTTGGTTGAAGCGAGCCGTCCCACAATCCGTCGAGCGTACGAATGAGGAGCTCTGCGCCCAGCAATGATAACCGCCCGGAGAGCTTGCCCGCCGTGTCGTCCGGTCGAATCTCCGTGGTCGCCGTTAGTAAAATGTCGCCGGTGTCGATACCGGCGTCCATCAACATCGTCGTGCATCCGGTCTCACGGTCGCCGGCCAGGATCGCGGCCTGGATCGGCGACACGCCGCGGTGGTTGGGAAGGAGGGAGGCGTGGACGTTGACACACCCGAATCGCGGCAGTTCGAGCAGGTCTTCCTTGACGATGATCCCGAATGCAACCGCGACGATGACATCCGGTCGGAGGCTTGTGATATCAGCCACTACCTCGCCATAGTTGGACTTCGACATCTCCCGCACCGCGATGCCCAGTTCCGTCGCCCGGATCTTCGTCGCCGTGGGCAGCGTTTTCTTCCCTCGTCCCTTTTGCCGGTCCGGTTGCGTCACCACCAGGACGGGGTGATACCGTTTTGAATCGGCGAGCGCCCCCAGAGTCGGGACGGCGAACTCGGGGCTGCCCATGAAAACGACTGTTGCGTCTCTCGAGGACAATCTCTGGACTCCAGAAAATGACGGGGCGGGATCAGGCGAGATAGTTCGCCGCGATTCTCTTCAACTCCGGCTTGACCAGACTTTTCTGCGCGCTGGAAAGGTAGTCGACAAACAAACGGCCGTGGAGGTGGTCTATCTCGTGGAGCAGAATTCGCGCGAACATCCCACTGGCCGTGATCGTATGTTCGACGCCGTCGAGGTCCTGATAACGGACGACGACGTCTACCGATCGCTCTACCTTTCCCAGTACACCGGGAATACTGAGACAGCCCTCCTCGTATTCCCACGTCGGTTTCGACCGCTCCAGAACCTCCGGATTGACCAGCGGCAGCGGTTCGGCATCGACGTCGTTCGTGTCTTTCATCTGCAGCGCGATAATGAGTCGTTTGGTCATGCCGACCTGCGGCGCAGCTAGACCAATTCCCCGTTCCTGGCACATCGTATCGATCATAGCCTGTGCTTCTTCGCGCAGGTTATCGTCGAACACTTCTACCGGGTCGCAGACCTCACGAAGGATCGGATCGCCGTAATATCGAAGTTTGAGTTCCATAGAGCTTACAAGCCGCTTCCGGCAGTTAGCGACAACGTATTCGTCGGAGACAACCTTGTGCCCTTTAAGAATAACAACGCACGCTTCCGCCCGCTAGCGCAAAATCAGCCGCTACCCTTTTCGACCACTGAGGTTACACCCGACTGCAAGATCTCGATCTTGACGTTGTCGGCAATCTTGAGAATGAACGTGTTGTCCTTCACTCCCGAAATCGTTCCGTATATCCCCGCCGATGTAATCACGCGGTCGCCGCTCTTCAAGCCAGATATCATCTGCTTCGTTTGCTTCTGCCGCTTCTGCTGCGGACGGATCAACAGAAAATAAAAAATGAGCAGCATACCGATGATTGGAAACAGCATCGAGAGTGGGCTGGCGCCACCACCATCGGGATTCGCCGGCGCCATCGCAAAAGTAATCCAGTTCAAAGCTCCTCCTTATTGCTTCCGGGCGACTCTGTGCTCGCCGGAGTCGTAAAGTTCGGTGAACTCAGCGCGCCACGCATCAAACCGGTCGGCTTCGATTGCGGCGCGCATCCGCCTCATCAAGTCACAGTAAAAGTACAGACTGTGGTGGGTCGCCAGTACCGGGCCCAGAATCTCACCGGCGGCGAAAAGATGACGAATGTACGCGCGCGAATGGTCGCGGCAGGTGTCGCAGCCGCACTCTTCGTCGATCGGCAAAAAGTCACTTGTAAACGCCGTATTTTTTAGAACCATCTTGCCTTTCCGTGTGAATACGGTGCCGTTGCGCGCGTTTCGAGTTGGCATCACGCAGTCGAACATGTCGATGCCACATGCCACCCCGTCGACCAGATCCATCGGCGTCCCCACACCCATCAAGTAACGGGGGCGATTCTCTGGGAGTCCCCCGGCGACCAATTCGGTTATCTCCCACATCTGATCTTTGGCTTCTCCGACCGAAAGCCCCCCGACAGCGTATCCGGGAAAATCCAGCTCGAGAAGCGCCTCCCTCGACCGGCGGCGAAGATCCGGATAGCACGACCCCTGAACGATGCCGAAAACCACCTGCTCGTATTCATTGTCGCGATTGGTAAAACGGCTACCGTAAGGACTCAACCCCCGCTTCGCCCAATCAGTCGTCAACTCGACGGCCCGCTCGGCTTCGGCGCGCTCGCACGGAAAAGGCGCGCAGTAGTCGAAACTCATAATGATGTCGGCGCCGATTTTCGCCTGGGCCTCGATCACCACCTCCGGCGTAAAGAGATGGAGCGAACCGTCGATGTGTGATCGGAACGAAATTCCATCGTCGTCGATTCGACGCATACCGGCCAGGCTGTAGACCTGGTATCCGCCGCTGTCGGTGAGAATGGGACGGTCCCACTCGATGAATCGGTGGAGGCCACCGGCGCGCTCGACCAGCGCCACACCCGGCCTCAGGAACAGATGATACGCGTTTCCCAGTATGATCTGGGCGCCAATCGGGTCCTTGAGCTTCTCCGACGTGGTCGCCTTGACGGTGCCTTGTGTCCCGACGGGCATGAACACGGGCGTAGTGATCTCTCCGTGGTCGGTGTGGATCACTCCGGCGCGCGCGCCGCCCGATGTGCATTCGAGGCGAAATCCGAACGGCATGGCAAACAATGTAGCAGGCCGACCGGTAAAAGTCA
>CBDVBX010000200.1:0-6744 GCA_965372335.1 uncultured bacterium | reverse complement strand
CCTCCGGGACTGAGGCCCCGCCTGAAAGGATGCGGGATCAGCCACCCGGGACCTGCAGCCACGGCGCCTCTCTCCTACTCTACCGATCGCGGTACAATGCAGCCACTTGCCACATCCGTCGCCCTCTTTATAGTAGCAGCGAGTCAGCATGGATTCGGTGTTGGACATGTGTCTCACGTTGGGACGAGAGTGATACGCTTGTGACGAAGACGGTGCCAGGTCAGCTCTCAGAATCGCGCTCCCAGACACCAACCCGTCGAAACCGCGTCCTTGGAAATACCCCATGCTCTCGACGCGAGAAACGCCGCCTCCGAAGTAGAGGCGGCGTTTCTCATCATGACGCCGAGCGAGTCCTCGATCGAGGACCCAGAGGCATTCCCTCGATTAACGAAAGAGCGCCTTGACCCCACCCCAGGTGGTCTCTTCGACGGGGACAGCACCCAAATTCTCGAAGAACGCATCGTCGTAGAACGGAGCTCCACCAGGACCGCCGGGTAGAAAATCACCGGTGATCACGACGAGCCGAGCAAACGCTGCATCCGCCGGAGCAATGCCCGTGATCGTTTGCAGGGTCCAGACGTCCTGCGGTGACGCCGCAGTAAACGTCCCGTTACTAATGAATGGAATAATGGTGGATTGCGTAGTTCCGTCCGCCTGAATCCACTCGATATTCACGGCTGCAACTTGACCACCAGCCAACGGATCAGCGCTGTCGTTTCTCATCCAAACGCCGCCATTCCACTTTTCACTGGGGCTGCACGGAAACTGCTGCCAGGCGCCGCTGCAGCAACCACCGAACATCTTTAGGAGTTGATTCCCCGAGTTTGGGGGAATCCCGACTGAGGAATCTATGGTGTAAATCCCTCCGCCAAAGGACGTCCAGCCATCGCCGGCGCCCCAATACTCAGGTGGGGGTGAAGGGGTGGTCGGCGACTCGAAACCGGGGTTGACCAGCACATTGGCTGAAGCAGACCCGACAATGACGAGCAGCAGCAGCGTAAGCGCCACGCCTACAACGGATTTCAGTTTGTTCATTGAACAGATCCTCCTTGATGTGGTTGAAGGAATTAAAGCGAAGAAAGGATCAGAACCGGACCCGCAAGCCAAGCAGAGCCTCGCGATTTGCCGAGCGTGGGCTTTCTTCACGATGAACTAAGGATGACGAAGTATATCATATTTTTCTGACAAAGTCAATTCTGGGCGCCGCGAAAGGATTTTTTCTGGATCTGCGGAGGGAAGCAGCAACAACTGAACACCGGGTTGAGATTCGCGGCCCTGTCGAAATACGCACCGTCGGGCGGAGCCGAGTCGGTGGTTCCGCTTGAGTAGCGTCGCTCGGGTGGTGTACGATGATGTACCCCATGATCTTACTGGCGCCGTCGCGGCATGGATCCAGCGGCACCACACGCTCCGAGACCACCAGGAGGCAGCATGAGTCAGGCGCCGCACTACGCGACCGCACCCGAGGACCGCGTCCCGTTCGCACACAAACTTGCGTACGGCGCGGGTGCCTTCGTCAACAACCTGCTGGCAGCGGCCAGCGGTGGGATGATGATCGTTCTTAACCTGGGCTTGGGAATGAACCCTGCCCTGGTTGGGCTACTGGGGGCTTTGCCGCGGCTGACCGACGCGCTGACCGACCCGATGATGGGCTTCATCTCTGACCATACCAAGACGCGGTGGGGTAGGAGACGGCCGTACATCTTCTCGGGAGCGATCGCCGCCGGCATCCTGTTTGCGCTCCTGTGGCAACTTCCGGAGGGTCGCAGCGAGACGTTCTACTTCACGTACTTCCTCATTGGATCCATTCTGTTTTACATGGGATACACGGTGTTCGCTACGCCGTGGGTGGCGCTGGGGTACGAGCTTACCCCCGACTACCACGAGCGGACGCGCCTGATGGGGGTGCAGAACTTCATCGGTCAGCTGGCCTATGTCATGTCACCGTGGTTTTTGTGGATCATGACTTACAAGGGGTTCTTTGAGAACCAGGTTGAGGGGGCCGCGGGTCTTGCGATCGTGGTTGCTGTGGTGGCGATCGCGTTCGGCGTGCTCCCAGCGATACTCTTGCGCGAACGCCTCAAAGACGTCGCCGACGCCGAGAAGGACGAGAGCGTGCGCGAGTCGACGCGTGGCGCGTTCGTTCGCAACATTGTCGGCTTCTTCAAGGGCTTCGGGATCACGCTCGCGTCCCGACCGTTTCTAAAGCTCTGCCTGGCCACGTTCCTCGTTTTTAACGGGTTCATCCTGATCTCATCGTTCCAGTTCTACGTGATCATCTACTACGTGACGGGCGGCGACCAGAACCTGGGCGCTAAGTATGCGGGTTATGCCGGCACAGTGGGCGCGGTTTCCACGTTTGTGGTGATCATCATCGTAACGTGGCTGGGAACGAGAATCGGCAAGCGGCGAGCATTCTTTGTTTCGACCGGACTCTCAATGATTGGCTACGCCCTCAAGTGGGTATGTTACAACCCCGACATTCCGATTCTGGTCGTCCTGCCGGCACCGCTGCTCGCGTTCGGCCTCGGGGGATTGTTCACGCTGATGCCGTCGATGGTCGCCGACGTCGTAGATCTCGATGAACTCAAGACGCACCAGCGGCGCGAGGGCATGTTCGGCTCGATATTCTGGTGGGTGGTGAAGCTGGGGATGTCCGCGGCATTGCTCGGCGGTGGGTACCTGTTGAACGCGACCGGCTTCGATGTCGAGCTGGAGGGGAATCAATCGCCACGTGCGATAGTCCTCATGCGTATCTTCGACATCATTATCCCCATTATTGCATCGGCCATCGCAATTTGGGCGGTGGCGACGTTCCCGATTACGGAAGCGCGCGCGCGCGAGGTTCGCCAGGAACTCGAGCGCCGAAGAGGCGAAGCCGGTGCTGCACCAGCGTAGGGTGATGGCACCGTCAACGCGCCCGTTGTTTCCCCGGGGTGTGGATTGAGAACGTGTGTGAAAAAAGGGCGTCGTGTCCGGCAAGCACCCGTTGCGTCACGCGGGTACCTGGACGTCGACGCGGTCTACGGCGCCGGAACGAGTGAACACCAGCGCCGACACCTCCGCAGGGAGCGAATTTCCGGCGATTCGTTCGATCCGGCCGTCGGTATAACGCACCGAAATTAACGCGTCGCCCCCGCGTGTGTAAACGACGGGCACCTGGCAAAACGTAAACGAGAGCGAGCCGGCGGCAAGGCCGAGCGATTGGTTCTTTCCGCCGGCGTCGACGTATGAGAACGGCGCGTCGTTGGCCAGGTAGTCGTCATTGCGAAGCAAGACCGGGTCGAACGTTATAACCCCGTCGTCCACGTAGACACCTAGCTCGCCCCACCGCGCCAGAATCTCATCCTTCACCTGACCCGTCATTCCCGGTTGCTTGGCGCCCGCGAACCCCGGCGTGTGCGAGTAGGGGTCCAGCGGGAACGCGCCGAACTCGGCGGGGGTCTTCATGAATCCCAGGCCGGCACGAATGTCGTAGTAGTGGGCGCGTAGTGCATCGACGACCGCGCCGTCCCCGCCCGCTTCCCGCGCGGTCTCGAAAACCTCCTGCGCGGCGAGCAGCAGCTTTGCCACCATGTGCCAGTAAATGCAGCCGATGCCCTCGTAGCCGTACATCGTTCCCGACCGCCCGGTAAACGACTTGTGGTCGAACACGTCCTCGTATGCGGCAAGCACCGCCGCTGCCTCCGCGTTCGGGTACCCTGCCAGTCGCCCCTTCAACGCGTCCGCGTTGTGCAGGTCGGCGTGGAAGCGAAGCTGTCCGGCGACGTCGCGCGCTACCACGGAGTAATCCCCGTCGTCTATCATCTGTTTCAGTCGCGGCGCGTCGCGGAGTGCGGAATCCGGCACGCGATTCTTGTCGGCGAAGCTCGGCAGATCCTTCACCGGATAGAGAAGGTAGGAGTGCTGATCTTCGCGGTACAGGTTGCTCGCTCGGAGCGCCCGCAGCATTGAAACTGCCTCGGACGGAGCGAGCAGCCCGCTGCTCAACACCGCCACCTGGCCCTCGAGCATGAGCGGAAGACGCCGAAGGGAAGCGGTATCGTCCCCGAGGTGCAGAATGTTGTATGCGTGATACAATCCATCGTCCCGGCGATTTGTCCGGATGGTCTCTCCGATCAGCTCTAGGGCGTCACGCAGCACGGCCACCACGCGGGACATCTCCACCTCCTCGCGTTCTCCCATACCGTCGGAGTAAACACTTCGGTGGTCGGAGAAGACCCGGCCGGCATCATCCATGAAGGCGCGCCTCGCCCGATCGTCGTCTTTGGCGCCGTCGTGCGCGGCGATCGCCGCGCCAACCGAGTCGAGCCAGCGGGCGACCGGCGCCGACAGCCGCGTCCGCTCCGGCCCGCGCTCCATAAGATCCGCGCACACACCCAGGTGCCGGTAGAGGTAGCACGCGGTGACCACCGACATGCCGTGGCCCACCAGCGCGTTGTTGGCGTCATTCCACTCTGGCCGCATGGTGTTCATCCAGATGCCGCCGCCAGGCACCAGGTTGGACAGCTTGGAGAGGATGGGTACCAGCAGTTTCTCGGTAAAGTTGACGAGGAGTACCCCACCGGCGTGGTGGTGTACCAATCTTCCATCCGTGCCGATCTGCTCGACGCGGGCCTCGCTCTCCCGTTGCCGGGACCGGTTGAAGTCGATGGTGTTCTGCGGGTCGGCGACGATGTCGGGATAGGGTTTGATGTCGTAAGGGACGTCGGCGTAGCTGAACAAATCTCGATCGAGTAATTCGTTGAGTCTGCCTGGGTGGTGCGCAATTGAGGCTTCAATCAGCTTTAACAGGTAAACGATCTGGTGGTCTCCCCAGTAGCCGATCGAGCTCCACGGGTCGTCGGGGTTACTGATCTCCCAGTCTATTCCGTCGCGGGTGATGCGGTAGGGGTTGAAACCATCCACCGTTGTGGCGTTGACGAACTTCGCGATCATCGGTTCGAGCAACTCGGGGAAGCTCCGCGCGAGCGCCTCCCAGTTCTGGAAGATGTCGCGCCAGTTCCCCTGGTACGAATAGGATGTGGAGCCGTCCGGGTTTTCCGTCACGATGGTAAATTGGTTCCACGGGCGAGACGGGTCTCCGTGCCGCCGCGAGAAAACAAGCGGCAGATACTCGTAGCAGAGACGAAGCAGGTCCGTGTCTCCGACGGCGTCCGCTCTGCCCAGCAACTCCATGTGTGGCACCCGATCCGTCAGCTCGCGCAGCCAGCGCGCATTGCGGCGGGTTACCGGCCGGTTCCGGGTTGCAAGAAAACCAGCGAAATCATCTCGTTCCAACTGGTAGTGATCGGACGGTGCCCCGCCGCGGGCAACGTTGTAAAGCACATTCGAGATGTGGTGGGCCGAGGCGAGCTCGTCACCCGTCAGCTGCAACGCGTCGGACCCCGCGAGCAGACTGCGCAGCGTGTCATGGCCCTCGCGAATGTCGTTCTCGACGGCCGTGCCAGTGTTTGCCAGGTCTCTCTGTCGCAATTGTGCGAGGCCCACGTGGTCCACCGGCGAGTCGAGAACCATATGCCACCACTTGTTTTCTTCGGGAGCCAGTTCGATCACGCCGTTCAAGAGGTAGGCGCCCCGCCGGCCGTTGAACTCGCACGCCGGCGAGACGCGACGCCCCCGGATGAAGTCCTCCCGACACGTGCCATCGAGTAACGTATCCGCTTTGTCGAAGCCGCTGCGCCAGGCCACGGTTGTACTCAGTGCCTCGCTGGCGATAGCGCGGTCGACAATGTTGGCCGTCAGACCGTAAAGCGCCAGTCCGGACGCCGGGTCGTATTCGGCGCTCTTGTACGCGTCCACAAGACAACTCGCGGAATCCTGCAGCCCCTGACTGACACCCGCGGGGAGGAGGTTCTGGACGCCGTCGAGCACCTCAACCATCTGCTTGCGTCCTGTAGTGTTCTCGAACTCGCACGTTCGCACCCAACCGAAGCGTGAACTCGGGCGCCACCCGTAGCGAAACCTGAGACCGAGCGTGATGTTGTGTTCCTCGAACCACAGTTCGCACCCCAGAGTGTGTTTGTACAGCGCGCGCTCCAACTCGTAGCGCATTCGCCCATCGATGCTGAACGGCTCCCACACGTAGGTTTGCTCGTCCTGCTCGCAGCGCACGACAGTGGTGGGTCCGGTGTGAGTCTGCGACGCGTGGAGCTTGTCCACGGTCTCGTACGGGAAAAGGGAACGCGCCGAATCCCGCCGCCCGGCGGCCAGACCGCCACGAGACGACGCGTACATCCACAGATCCGATTGGCTGACCACGCTAGTCAGAAACGGGTCCATCAGGTCGTACCCGGTGATTCGATAGTAGGTTTGACCGCGCCACTCGGTCAGGCCGCCGGCGACGGATGACGACGTTTCCGGTATCCGGGGCAGCCCCAGTCGTATTGCCACTTTAAAAGATGCTCCCGTTGGTGCCTTCGGGTTCGCCCGCCGGAGATCGGCGGGAGTGACTATCATTATAGTCCATAGACTATAGACTTAGGGCCGCAATTCAAGGGATAACTGGGTCCTGCCGGTCCGAACAGACTTGACTCCCCCGGGCGCGTGTACAATTATTGAGTTTGGAGAAACAACTATGAGATACCCTACAATTGGCGCGCTATTGTTGGCCCTCACCGCGGCCCTGCTGATGATCGCCGGTTGCGAACGCAGCACCGAGGGTCTCCAACCCGACCCCGGCGACACCAATCCCGTTGTTTTCAGTGACGAGTTCGATGGTATCGACTTTCACGCATTCCTTGG
>CBDVBX010000199.1:0-6763 GCA_965372335.1 uncultured bacterium | reverse complement strand
TTCAAGGGCGTGTAGAAACACGAGAGAGGTATTCACGTGCGAGTTTAAAAAACGCAAATCGCATTAAGAAAAAACGCGCAAAAACATGTCAAAGAAAAATCGAAAAGTATTTTTTATTTTGTCAATCGGTGTTACTCTGAAGCACCAACCAACAAACGAGGCCGGCGAACATGCCACATCAACTATCGCAGCGCGATCTCATCGATTGGGCGTCCGAAGAAACCCCGACGTTTCGCGTGCGCACCAGCGTGGACGCATTACCCGGCGGGTACTCAGCCGCGATGGCGCCGTTACTCGTCAACTGGCAGAAGTCGAACTACAAAGACCACACCGGCGACGACGAATACTATTTGGTGCGCAACGTCAACTGTAACGGCAACCCGGTCGAAGGAATAACGAACCTGTGCACGATGAGGGTCCCCGCCTGCGGCGTCGAATCGGCGGAGTTCGTCAGAGTGCCGTTGGGTCCAGCCAGCGTGCAGATCGGCGGACATGGCATGATCCGCATCATCTTCAAATCAGGCGCCGAGCCGCAGCTACTTACACCGTATGGCGAGCCGGTGGATGGAGAAGCGACAGTCAAAGACTTGGTAATCAGCTGCGAAGCGTGGAGACCGCCGGGCGCCCGATTTGACATGCAAGAAGCCCTCGACGCCAATACGTTCGGCCTCACGTACCGCTGCTACACCGGCCCGCAGCGGTTCTTGGAGGACGCGCTTCATAAGCGTGACTGGACTTCGTACCCACTGGCGCTCCCTTCGGGACAACGAGGTTTGGACGAACTGCTCTATGTGGCGATGGTAATGGGCGACAGCCTAGCCCGCCACACGATCGCCAGACTATTCGAGATTGCCGAAAGAAAAGACGCCGACGAGAGTGCGGCCGGTGAAACGCCCGAAGACTACCCGAATCCAAAAAAAGACGAGTGGCACAAACTCCGTGCGGCGCTCGACGAAAACCGCGCGCCGGAAGACCCAATCACCGACATCATGGGCGGGAAAATAAGCTACCAGCTTCTGGAAAGATCGTGCATCACGATGGCGCTGGAGATCGTGGCGATTACTGCTCAACGATTGACGGCATCACTCCCGGAAGACGAACGCATTCACGCGCGGGTCACACCGGAACACATACCGTCGTGGATTGAAGACCTTGCGCACGCGAGCCGCGCCGGGATATTCGTTCGCCTGCCTCACGCGCTTTGGTGGCTGATCAACAATTCGAACGTTTTACCCTCACGCGCCTGGCACAACCTCGACGACGCCGGTCTTCTCTTACGCGATGCCAACGGACCTGTCACACACGAATACAACCTACACGGCGAGACGCCGTACGGAAAACTTTCCAACAATTTATTGGTTTAACGCTTCGAAGGTCAGTCGTACCGATCCCGTTTCGAGCGCCCTCTTCCCCGGTGGATCACATCGGCCCCGAATCGGTCCTGCAATTCGTCCATCAAGTGGTCGACACGCTTTTTCCTGGTACGCCCGGCATCGGCGAACAGCTCGCCTACCTCGTCCTCGGGATGGACGAAGTTGGAAACGCCGACGCCAAGCAGCCGGAGGGGCCGGCCCTTACGTCCCAGGCGGTTCTCCAAGAGGTCGCGGACAGCGTCGCGGATTTCTTGCGATTCTTCGGTGGGATCCGGCAAAGTAACCGCCCGCGTTACGGTGGTGAAGTCCGGGTACCGCGCTTTGATTTGTACGGTCTGCGCGAGCAGTCCGGCCTTGCGCATCCGTCTGGCGACACGCTCCGACAGCGCGTCCGCGATGTCGCGCAGCTCGTCGGCGCCGGCGATATCGGTGGCAAACGTACGCTCATTGCTAATGGACTTCGCCTCGTGGTCCGCCACCACCGGCCGGTTGTCGATACCGAGCGCCAGGTTGTGCAAGCGTCTTGCGAGTACTCCGATCCGTGACTCCAATTCTTCTATCGGCGTTGCCGTGATATCGCGGAATTCGTGGATCTGCATCTTGGCCAGCATCTTTTGCGTTTGCTTCCCCACACCCCATAAGCGGCTCACCGGCAGGCCGGCCAGTCTCTCCCGCACATCCTCCCGGCTGATGACGACGAAGCCGTCGGGCTTCTCGAGATCGCTGGCGAGTTTGGCGAGGTACTTGTTGGGTGCTACTCCGACCGATGCGACCAGTCCCACCTCGTCGCGGATGCGTTGTTTGATCGTCCGCCCGATCTCGACGGCGGAGCCAAACAGCTTCAGGCTGCCGGTCACGTCGAGGAACGCCTCGTCGAGGGAGATCGGTTCGACCAGCGGCGTGTACTGGTCGAAGATCGCTCGGATCTGCCGCGACAATTCGACATAACGAGACATCCGCGGCATGATGAACACACCGTCGGGACATAATTTCTTTGCTCGGTACGCGCTCATCGCACTGTGAACGCCGAATACCCGCGCTTCGTACGACGCCGCCGACACCACGCCGCGCCCCTCCGGCGTACCGCCGACGATCACGGGCGTGCCGGCCAAAGACGGGTCGTCCATGACCTCGACGGACGCATAAAAGGCGTCCATGTCGACGTGTATAATGGCGCGTTCGGTGTCGGTAGTGTTCGAGGAACTCATCGTGCGTTTATTTTACAGGTTCGCCGTCCCGCAGTCAAACCACCGGAGCCAAGCCCGACAAGTCGTTGTAAATGCACGCGCAGCAGCTACTCGGTTGCCGTTCGACAAAGGCGCAGGCTGGCGGTATACTCTCCTCGCCAATGGATGACGGAACCCTCAATCGCATGGACGGAAAAGTCTGCATCATCACCGGTGCGACTTCCGGAATCGGCAGGGCCACGGCGCTCGGTATCGCCGAGCGCGGAGCCACCGTCGTCTTACCCTGCCGCACGCGCGAGCGGGGAGAAAAAGCGCTTCGTTGGATCAAAAAAAAATCTGGAAGCGACGACGTCCACCTGATCGTGGCTGATTTGTCGCGCCAACGACAAATCGTCGACGCAGCAAACGAGTTCAAACAACGATTCTCACGCCTCGATGTGCTGTTGAACAACGCAGCCATTATGACTCGCGAGCGGCGGCTCACCGCAGACGGCTTCGAATTACAATTCTTCGTCAACCATCTCGCGTATTTCCTGCTCACCGGCTTATTGATCGACGTTTTACGCGACAGCGCGCCGTCGCGGGTCGTCAACGTCGCCTCCACGGCGCACAGCCGCGGTATCCTCGATTTTGACAACTTGCAGGGTGAGAAGCACTACAACGGCTGGCAGCAGTACGGTAACACCAAGCTCGCCAACATCGTATTCACCTACGAGCTGGCCCGGCGGCTCGACGGTTCTGGTGTGACGGCCAATTGCCTTCATCCAGGCGTGATCCACACCAACCTTTTGAGCAACTACTCCAAGGCGATCAGCCGGACTTGGCGCTTGCTGCAGTGGTTCTTCAAAAAGCCGGACGAAGGCGCGGAAACGCCGATCTACCTTGCGTCTTCCCCAGAGGTCGACGGTGAGACCGGCAAATATTTCAAGTACTGCAGGCCGCTGGGTACATCCGAGGTATCCTGCGACCGCGACCTCCAGCGGCGATTGTGGGAAACGAGCGAAGAACTCACCGGGTTCTCTACACCTATTTGAGCGCGAAAGGAATCCTCCCATGCCCCGGGCCAAACCAGCGAGCTGTTTTTGGATCTACATGCTCGAGTGCGATGACGGCAGTTACTACACCGGTTATACCCGGAACTTGGCCCGGAGGTACCGCCAGCACGTCGACGGCAAGGCGAGCGTGCGCTACACGCGGAGTCACCCGCCTGTGCGTATAGCCCAGTGTTGGCGTTTGTTCGACTCGGTGGGAACGGCTTTGAAGGTGGAGCTTTTTATCAAGCGCAGGCCCAGGCCGATCAAGATCCGGCTGGTCGAAAACCCCTCCGAATTGGGACCGCTGGCGTCTCGGATGCTCAGCCGCCAGCTTCGGATTTACACCGCCGACCCAAGGGCGGTGGAAGGCGAGTCGATGGCGATGTCACAGGAAGATATCAAGAACGGTCACGATCCGTTTGCCGACGCGCCGGCGGCGGACCTTTGAGCGACGGCCTCAAAAATTCCAGTTAATAATCGGCAAAATGGGATGGCTGTCGTTGTCGGTAGCAATATTAAGAAGGCCGATTTGAATCCCGTTTAGCCAGGTAGTCTTGTTGAAAATTCCAAACTGAACCCCGGTAACCGCGGTGGCTCCGTTGAACAAGCCCCATTGCACCCCCCAAACATCTTTGCCGCCGTTGATGATGCCCGACTGAAATCCCTTCATATCGCGTTTGACACCACCGAAGAAAGAGTGTTGCCAGCCGACGCAGTCGCGCCGGACCCACGAGAAGAACCCCATTTGGACGCCCTTCATGTCGCGACCGACATCGTGGGCGATTCCGAAGTCGAGCCCGATCATATCCCGATTGACACCGTACAACAGCGACAGGCGCACACCGTGAATCGAGTACGATTTGTCGTAGACCTGGGCGGATGGCCACAACGATATCTGGAAATACTTGACGACGTCTTCGTCTTGCGCGTCAGCCGGGGTGGCAAAAAGGACGGTCGTGAGCGCCGCGAATAGAGCCAACTTCTTCATTTTCAGTCTCCTGGGTAAGCGTCGGTCAACCGGTGCCGTCATTATCCAAGTAATCGTCGAATAAGTCAATGGCCGGCCAACGCCCCAGCAAACGGGCCGCTTGACGTCCACCGCTCGAGTTCGTAGAGTATTCGGATCAACCGCGCCGGGCGAACGACGGTCAGATGGCGTCGTCGTATCCGGCCATCGATGAGATCTCGTACCAATTCGGAGGATCGATCGTGAACGAGAATATGTCACGCAAGGAGTTTCTGCAGAGGTTCGCGCTGATGGGCATCGGCGTAGTGGGCGGTGCATCGATGCTGGCCGGTTGCGGCGGTGGCGGGGACAAGAGCGAGTCCGGCGGCACCGCGCAGCAAAGCGCCACAAAAACGGCGGAAACCACGGAGACGGCGAAAGCGGATCCGTGCGCCGACTACACCGGCCTCACCGACACCGATCTCACCATGAGGAAAAACCTCAAGTACGTCGCGGTGTCAGCGGAGGAGGGGAAAAACTGCCTGAACTGTAAGTTCTTTTTGGTGGACAAAGAGTCGGATACTTGCGGCGGGTGCCAGCTGTTCAAGGGACCCGTTCATCCACAGGGGAACTGTGCTTCCTGGTTCGCCAAGGACCAGGGGTAGACGGACCAGGACATTCAGTTTTTGTTCAACCAGTCCATTTGTTCCTTTCCGACTCGCCGCATCTCGAATAGCGTGGCGATGAACTGGCTTTGTTCGCCGGCTCTGAAGGGGTTGTAAAATTCCCACACGATTTCCCCTTCCGGCGTGACTTCGAACGCTCGCCCGTTGTCACTCTCCGTGATGAGCGTGTTGCCGTTGGGAAGCCGCTGGTTCGTCCCGCACGTTTTCGAGTAAAACGGCTCCTCACTCGAGCCGACGTATTGCCACACGATCGCCCTTCTAAATGGGTCGAACTCGAGCACTCTCGATTTTTGGCGGTAGCCGCGGTTGTCGAACACCATAAGGTGACCGTTTTCGAGCGCAATGGGGTCGTGCTGCGCCATCCATCCCGCGTTTCTTCGACTTCGCTCGGCCCACACCATCCGGCGCTCTTCGACGTCGATGATACCGATCAGGTTGAGTGTGAGCAAAGACACGAGGACGTTTCCCTCTTCGTACAGCGGCGAGATGTGCGCGAGTGACCCGTCGAAGACGTGTATCGAGTTGGTGTGAAAGAGATCGGCGTGGCTAGTGGCAAAACGAAGATACCGAGCGTACTCAGAGTTCTCGACGCTTTCCAGGATAGAGCACCGTTCGAGCAGCTTTCCGTCGGGCGTCAATATGTCAATGGCGTCTTCCAGTACCGGGTCGGTCGTGTTCAATCGCGGTATCATTTTGGCCTTACGCGTCAGCACGTAGATCTTCCCGTCCTCGGTCACCACCGCCTGGTGATGGCACGCACCTCTGTACGCCCACAAGAGATTCGAGTCCTTGTCGAGCTTGATCATCCCGATCCCCTCGAATATCACCAGTACGTCTCCATTGTCGTACCAGTGGACGCGGCGCCAGAACTCGCTGTGGAGGGTGTGGGGCACCCCGGGCCACACGTCGGCGATGTCAAAGCGCCACGTGTGGAGTACGCGACCGTCCATATCCATCGCGGACGCCTCGGGTGCGTGGGCGGAATTGAACAGGTTGATGCCATCGTAGGCCCGATCGGGGTCGTAGGTCGTGACGTCTTGCTCTACGGGCGCCGCTCGGACGCCCGGCAGATACGGGTGAGCGTTGAGGCGGGCGAGTCTTTCCCTTTCCTGCGCGGAAAGGTCTGCCGTCACACCGCGAGACGTCCTCCACCTGCCCGGCACCTCGCGATCAGTTAGCGGGACCGATCCCATGATGGTAAACAGCTCTAGCGTCCGGTCTTCCCCGGCATCCGCTTCCCGACCCGACCGCGGCTGGAACACCAACACGAGGATCACCGCGGCGATCACCATCACGGCAAGAATCGATATGACGTCAACGCGTTTCATGATTGTTTAGCGAAAGGCTTTAGCTGAGGTACAACTGACATTTAAACACAACTCACCCCAAAACGCAAAACCCCCCCGGGGTTTCGACCACCGGGGGAGTTTTAACGCTGCTCTCGGTTTGCGCTCCCAAAAGCAACGCGACTTTTCAATGAGTGACCTCGCCCAGCCAGAGCTGGACCTCGCCCAGCCAGAGCTGGACCTCGCCCAGC
>CBDVBX010000198.1:0-6802 GCA_965372335.1 uncultured bacterium | reverse complement strand
TACACACGCCGCCGCCATCTCTGATGTGGTGGTACGCCTCGGCCAGGTACCCCGGTGGAAACATGATCTGTCCGCCCACGCTGGGACACGATTCGGCGATAAAAGCCGCCAGTCCGCCGTCGCCGCGGAGACTTGCGATAACATCGGCGATGTGCCTGGCATATTTCCGTCCAGCTTCCGGATCGTTGCGTTTGTAGGGCCCGCGAAAGTCGTCGGCAATGGGAACCACGTGCACCCACGGAGGCGCGCCCTTTCCGCCGGGACCATCGAATTTGTACGGACTGATGTCAGTTAATGTTGTCGTATGCCCGTGGTACGCCGCTTCGTGAACGATAATGTCTTGTTGCCCGGTGTGCGCGCGCGCCAGGCGCAGCGCCAACTCGTTGGCCTCGCTGGCCGAGTTGAGAAAATAGCACACCCGCAGCGGATCGGGCATCACAGCTGTCAGCCGCTCGGCATACGCCACCAGGTGCTCGTGCAGATAACGCGTGTTGGTGTTGAGGAGCGCCGTCTGTTGTTGGACGGCCTCGACAACACGGCGGTGGCAGTGACCGACATGAGGTACATTGTTGTACAGATCGACGTACGTGCGACCGGTGTCGTCGTACAGGTATTGCATCCAGCCGCGAACAATCTGGAGCGGCTCTTTGTAAGAGACGCTCAGATTGTGACCGAGGACACGGCGGCGCCTCCCGGCCAGCTCGCCCGCGGACGGCTCGACGCGGGGAAATAAATCCTCCGGTACCCCGAGTACCACGTTGGGGTCGGGAGACAGACTTCGCCACACGCCCCGCTGGCTCTCAAACCCCACTCCGGGAAAGCCGGCGTTCATTTCCATCAGGTCGACGATCAGCTGGAAGTGCAGGTGCGGCGGCCAGTCTCCGTTGATGGGCGGCGCGCCGATACTGCCGATGCGTTGGCCGGCGGCCACGCTGTCGCCGGGCGATACCAGATCGAACGTGTCTTCGCCGAGGTGCCCGTAGAGGGTGAAGAACTCGTCGCCACCGTCGGTGACGTGGCGCAGGATCACCAATGGGCCGTAGTCTTGGAATCGGTCGTTGTTCGCTACCACGTGTACCCACCCCTCGAGCGCCGCGTTAACTGCCGATCCGGCATCCGTGAGGAGATCCATACCGAGATGAATCGTTCGCCTCTCGTCGACGATCTTGCCTCCGCCAGCGAATGAGGAACTGGTGTACCCCAGACGGACTTCGTCGTAACGACCGACGGCGACGTCGGCACCAGCCGCGTCCATCACACCGAACACCGTCGCCGTCAAGGTGTCCGTATCCACCGAGGCAGGATCGGCCCCCAGTAGCTGGCTTCCCACGCCGAGGTCGACGACGGTGCACCGGGCAGTTCGCAGATCGGCATCCAAAACGGACGCCTTACCGGCGCCGCTTGAGCGAAGCCACGACACGACGTCGTCACTGGTGGTAACGGGCGCCCAATCGCAGGCTTCTCGCAGCGTGTAGTGGGCGAAACGGGGATGGACTTCAGTCAGTCTTTCCAGCGCTTCCCACGCCACATCTTCTGTGACGGTAACATATGGATCGTCAGGAATATCCATTTTGCGCACCGCCGAGTTCACCACGCTCACTGCCAGCCGCGTACAAATCAACGGAAACAGAACCGTGACTTCCGCTGGTTCCAGCGGATGCGCAGCATGATAACCGGCCACGACGTGTTTCGCTGCCGACAGTGGGTCGCGTTTGCCAAGGAGCGCGTATGCCGCCGCAATCGCCGGTTCGGCGACGGTAACCGTATGGAGCATGTCGCCGTAGTCGATCACGGTCACGACCTCGAGCGGCGCTCCCGGGCGTGAAAAATCGACCAGCACGTTGTAGTCATTTGCGTCGTTGTGGATGACACTCGTCCGCAAGTCCGGTAGAACGGGGACAACTTCTTCGTCGTAGACGGCCAAGACGCGCTCGACCAGCTTTCTGCGGGACGGATCATCGATGTGGTCGAGGTATCCGCGTATCCAACGTGCGTTTGACAGGTCCCATTTGAGGTCTCGTGCCGCGGCAGGGTGTGACCAGCCCCGGAGGGCGGCGTCGAATCGTCCGAGGAGATTTCCCAGGCCGTGCAACAACTCGGGGGTGTGTGGGCGCGCGGCGGCCATGACGCGACCGGGGATATAACTGAGCATCCACACGACGTGTTCGACACCGTCGCCGTCGGTCGTGAGCCCCGCCGGCCTACCGTCGACCGTCGGACGCACGCGTGGCAGAGGGAGTGTTGGGTCGCTGACCGCCAAATGGTCGAGGGCGCCGCACTGCAGATCAATTAGTCCCTTTTCGAGGTCGCGCCGCATCACCTTGAGAACAAAATGTTCTCCGGCGGCCGTTTCGACGCGAAAGTTGCGGTCGTACTCGCTGGGGAGTGGTGAGAGGTCACCTTTCAGACCATACACATCGTGTAGAATCCCGCGTTCGTCGATTACGCCGCAACCGGCCATGAGGTTTTCCTTTCATCTGTTAAGAGCGACAAACGTACACCACCGGGAATGATATCACCGCGCGACAGATAACACCAGATCCCGCTGCCGTAAGGTACCAGGCTTGTTGAAGCGCAGACGTGGGTTGTGGCATAATGTGAACCGCATCTAACTATCCGAAGGGGGCTGTATGTCCGAAAGACCAGACGCGACGGCCGAGACCCCGGCCACCCAACCGGTGGCGTTACTGGTGTTTGGTGCCGCATTGGCGATCGGGCTAATGGCGACACCTGGCCGACAAACGGCTGTGGATTGCCGCCGCAATCGCCGCGGTGATGCTGTTGCCCTACATAATATGGAATGTGTTTCATGACTGGCCCACGCTCGAATTTATACAGAACGCCAAACACTACAAAATATCGCAAGTATCAGCGCTGGATTTCCTGGGCGAGAATGTGCTGGAGGCCAACCCGGCGACGCTGCCGTTGTGGCTGGGCGGGCTGGCGTGGCTGCTGATCGCGCGCAAAGCGAGGCGGTTTCAGTTGTTGGGGCTGATGGTCGTATTGACTTGGGTGATCCTGGTCGCCCAGAAGAGCAAGCCTTACTATTTTGCGGGGTCATTGCCGGTGTTAATGGCTGCCGGCGGTGTGGCGTGGGAAAGATGGACGGATGGCCGGCGGTGGCGGTGGGCGCGGTGGGTGATGACGGCCAACGTGCTGGCGGGCGCCCTAGTGTTCTTGCCCCTGGCCTTACCCGTCCTGTCCCCGGCGAGTGTGGTGGAATACCAGAAAAAACTGGGAATCGTTCCCAATACGGCGGAGGTTGGACACACGGGCGAGCTGCCGCAGTATTTCTCCGACCGGTTAGGTTGGGAAGAGTTGGCGAGAACCGTTTCTGCGGCGTACCGGACCCTGTCGCCAGAAGATCGCGAGCGGAGCGTAGTGGTCGCCCGCAACTATGGGCAAGCGGGTGCGTTGGAATACTGGTCGAAGCTTTATGAACTGCCGCCGGTCTATTGCCGCCACAATAGCTATTGGTTCTGGGGGCCGCCGGAAGGATCGGGTGAATTGGTGATCGCGATCAATTTCCCCGGCGAGTCGCTGGAGGAATACTTCGACGACGTGGTCGAAGCGGGAGAAGCGGTAACGCCCTTCGCACAAGAGTCGCATATGACGGTGTGGGTGTGCAGGGGTCTCCGGGTGTCAATGGATGAACTGTGGGTGGAGCTGAAAGTATTCATTTAGGCCGAGGAGCGTTGAAACATGGCATCGAATCGTAGAAGTATATGTAGTTATCTGATTATTTTGCTGGCCGTGGCGATTGTGATCCCCGACGCGGGCACAGCCGAAGAGCCACAAAGGATCGATGCCAAAACGGCTCTCATTATCATAGACGTACAAGAGTTTTACTTTCCCGGTGGGTTCCTGCCGCTAGACGCGCCCGAAGCGGCCAGTCAAAACTGCAAGAAACTAGTCGAGAAGTTCCGCGGGACGGAAGGGCTCATTGTTCACGTCGGTCACAATGTCGAGAATCAAGGGGCTTTTCATGATGACGTCAAACCTCTGCAAGGGGAGAAAATCGTCATCAAAGACGAAGTCAGCGCGTTCAATGGCACCGACCTCACCGCGTATCTAAAAGAGAAGGGGATCGAACGGGTCGTCATCTGCGGAATGCAAACACACATGTGTGTCGAAGGAGCCGTCCGCGCCGCGTATGATCTCGGTTTCAAGTGCGTCGTCGTGGGGGATGCTTGCGCGACAAAAGATTTGAAGTACGGGGATACTACGATTAGTGCGGCCGACGTTCACAATTCGACGTTGAGTTCGGTGCACAAGATCTACGGGACCGTGGTCGACACGGAAATATTTTTGAAAACCTATTGACCTGATTGACTAAGCTTCAAACACAAAGGAGTCACACCTCAGCCATGAAGAAAACAACACTTTTACTCGTGCTCGCGGCCGTCCTGTCGTATCAAACCGCATGGGCGTGCACGAACTTTCTGATCACCAAGGGAGCGTCTGTAGACGGATCGACCATGATCACGTACGGAGCTGACTCGCACGTCCTCTACGGCGAATTGTACTACACGCCGGCCCGGTTGCACCCGCCGGGAGCGATGCTAGACGTGTACGAGTGGGACACCGGCAAGTACCTGGGACAGATCACCCAGGTGCGCGAGACCTACTCGGTGGTGGGTAACATGAACGAGCACCAGGTGTCCATCGGCGAGACCACATGGGGCGGGCGCCCGGAGCTGCACGACCCCAACGCGATCGTGGACTACGGGAGCCTCATGTACATAGCGCTCCAGCGTGCGAAAACGGCGAGAGAAGCGATCGACGTAATGACCGGTTTGGTGGCGGAGTACGGGTATTGCAGCTCGGGCGAGTCGTTTTCCATCGCCGATCCGAACGAGGTGTGGTTCGTGGACATGATCGGCAAGGGGCCGGACAACAAAGGTGCGGCGTGGGTCGCGCGCAAGGTGCCGGACGGTTACATTTCGGCGCACGCCAACGCTGCCAGGATCCGACAGTTCCCGTTGAAGGACAAGAAGAATACGCTATACGCGCCCGACGTGATCTCGTTTGCCCGTGAGATGGGCTACTTCGAAGGCGAAGACAAGGAGTTTAGCTTCGCCGATGCGTACAACCCGGCGCGTTTCGGGGCGCAGCGCTTCTGCGACGCCCGCGTGTGGTGCATGTTCGACCGGGCGGCACCGTCATTGGAGCTGCCCATCGATTGGGCGTTGGGCAAAGAAGACACAGAGCCATATCCGCTGTGGATCGAGCCGGACCGCAAGCTCACCGTGGCAGACGTGATGGGCTTCATGCGCGATCACTTCGAAGGCACGCCGTTCGACATGACCCGAGACATCGGTGCCGGCCCGTATGACTTGCCGTACCGGTGGCGGCCGCTCACGTGGAAAGCTGGAGAGGGAGATGAGCGGTACCTCAACGAGCGGGCGGTGTCGACGCAACAGACGGGATTTTCATTCGTCGCGCAGGCGCGCTCGTGGCTTCCCGACCCGATCGGCGGTGTGTTGTGGTTCGGAGTCGACGATACGTACAGCACGGTCTACGTCCCGGTGTACTGCGGCGTGACCCGGCCGCCGCACAACTTCGCCGTCGGAACCGGGTCGTGGACGGAGGTGACGTGGGAGTCGGCATTTTGGATGTTCAACTACGTATCCAACTTCGCGTACTTGCGGTATAGCGACATGATCAAGGACATCCAACTAGTTCAGGGAGAGCTGGAGTGTGGGTTCCTGGCCGATCAACCCGAAATTGACTCGGCTGCGCTGGCGTTGTACGGACAGTCGCCTCGCCTGGCCAAGGACTACCTGACGGAGTACACAGAGAGCGCTACCGAGGAGACGATGGAGCGGTGGACAGAACTGGGCAAGTTTCTCCTGTACCGATTCCTCGATGGCAACGTCAAAGATGAAAAGGGCAACGTCGAGCACCCCGGATATCCGGAGTCGTGGTACGCCAAAGTGGCGGAATCCACCGGCGACCACTTGCGCGTCCACAAACTGTCCGGTGAAAGGGAAGCGGACGCCAAGAAAAAGGCGAAAGCCAATCAGATCGCCGAAAGCCTTCTGGCGCTACTGGATGCCCGCGGCATCGATGTCAGCCCGGCTGAGAAGGGTAAGATCCTGGAGTCCGAAAAGCGGAATCAACTGGAGAAGTGGCTGGTACGCGCCGCGACCGCGGAGACGTGTGAAGAGGTATTCAACGGGGATTAAAGCACTTCCGATCGGGCGTTCGAAATATAGCGGAATTCAAGAAACCTCGCAGAACTTCACGAATCCTTCATTTTTGTGCCGTATGTTGTATTTGACTTTGGAAGACAAATACCGTTAGCGCTTTCAAAGTTGCACCAGCCAAGCGGCTTTTTGCCTGTAGCCCGTTCGTCCGTCGATGAGTAATTCAGGGGGCTCATCGACGGCGACGGGCTCGGCAATTACACCGTGCCAATACCTCTTTTATCTTACCGAGTTGATTAGATCCCTTGTTTTCTTACTCAAAGCGTTTTTGAGTGTGGTCTCGACTACGTTGCCCGCTTTGTCCCTGGCAACCGCCTCGGCCGCTTTTCGTGCGAGTGCCGTGATAATAGTTTTTCCGAGCTCTGCGGGTTGCCCACCCCGGGGCCCACCGACATTTGTCAGAGTAAATGAAGGCAGGTTGATTCCGAAGGGGTCAATCCCGACGGCGGAGGCATCGACCTGAATTTGACCCGCTTCGAATTGAATCGAGCGAACCAGAATCGGCGGGCTGTCACCCTTTTTCGAGCTGTCGCCTCCACCGGAAAAGCTCTTTGTCACGGCCTCGGCATGTTTACGAATGGCATCGACGTTTG
>CBDVBX010000197.1:0-6837 GCA_965372335.1 uncultured bacterium | reverse complement strand
GGGCTGAGGGTGATCCGTATCGGTAGCGTCTTGTTGGATTCCACGGTCACCTCTGAGCTCCAGGTGAAGAATCCCGTCTTCTTCAGCGTGACCATGTGCGGTCCCGCGTCCAGTTCCAGTGGTTTACGTATCGGGGTAACGCCGACCAGCCGGCCGTCGATGTAGACCTCGGCGCCTTCCTCAGTGGCAAAAGTGATTCCGCCTTTGAGTTTTCGGAGTGTGACGTTTCGGCGCGAAAGCTCACCGTTGATGATCCTCAGCACTTCCGTGTACGTCTCGTACCGCGGATGGCGGCATTCCACCTTGTGTTCACCCGCCGTCAGCTCGAGGGACATTGCCGGGGGTGTGTCGCCCTTGTAGACGTTGTCGATGTAGATCTCCGCACTTGGCCGCGCCTCGATCTTAAAGTAACCAATTTTCACGCGCTGTTTCACCGGTTCTGTGTGCTTCTCCTCAACGACCTGCTTCGGCGGGGTTTGGTCCGGCGTGAACGCTCGAGCGATGTTTTCGTTCGAACGCGCCGGCGCGGTCGCTTCGGCGGCATCCGTATCGACCGATGGTGCTTGGATGGAAGCCTCCGGAGTGCCATCCGTTGCAGCGGCCGTGTCGTCCTCGATCAGGTCCGACAGATCGAAGTCAAACGAGCCAGACGTCGCCGCCGCTTGATGCTGTAGCGGACCGCCAGTCGCCGTACCCGAGCCGCCCGGCTGGCGAAAGTGATCGAGTAGTGTCGGATCGTAGATCACCGCTGCACTGCCGGCGGCGATCAAAGCAAAAACGACCAGGGCGGTCACGCCGTTCGCCGTGCTTTTCCGCCGACGAGGCTTGCGAATCCCGGAACTCGACAGAACCCGGGTCGTCGTCTGCTTTTCCAGGAGGACCTTCAAGTCAGCGGTCGCTTGGCTGAGACGCTCGTGGCCAAGGTAGTCCTCGATTGTTTCCCGGAATTCCCTCGCCGTCTGAAATCGGTTTTCTCTGCTGCGCGACAGCGCCTTGTCCACGATTGCATCGATCTCGTCGGGAATCTCCATATTATGATCGCGGACGCTCGGAATTTCCTTATTGATGATGTTTTGTATCACACCCATGTAATTTTCGCTGGCGAACGGCTGTTTGCCCGTTAGTAGTTCGTAGAGGACCGTGCCCAGCGAAAACAGGTCGCTTCGGTGGTCGACGCTCTCGCCGAACGCTTGCTCCGGAGACATGTACAGCGGTGTACCGAGTATCGAATTCGCCGCAGTATGCGATGTGTTTGACTGGGTCAGTTTGGCCAGACCGAAATCCGTAATCTTGACGCGGCCGAACTGCGTGAGCAAAACATTGCCTGGTTTGATGTCGCGATGCACGATCCCTTTATCATGTGCGTGCTCGAGGCCCAAGCAGATCTGCCGGACAATGGCGAGAGCGAGGTCGTGTTTGATCGGCCGCCACCGCTCCAGAATATCGCTGAGACTCTCACCCTCGACGAACTCCATCACGATCTGGTAACAGTCCGCTTCGTGGCCGAAATCGATCACGTGGACAATGTTTTCGTGGTCGAGGGAGGCGGCCGCTTTCGCTTCGAGAATGAAACGGCGTGTGAAGTTTTCGTCATCCGTCAGATGTTGGTGAAGCCGCTTGATGGCAACCACGCGGTCGAGGGACGTTTGGACCGCTTTGAACAGCACCGCCGAGCCGCCCGACGCGACTGTTTGGATGACTTTGAAGTTCTTGAAATCGTTCACGGAACCCCTACCTGGCCAACAACAGGCGTTCCGCCAAATACGACGGCAGCCCCTCGGAAAGGATTTTCTCCTGAGAAGCCGCGATGTCGTACGGCACCCTCAGAAACTCTATCGAACCGCCTTCCTCATCGAGTATGACCGCGCACGCGTCAGGGTTGTTGTCGCGTGGCTGTCCGAGGCTGCCAACATTGACGAAGTAACGGTTATCATCTTCGATTGACACTTTGGTATCGCGAACGATTTCCATCTTACCCGTTACTTCGTTCAGGCGAACCAGGACGGGAAGGTGCGTGTGACCAACGAAGCAAAACTTCTGGCCAATGTGGTTGAGCACCTCCGACACATCTTCGAGCGTGCGGATGTATCCGAATTTCATCGGCTCGATGGGCGAGGCGTGGGTGAAGCAGTAGTCTCCGTCAACGTACTGGAGCGGCAAATTGGACAGCAGCTCCTTGTCTTCAGCACTTAAGACCTGTTGCGTCCATTCGATCGCCTGCCGCGCCACGGGATTGAACTCACTGAACGGCACCATGTCGGCCACAGCGAGATCGTGGTTGCCGGCGAGTATCAGATTTGCCCGATCGCCGACAAGGTCGATGCACGCAGCCGGATCGGCCCCGTATCCCACCACATCTCCCAAACACATGATTTGATACGGCTCGAACGCGTCGGCGGCATCGAGTGTTGCCTGCAGCGCTTCCAGGTTCGCGTGGATGTCGGATATCAAAAGGTAGCGCATGGTCACTCCTGAAAGATGAATTCTTCTTTGGCGATTCTGATCTCGTCGTTGTTTTTGAGTTCGATTTCGCGTACGGGCTTACCGCGGACGGATACCTTTCGTAGACCTCGAATATGCTTGAGAATGACGCGGTCATCTTCTTTGACGATCTCCACGTGTTTTTTGGCAATAAGAAAACCTTCCACGACAACGTCCGATTCCAGGTCGCTGCCGATAAAGAGACGTTCGTTTTTCAGCTCAATAATGCGATCACCGTATGCAGTTTTCATGATGAGCCGAGGCACTCTTTCAGCTTTTGGGCGAACTTCCGGTCGTTCTTGCGGTATTTGAATGGCGTCTCCAGCGGTATTGATAATCATCGTCTGGTCGAAACCTTGAATTGTCGCCCCGACCGGGACTGCCTGACCGCCTTGCCTCCGGAACACGATCGTGTGCTTGCCGATACAGATCTCATCACCGTCGTCCAACCGGGCACGACCAATTTTCTGGTTGTTCAACATCGTGCCGTTGAGGCTGTCGCAGTCACGGATGTAGTAGTTGCCCTTTTCTTCTTCGAGAACGGCGTGCAATCGTGAGACGGCGAGGTTGTCGATGACAATATCGTTATCCGGTGTGCGGCCGATGTTGAAGCTGGGCCGGTCGAAGACCCAGTGGTCAATTTCCTTGTCCTTGAACTGCAAATTGATGAGCGGTGGCTTGGCCAAATAGAGATCCTCGAAGTTGCCGCCAAAATCTTCTTCGATCGTTTTGGCGTCAGACGCGTAGGTAACCAGCAGATCTTCGTACAGACCGATTTTGAGTTGCTTCTCGGCTGTTAACGTATAAATCTTCACCAGAAAATCTTCGCGAAACGAGCCTTCGCGTGGTTTTGGACGCGACTGTTCATGTAACAAAGCTTCGGCAGCACCCTTTTCGTACCGTAGTATGGCGAGAAAGTTGTCACGCGATGCGCTCACGATGCAGCTTTTGCCGTCGGTTTCGATCTTGTCGAGCAGCTCATCGAAATCAATCAACGTAGTCTCCAAAAGCAGTGTCGGTTTCTTTTGAAACAGGATTAGGATGGAATGGAGCATTTTACTGTTCAGTTCGTAACTTATCATTTCGGGGAAATTCATGCGGCCAGCCGCGAGCAGAAATTCTTTTATCGAGGTCTCCTCGAACCCGTAGTTTTCGATGCAACCCGCGGAGTAGATTTGGCCGGCGCGGAAAAACAGAAATCGCTGCTGTGTTCCGTCATGTAGTTCCAGGCAAAACGGTTTGGTTTTGCTGGACGCGATTTGGTGGTTGAGAACGTCGTTGAGTTTGGCCTTCGTGAAATCGTTTTGCTGTTCGGCGATCTCGACGTGCGGCAGTAGGATTCTCACGGCTTGCGCCCCTCGTTTGTAATCAGGTGTAACAGGCTCCATTCCCCGGTGTTGCGAGGGGCAAGTTCTATGCCAGAGGATGTTGGGCGTTGGTAGAGCGCAAACTTGTATCTGATGTTATATAAGGGGCCTAGAGCGGCGCGTAACTGCGTGCTGGTGCCGCCGGTCGCTGTTGCTTGCAAATGTAGAAAGAGGTCGCAAGGTAGATTGCGGGCGCTTTGAGTTTCTTGAAGTGGCCGATTGTGGCTTAAGAATGCGCATATTCTCGCATTGATTCTTGACGTGGAACCAACTGTCGTGATATAATATCCCATGACAGTTTTGAAGGGTGTCGCTTTCTGCGGTAGTTACAGCGTTATGTATTTGCATGAGAATTCATCCGTACGCACATGACGTCGGGTGATTTTTTTTGCCCGAAAGGGGGACGATAGGTTGCGCTACACTGGTAAAGTTAAATGGTTCAACGAGAACAAAGGTTACGGATTCATTCTCCAGGATGAGGGAAGTCGCGACGTCTTCGTGCACTATTCCGAGATCAAGGAGGATGGGTACCGCACACTCGCTGAAGGGGAGATGGTCGAATTCGACATCACAGAGGGTTCCAAAGGTCCCCAGGCCAAAGAAGTAGTGAGGAATACCGGCAGGTCCAGCCCGCCTCCACCTCAGTCTGAATAAAAAAAGGGGCGACTGTCGTCGCCCCCTCTGGGATTACTCGTTTTCCAGCCGTTTCAAATTGCGGCTGGCCTTCTCATTGTCCGGATCAATCTGGAGCGCTTTTTCCCACGCATTTCTGGCATCCTCGTGCTTGCCGTGCTTGAAGTACGCGTTCCCCAGATTGGTGTACGCCGAGCTGTTGTCACAGCTGCGTCCCAATGCCTGGTTATACATCTCTATAGCTTGGTCGTAACTACCCTGCTTGTAGAAGATATAACCGAGGTTGTTGTATGCTGCCGATAGTTCGGGGTTCAGTTCAATGGCCTTACTGAACGCTTCTGTCGCGCTTTCTTCTTCCTGAAGTTCAGTGAGAACGAGTCCCAAGTTGTTCCAGGATTCGGCGAAGCGCGCATAGAGGGTGACGGCCTCCTTGAACTGATCTCGCGCTAGCTCGAATTCGCCGTTGTGAAAACTGGTCACGCCTAAGTTATTGAGCTTTTTCGCTTCCTTCCTCTTGAGCAGGGAAGACTCATCTTCGAGCCGGGTCTTTTCTTGCTGCACCAGTTCGATTACTTCGACCTGTCGGTCCTCGATTCGCTTGAGGTTGTCCTTCCAGGAAGTCTGTTCGCTGCTAGCCTCTTTTTCGCGCGCTTCGATTGACTTCCTCAACTTGTTGAAGTTGTCCTCGATGTGTTTTTGTGCCGAGAGTATCTCCTGGAACCGATTGTCGTAATTCGCTCCAAGCGCTTCGACTTCTTTCGATAGATCGGGTGAACCGACCTTGTCCAGTTTTTCGACCAGGGTCTTCTGGATTTTGGATTGGAAAGCCTCCCAGTCGGGTATCGACGATTCGAGATCAGCAATACGCTCGGAGAGAGTGTCGTTTTTTTCTTGAAGTTGTTTTATGGTGTCGTCGATATTCATGACCAGTTCGGAAACGGTCGTGGAGAAGCTTTCGATGCCGTCCTCTCTGGAATCGACTGCGGCGCGAAGCTTTTCGATTTCTTCCTTCATCTCGTCAACCGCTTTCAGATCCTGCTCCGGTTTCCAATCCTGGATTGATTTATGCAAACCGTTCTTGAGTTCGGATATCGACTTCTCGTGCGTTTTCTCCGAGTCCCCAATGCTGGCAATGAGTTCTGCTACACTCTTGGTCTGAAACTTCCAGAATTTGTCCAGCTCTTTGGTGACTTTAGTAGTCGCTTTTTCGGCTTCTCTGTCGGGTTTGACCGTTTGTGCCTTTTTGATCTGCTGCTCGACGGAATTGATTTTGTCGACCATTTGCTCAACAACGTCTATTTTCCCAATGTGTTTTTCAACGTCGGCGATTTTTTGCGTTTGCCGCTCCAGTTCCTCGAGCATCGAAGTATGCTCGCGGGTGGTATCGAATATCGAATCGAACTTACATTCGCCATTCGATTTCTGGAAAAAGCGACAGGTGTCCTTTAGACAAAACAAATGCGAAAGGCCGGCCGCGTCGGATTTCTTTGTCTTCGCCGATTTGGTTGCCACGCCCACTGCGGAATCGCCGTCGTACCCTAAGATCACGACGTCCTTTTCGGTACTGCCCTTTTTCTTGGTGGAGCTTTTGGCCGTGTTCGGCTTCCGGGCAGACCCGTCTATTTGCAGGATATCCGCGCGGTCCTCCCCAATCATGTGCGAGATAAACGGACAGATCTTCATTGTATCGCTCCTTAGGTTATTCGTCGTTTAGGGACGCGGTTTTTTCCAAAACGAGGGCTCCGCCGCATTGATTTTGCAGGTAGCGCTCGTAGTTTCGCTTCGCCATTCTGTCGATTTCTGGCGATGGGAACTCTTTCATGATTCTCAAATACGTGTTATGGGCGCCCTCTAAGTCGCTGATCAACTTTTGGCACGCCGCCTTTTTAATCAACAAGTCACGCTTGTCGTCGTCTTCGAGAGCGGATACTCTGATCGTCTCGATGATTCCCAGTGCAGGAATAGGCCTATCGATGGACAAATGGTAGTCGACCAAACGGCGCTTGCGTTCAAGCGCTTCGTCTTCGTTGCTCGGTTTGAAGCGTAGAAGTTCCCTGGCTTCGTCAGGCAGACCGCGTTCAATTGCCTCGCTCGCTAGCGCGAGCGCTGAGTCGTTGTCCAGTCGGCCGTCGAGAAACTCTTCGAACTTGGTTCCAAAACCATCGGTGTTTTCGGTGTCGGCCGCTGCACCATTGGGGTTTTCCACGTCATCGGCAACGGGTTCGACGGGTGGCAGTGCAACCGGAGTCGCCTCCAAAACCGGTTCCTCGTGAGTAGGATCGTCTGCCGGGTACTCGTCCTCGATCGCTTCCTCAGTTTCCGGCGCCTCGTCCTCCGGTTCGGCGATCTCGTCTTC
>CBDVBX010000196.1:0-6849 GCA_965372335.1 uncultured bacterium | reverse complement strand
AGCAGTTCCCCCTGTCGGGTCTGCGGAGGACTTCCACCTCCAAGTGAGTGCGCCCTGCCGGGCGCACACGAAAAACGGCGCGGCGGATATCCGCCGCGCCGTGTGGCTCGCCAAAATCAATCCTGGGATGTGACTACAGCAGGGGCCTTGCCTCCCTCACTGGCCACCTCCTGAGCCATCATGACCGCCGTGACCACCATGACCGCCATCACCGCCGTCACCGCCGTCACTACCGCCGCCATAACCCTTGTGGTTCATCGGCTGATAACCGCCAGGACCATACATGTCGCCAGGTCCCATCCAACCGTGCCGCATCATATAGTTGTACATCTCACCCGGGCCCATACCGGCATTGATGCAATGCTCCATTCCCCCCATAAACTCGTCCATGGGCTCGCCGCGTTGATGACGCGACGCCACCATGACCTGGAGTTGATGCATCTCACGAGTTTGGTAACCCTGTTGGAGCGCATCGCCCGACAAACGCATCGCCCGTTCGCGGTTCACTCCCGCCTCGAGCAAGCGTGTGGCTACTTCCCCGGCAGCCGTTAATTCGTCCACGCCGCACTGGCCGTCGCGGAGTCGGAGCTGGGCGCGTTCACGAATGCGCTCGTACCCGTCCTCGTTCATCCCGCGCCACATCTGCTGTGCCATTTCTTTTTGCATGCGGCGGTTCTGAGTCTGGTCCTTCGGAGGTTCAAAACCTTCGTCTTTGGCCTTTTCCATAATCCGGTTGGCCGTGCGTACGTGGTTTTCCACGCGCTCGCATGCCTGCTCCAACTTCGGCTCCGGCACTCCTTTTGTGCGGCCTTCCTGGACCTTGGCCAACATGGACTCGACGTCCAGCCCTTCGCGCGCCGCCGTCATCACACGGTTTTGCAGCCGAAGCATTGCTTGGGCGGACACGCGGTGCCGATTTTCCTCACCGGGAAATACGGCTCCCAGGCCCCCCTCGGGAACGCCGAGATCGAAGCAAGCGTCGAGGTTGGTGTGCATCTGCCCCCGTTCTTCAGTTGTCAATCCGGGCGCGGCGTCGATACGACCGTGCATCTCTGCCTTGGCGCGGTCTCGGTCCCTGTCCCGGTCGTGCTGTTGCGCCCCGTCCCGGGCCTGGTCACGGGTTACGTCGCCTACCCCGTCCTGACCCCGATCGCGCGTGAGCGTCCCCTGACCGTCGTTTTGCGCCTGCACCCCAGTACCGATCACTAGCGCGCACAACGCCAGCGCGGCGATTAGCAGGGTCTGGTATCGAAGGTACTTCTTCATGTTGCCTCGCTCCTTAGTCACGTATGCGGACATCGCGTGGGCTCCTCGCTCCGTCCAACGACGTCAAATGAGACGACGGCTTCGCCCGAAGGTTACAGCCTTTTTGGATCGACGTTGAGTAATCCGTTTTTGCTCCCAAAACCGTCGTCGATCGTGATTTCGGCCTCCGGAGGGGTGACCATGACGCCGTCCACCCAGTACGCGTACTGGTAGGAACCGGCGGGCAGCGCCAATCTCGCTTCCCACCAACCGTCGCCAGCGGCGCGGAGCGGATTCGTCTCGGGGTCCCACCCGTTGAAATCCGTAACCAGCGCAACTGCTCTTGCGCCCGGCGCGTGAAGGCGGAAGAGGTGCGGTTCGTTTGCTACGATCTGGTTCTCATCGTCACCGCCGTCCACGACGCGCGGAAGAACCAGTGGGAGTGTTCGCACCCCTCTCCCACTGGGCCACCAGGCGATTCCGATAGAGAACCGCCGAATGTCGTCGGTGTCGCCGAGCGGATCGGTGTAGCGCGCAAACGCGATTCGCCCAGACAGATCGACGGTTCTCCCCAAGGGAACATCGATGCCGATACCAAGCTGACGGTACGAGTCCGTGTCCTCGCCCGAGACACGCCCGGCGAACGACCGCTCTTGGGAAAATCCGCTGACGTACGCCCACACAGGTCCGGCTATGGCGACGCGTACGGCTGCCTGTGCGAGAATCGATGTAGCGTCGAACGTGGGATCCCGGGCGTCGGTGGTCTGCCCGCTTGCCAGTCCCGAGACCACCAACCGGCCGACCGGCCGGTACGCCCCAGTCACCCCGACCGTTGCGCCCAGCTCTGTGTACGTACCGGGGATCCCCGAATCATCGAATGACAGAAGGTTTGGGTATCGGCGGCCCTGCGCCCCCACCAAAAGTTCGAAGTATCCGCGCCTGCCGGTGAGACCAATCGCCGCTTCGGCACCGCCGTGGAAGCGGTTTGTCGTTTCTTGGATAGAATCTTCGAAGTAGTTGCCCCCGACGGTCAAACGCCAGCGCCCAACTGATCCGAACCTTTGACGCAGCTCTGCGTTCACCGCCGCGCTGATCAGTGAGCGGCCGTCGTCGTTGTTGAATTTTTCGAGTACGAGTTGGCCGTCGAGATTCAACCGAGTCCGGCGGCCGATGCCCCGGGAGAGCAGAACTCCGGGCATTAGATCGAAAAAGTTCCCTCCGGGGACGACGAACCGGTCGGTGCCTTGTTCGAGTATTCGATCATTCTCGTACCCAGCGGACAGCGATACCCAGGGGTAGGATTCCCACGTCTCCGCAAACGAAACGGCGCCGCCCCCGGATAGTGCCAACATTAACAACGAGCCCAGAACCACGTTGGCAAGTCGGTGGGAGCGGCGCGAGTTTCCATAGATCGACGGCAAACGCCGCCAGTCTGCGGGCCGCGTGCTCGTGAGTGTCGCTTTATAATGTGAGATCCAAAACCGCATTCTTTTTGCCGAACCCGTCGTCTCGCGTGTTCAATGCGAGCGGATCAGTCACCCACCGTTCCCCATCTTCAACGAACATATACTCGTAGCTCTCGGGCGGTAGAACGAGTTGAACGATCCAAACATTGCCTTCTCTGCGCATTGCCGTGACTTCAGGGTTCCAAGCGTTGAAAGTCCCGGCCACTGCTACCTGTTTGATGTCCGGATTTTCCGGGACGTA
Source organism: uncultured bacterium (assembly GCA_965372335.1). Classification (GTDB taxonomy): domain Bacteria; phylum Krumholzibacteriota; class Krumholzibacteriia; order WVZY01; family JAKEHA01; genus CBDVBX01. The sequence goes on along the minus strand of CBDVBX010000196.1, from coordinate 3,897 downwards.
CACCAGCCGAACTAGTCTCAGAGCCGCCGACTCGTACAGGCCCGCCGACATATTGCGTGCAGACGCGCCGGCGCCGGGAGCGGAATCGAGCGCGGCCGGTATCCCGGCTCCGGGAATGCCGTCACCGCTTTGACGCGCCGTCATGTATCCGAACGCGAACACCAGCGCGAAGCCCGCCGCCCACGCCATCCGCATTCCCCAGGCGCGCGTTCCACCCATGACGCCTCGCACAAACGCGAGCCGCGCTCTATGCAGCGGCCGGGCGTGTGCCACTTTATCCATCACGTTGTCTGTAAAAGCGGCAGCTGGGTCACGATCGATGTCCTCGACGGCTAACGCCAGAATCTGTTCGTAGTCCCGAAGCTCGGCTTCGAGCTCCGGATCGCGAGCCAGCGTCTGCGCAAATACCGACGCTTCTTCGTCGCTTAAATCTCCGTCTAGGTATTTCTGAATTAGCTCATCCATCGTTCGTCTCCTTGTCACCGGCAAAACGGCCTGTCGGCTTGGGCCTGCCGGATGCGCTCGAGCCCGTGACCCAACCGAGTTCCGCGAGACGTTCTTTCAAAAGTCGTCGCGCCCGGTGAGCACGCACCTTCAACGTACCTACCGTGTCCCCGGTAGAATTCGCTATCTGCTCGTACGGCCATTCCTGGAAATGCTTGAGGACGATGATCTCTCGGTACTCGGGCGGTAATTGCGCCAGCGCCTCCCGGACCATCGATATTTCCTCGTGCGCATCCACGCCCGCGCTGGGATCGGCGGAGCGTCTGGTATCCGCCGGTTCGAGTTCGTGCCTCATTGTTTCTCTCAAAGCGTCCAACGAAATCACCCGTCGTTTGCGCAGCCTGCTCATTTTGCGCCGATGATCCCGGGCGCCATGGATCGCGATCTGAACGAGCCACGTGCTGAAACTCGAGTCCTCTCGAAAACCGGACAGCCCCAAAAATGCTTTCACGAAGGTCTCCTGGGCCAGTTCTTCAGCCAGGTCGGCATCACCCACCAGGGACAAGAGGGTCCCGTAGATCCTGCTCTTGTGGCGATCCACCAAGCCGCGAAACGCGTCGGTGTCACCCGACTTGACCGCCACCACGGCGGCCCGGTCCTGGTCACTCACGGGTATCTCCTTTGCTTCGAAGCACAACTTCCTGGCACCTCAATGAGACGCCGTACCCCGTTGGAGGTTACCAACAAAACCAGCCTCATTGAGATCCGTTTGTCAATAGTTGCCGGAGTATAATGTGGTCGCTGGGGGAACCGCCGATAAGATTGAAATGGGTTGCCCGCTGGTTGATAACCCTGTAGGATTCGCTGATTGACCGCATCCATAGGGTAAGAATGACGATATTTACTCCCAAGTTCAAAAATAGATTCGGGTCGGCAAAGCTGATTTCGCGCTTTCTCGGGATGATCGAGAAAGGCGGGAACGCGCTACCGCACCCCGCCAGTTTGTTCGCCATCATGGCGTTTCTGGCCGTGGTTGGGTCGGGTATCACCAGTTTTTTCGATCTTTCTGTGATTCACCCCGGCACGGGTGAGACCATCCGCCCCAACAATCTTTTCTCCGTTCCCGGCCTCCATTATATCCTTCGTTCCATGGTCACCAATTACACGGGTTTCGCGCCGCTGGGGACGGTGATGGTGGCCATGCTGGGGATCGGCATTGCAGAAGGGAGCGGACTCATCGGTGCGGTGCTCCGGCTGCTTGTCCTCTCCGCCCCGCGCCGCTTGCTCACATTCGTTATCGTGCTCGCGGGGGTGCTCTCCAACACCGCTAGTGAGATCGGCTACGTGCTGCTCGTACCGCTGGCGGGAATCATTTTCCTGGCGGCCGGCAGACACCCGATCGCCGGACTGGCCGCGGCCTTTGCCGGTGTCTCAGGCGGCTACAGCGCAAACCTCCTGCTCGGCACGATCGACCCTCTTCTGGCCGGACTCTCCCAAGAGGCGGCGCAGATAGTCGATCCGGACTACCTGGTCAACCCCGCCTGCAATTACTATTTCATGGTGGTGTCGACGTTCGTTGTCGCCACTGCCGGGACGTGGGTCACCGAACGAATCGTCGTCCCCCGCCTCGGTGAATACAAGGGCGAAGAAAAAGCCGATGATATCAAAGAGCTCTCACGTGAAGAACGGCGGGGAATGCGCTACACCACCATCACGTTGGTGGCGATCGCGATTGTGTTGTTGCTCGGCACCGTTCCGGCGAACGGTTTCCTGCGCAACCCTGAAACCGGAGGGTTGCTGCACTCTCCCTTCCTTTCCGGTATCGTCGCCCTGGTCTTTATTGTCTTTGGGAGTTGCGGCGTTGCTTACGGCATTGGAGCCGGCACGTACAAGAGCGACGCGGACGTCGTGAACGGCATGGCGAAGTCAATGAAGTCGCTGGGACTGTACTTGGTCTTGATCTTCTTCGCTTCTCAGTTCGTCGCTTACTTCAACGAAACCAATCTTGGCTTGATCGTGGCCGTCAAGGGCGCGCAGTTGCTGAACTCGTCTGGATTGCAGTCGATTTCGCTGGTCGTCGCCTTCGTCCTGATCTCCGGCTTCTTGAATCTGTTTATGGGCAGCGCGTCGGCGAAATGGGCGCTCATGGCTCCCATATTTATTCCGATGTTCATGCTCCTCGACCACCCTCTTTCTCCCGAGTTCACTCAGGTGGCGTACCGCGTCGGAGACAGCACGACGAATATCATCGCTCCGATGATGTCGTACTTCGCGTTGATCGTCGCGTTCGTGGAACGCTACGACGAAAAGGCGGGAATCGGAACGGTGATCGCCACGATGCTGCCGTACACGGTGGTCTTTCTGGCCGCGTGGATCGCTTTGTTGGTAATTTGGATGCTGCTTGGATTGCCCGTGGGACCGGGCGCCCCGATCTACATGCCGTCTTGATCAATACGCCCCCACGTCGCGAAGCACGGCGGCCACCTTTTCCCCCCAAAGCCGATTGAATTCAGCGTTGAAATGACCGCCGCTGTGTCCCGTTGCGATCGGTCCATCGAATTCCCCCGGCTTGGGCACAAGTCCTGTGACCACCGCTTCTATTCCCCGGAACTTCGCGGACTCGATCGCGAGTTCTGACACCTCTCGCACATACCACTCGGGCGTCGTCGTCACGAATACATGCACGGCTGTTGCCCCGTACATCGCGCACTGTTTGTGGATACAGTGGAGCGCCTCCAACGTGAGATCGCGCTGCACGCGGGACATTTTTCCCCGCTGCATTAGTGCGTCGGTATCCCAATCGTCATAAATCGTCCTTCTATCGATCCCGATGTGCCGGCCTTCGACGACCATCGCTTCTGGATACCCGAGTACGCGACCTTGCCGCTGGTACCCCCACAGCAGATCCTGGACGTAAGGGTGATTCGGGTCGGCCTCTTTGTTGGTCTTCGTTTGGTTTCGTTGACCGAATATCTGACGTGCGTAACCGACCAGATTGACCAGATGATAGCGGTTTCGAGGTTTGCTTTCGTCCTTGGTTTCCCACATTTCGAAGTGATACCCGAGCGCCTTGCAATTGTCGATCGCGTCGTTGACGGTGTGCTGGACAATCACCGCTTTAACGGTTACGTCGGGGTGGGTTTGCGAAAACCCGTAAAACCGGTCGCAGTTTTGGAACAGCCCGTATCCGCCGACGCCGAGATTGACGACCCTCGTCCGCCCCTCCGACGCTTCGTACATCAACTCATCCAAGTACGACGCGAAGGTCTCATCGGTCGAAACTCCCCAGCCGAACGCGTAGGAGTCGCCACACACTATTACCAGATCGTTGGAATAGTCCACTTCTCCGAGCGCACCCAGCCGGTAACCATCGGCGTCAGTGCGTATTTGAATTTCATAATCGGGGCCGTAAAACGTGTGATCCAAATTGGCCGAGGGTTTCCAGCCGAGGCG
>CBDVBX010000195.1:0-6895 GCA_965372335.1 uncultured bacterium | reverse complement strand
AATGGGCGAGCCGACTACGGAGGCGAGCGGCAGAATCCGAGGTGCTACATGCAAGATAGTGGTCAGCGAGCCGTGCCGCGAAACCCGCGGCGGCCGGCCCCAACCCACCGAAGACACGAGGTGGTCGGCCTTGGAACATGGGAGTTCTGCCTCAGGTGACGAAGCGTAAGCGGGGAGGGCTAGACGACGAGAGAGTAGAGGTTTTGGGGCTTGTTGCCCGGAACGTCTTGGGCGGTGAGTGCCACACTGCGCTTGACCAACTCGCGCAGATACTTTTTGTCTTCTTCCGTCAGGAATACGTACGGGAGCAACTCGTGTGCGCCTTCTCGAAAGTGCAGACCGCCGATGTTGATTTCCGTCAATGTGACACCCAACTCGACGACAGAGTACACATCTTTGACCGACTCGAACAACACCATTACCTTTTCGCTCTTGAACAAATTGTTGAGCAACTGCCGCGCCATTTCTTCCAGCTCCAGAAACGACACCTTGATGTGCCGTGGAACACTCGACGTGTAAAACTTACGTTCCCATGCGCTTTTGGCAATACGGTCGTTGGCAATCACAATACGGTCTGGCTTGAGTGCTCTCGCCCAGCCGAGCACCACCTGTCCGTGAATGAGACGATCGTCGATACGCACAAGACACAGCGGCATCATAGACTCTCCGTGTTCATTTCCTTGATACTTTTGATTCCGCGTTCGACCAGTTCGCCTGGAAGATCTTCGAACGACACTTTATTTCTGCGGTAGAGAAACGCGAGCAACATCGGCAGATTTACACCGGTTACCAAACGAACGTTTTCGAAGTCCTGCTCGATCCCCAGGCAGGCATGACTGCAGCTCCCGCCAAAAAAGTCGGTGAGAATCATGACACCCTCAGAATCGTTGGCTGATTTTACGATTGATGCCAGTTCTTTCGTCAGCGCCTGCGGAGATTTCCGCGCATTGGAAACAGGATGACAGCCTGAAAACTCGCCGTAGATTGATTTTGCTGTCTCCAACAGCTCGCCGGCGAGATTACCGTGAGTGACAACAATACCCATTACCATAAAGATGTCTCCAGTTGCACCTACTCCGTATCGTACCTGAGATAGTGCCTTGTCTGCTTGTCGCTCTTCATCATGTCCACGAGCATGTTATTGAACTTTTCCGCCGCGTTGATTCCGTACACTTTGAGCATGTGATTCATCGCGATCACCTCCGCGATAACGGTGATGTTCTTGCCCGGGAACAGCGGTACCTGCACTTGTGGGATCTTTACTTCCAGGATGGTAGCTACACTGTCTTTGAGCCCGTCGCGATTCCAATCCTTGGTCGTGTCCCATTCCTCCAGGTTGACGGCTACTTCAATGCGTTTTTGCACGCGGACCGACCGGATACCAAATAAGTCCTGAACGTTGATTATACCGATTCCGCGGATTTCCATGAAATGCTGCAGGTGATCGTGCCCACGGCCGATCAACGTGTCTTCTCCAGCTCTGACCACCTGGACGGTGTCGTCGGCGACCAGTCTGTGCCCGCGTTCTACCAGGTCGAGGGCAATCTCGCTCTTGCCAATCCCGCTGCGCCCTGTAAACAGCAACCCCACGCCGTATACGTCGACCAAAGTACCGTGGAGCATGTCGCTTGGCGCGAAGTAGTCGTCAAGAAACTTCGTGAGCTCGTGGATGAAAGGCGTCGTGAGCATCGACGTCCGTAGCACCGGAACGCTGTGTTTGTTGGCGCATTCGATGAGCTCGGTAGGTATGTCCAGGTTTCGGGTAATTATGATGCACGGTACCGGTACAGATAACAGGCGATCAGCCGCTTCGCGCCTTTCCTTTTCAGAACGGGTGTTGAGGTAAAGGATTTCGGTTTCTCCAAGGATCTGTATACGTTCGCTCAGGTAATTTTGCATGAATCCTGTGAGCGCCAAACCAGGACGGTGAGTGTCCGTTACCGTAACGTCCAGTGGCCCTTTCTCTATTCCGTTCACCAACTCGAACTGAAACAGATCCCGCGTTAGGTGGAACAACTCTTTTACAGAGAGAGATTTGTTTTTCATTTTGTTGATCCGCGATCAGACTCTACTGTTCTCTTAAGTCGTCCTCCGGCCAAGAACCACTTTCTTCTTCATCTACCTCTTCTTCCCCTGACGATGTTGCATCCGAGACACTTTGATAAGATTTTCTGCTTCTGATCTTTTCCTTGTGCTTCTTCAACTGACGTTCTAGTTTCTCGACGGAACGGTCTACTGATACGTACATGTCATCCGATTCTTCGATTCCGACGAAATCCTTTCCGTTGACATGTAGCGTTATTTCTACTTTATGTCGGTATTTCTCCAACGTGAATATGAGACGGGCATTTACGATATGGTCGAAATATTTCTTGAGGTTTTCCACCTTCCCTTCCGCGTAGTCCCTCAGTGCAGCTGGAAGTTCATAGTGCCTTGAAGTAGTCGAGATATTCATGAGCCACCTCTCTCTACTGGGATCTGATTGATGCGCGGACGCGCGGTTGCATCCACACAGGTGCAAACGAACGAATTCCGTTTACGAAGCATGACGAACCGGGTGATGGACACACGGCTGTTGAAACTGTTATTTGGGATTGGGGCAAGATATGCGGCGGTCTTCCGCAAGTATGTGTTGTATGAATTGGCGTTCGGTCGAACAATCACTTAACACTCGTTACGGTTTAATGTTTACCACTAACTAATATAGTACTTTTTGACAAAACGGCAAGGCTTTTGACCTCAGTCAACATGTTGATAAAACGAAAGTTAGTACTCCTTCCGCAATCGGGCGGGCAGGATGTTGAGTTGTTCACGGTACTTAGCGACCGTCCTTCTGGCTATATTCAGCCCCCCCTTTTTCAGGATGTCGGCGATCTTTTGATCGCTCAACGGGTTGTGGGCGTCTTCGGCCTCGATTATCCGCCGAATTTTGTCCTTTGCGCTCTTCGCCGACACCTCGCCACCGTCGGTGGTCCCCAGACTGCTCGAGAAAAAGTACTTGAGCTCGAACACGCCCCTGGGCGTCTGCACATACTTGCCCGTGGTAACACGACTGACCGTCGATTCGTGCATGTTGATTTCGCTCGCCACCTGCTGAAGCGTAAGCGGTCTGAGGTGCGCCGTACCTTTTTCGAAAAAACTACGTTGTTTGCGCGATATACACTCCATCACCTTGACCATGGTCCGACGCCGTTGTTCGATGGTCTGTATTAGCCACTTGGCTGACTTGAGTCGTGTATTGATGAAGTCGCGGGTTTCTCTGTCTCCATCTCGAGTATCTTTGAGTAGTTCGTCGTGGTAAGACTGGCTCACCCGAAGCCGCGGGATGTTCCTGTCGTTGAGGTACACGACATATTTGCCGTCGATATTATCGACCACCAAGTCCGGAATCACATACTTGGGATCCTCGGCCGCGACCTCGAGTCCCGGTTTCGGATCGAGCGCTCCGATTAGCTTGCACTGATTTTGTATTTCTTGAACCGAGATCTTGAGTTTCTTACTAATCTCCAAATATTTTTTCTGTTTAAACTCCTCGAAATGGTCACGGATGATTGTCGCCGCGATCGTGTCCTCTTCACCCTTCGCCTTCAGCTGTATAAGAAGGCACTCCCGGAGATTGCGGGCGCCCACTCCGGGCGGGTCGAAAGTCTGTATGATTTCCAAGACCTTGTCGACTTCCTCCACCGACACGTCGAACGTCTGGGCGATTTCCTCCAGATCGCAGGTGAGGTAGCCGCTATCGTCGAGGCTGCCGACGATGTAGTCGCCGATGGCGATCGTTTTTTCATCGTCGGTCACGATTCGAAGTTGGCTGATCAACTGATCGGTAAAACTGCGCTTTGCCACCGGCACCTTCTCGAAGAACTCCTCCTGGGTCTCTTCGGACAAGCCGCTAATTTCAAATCCATCTTGCAGCCATTCGTCAATGTCGACTCGCTCGTCCCCCGCTTCCCCTTCGGTAGGCTTCGAATCGTCCCCGTCCGCTTTGCTATCAAGATCGTCTTCGTCTTCAGTTTCTTCCTGGGTTTCTTCTTGATAGTCCTCCAACTCGTCAGCCTCTTCCAAGAGCGGATTCTCGATCATTTCCTGCTTGAGCATTTGCTGCAGTTCGATCGCAGGCATCTGCAACAGCTTGAGCGCCTGCTGCAGTTTCGGCGTCATAACGAGTTGCTGGCGTTGTTGTAGATGCAGTCCAATCTTCATTTCCATGGAAACCACCTAACCCAGTAGTGATACGCCCAATCAAAGCGTAAATGATTCGCCAAGGTAGATCTCCCTTACTTCTGCGTCTCCCGCGAGCTCGTCCGCCGTGCCCGAACGTTTGATGGCCCCCTCGTACATGATGTAAGCACGATCTGTGATATTGAGAGTGTCGCGTACGTTATGATCGGTGATCAACACACCCAGCCCGTTATCCTTCAGTTTTAATACGATACTCTGCAGATCCGCAACCGCGATTGGGTCGATCCCTGCAAATGGTTCGTCGAGTAACATAAACTTGGGGTTGGTCACCAGCGACCGCGTGATTTCCACTCTCCGTCTCTCGCCCCCGGAAAGCTGATACCCCATACTCTTGCGAATGTGAGTGATGTCGAGCTCTTCCAGAAGTCGCTCTAGTACTTCCTTCTTCTCTTCCTTGTTGTAAGGCATCGTCTCGATGACCGCCATCAAATTGTTTTCTACACTGAGACCGCGGAATATCGACGGTTCCTGTTGTAAATACCCAATCCCCATCCGCGCCCTTTTGTACATCGGCTTAAAAGTTATGTCTTCGTCTCCAAGAAATATCCGCCCCTTATTGGGCCGAATCATTCCGACGATCATATAAAACGTTGTGGTTTTTCCCGCACCGTTGGGCCCCAGAAGCCCGACCACCTCGCCTGAGCCAACGTTGATACTGACCTGGTCGACTACGCGTCGTTTGCTGTACACTTTGACAACCGTGTCGGTGGCCAACGATGTCTTTTCCGTTATGCCCACGGACGGTTCGTGGCGCTGCTCATCCATTAAGACATCCCCGGGCGCTCCCGGATGGAACGGCTGACGAGTGGTCTTCATTGCCTTCATCCTCGACGATGATTGCTTTGACATTCTTCTTTATATCCACGGAATTCAATGTGTGGTCGCACTCGAGCCCGATACCTGTGATAATGTCATTGCCCCTCGTGAGCTTCACCTTACTGTCGCTCAGAATCTTGTCCAGCGCAGTAACGTATCGCAAGCTATCAGTCTCGAGCACGTCGCCGTCGATGGAGACGACAACGACATTGCCGTACGCCAGCATGTCGCGGGATTCGCTGTAGTATTCCCCGAAGTCCGCCGTCAACGTCGTCTGTAGATTTCCAAAATCGTCAAAAAATCTGATCGTCGGCGTGTCCATGACGAACAGCATCCGGGAATTAAACCGGTTCGCAATGGGCGCGGTCACCGTCCACGCCACGCGACCGCTGTCGGTCTCTGATGTGACGAAGTCGGTTACCACTTCGTCAGGCACTTCACCGGTACGGATGGCCCCTTGGTCGGACGATTCTTCGCCGCACCCAATCACTAGAAGAGCAATTGCCGCGGACGTTATCGTTAATTTAAGCGCTCTTGGCATACTCGACATTGGTTCTTTCAGGTTCACGCCACCGGTGATGGAACCACACCCACTGTTTGGGATCGATTCTTATCAAACGTTCTACTGCGAGCGAACACTCGGTGGTAACTTCCCTTATCGCCGTCTCTTTGTCTTCCGGATCCTCGGGTGGCACGATCGGCGGCAAAACTTGGATCGTGTGCTTACCGCTGCTATTCGAAAAATCGGCCATCGGTAAAATTGGCGCACCGCTGAGAATCGCCAACTTCGCCACTCCCGTCGGCGTGAAAGCGGGCCTGCCGAAAAACGGCACGTAAGCCCCGCTCACACTGGTATGCTGGTCGATAAGAACGCCCAGCAATTCTCCTCTTTTCAGCGATCTTATCATCATTCTTGGGCTGCTGTCTCTGTCGACTGTCCTCACTCCCACCGACGCCCTGATAGCGATTAGCTCTTGGGCGAGTCGCTGGTCTCTCATTCGCCTGGCAACAACGCTGACGCGGTACCCGAGGGTCACGAAATACGGCGGCATCAGTTCCCAACACCCAATGTGTCCGGTGATGACGATGACACCGCGTCCGAGCGCCTCGGCTTGTTGGAAATAATCCATACCGCGTACGCGGTCGACGAGAGATTGCAAGCGGTTCGCCGGAGCGTTTTTCAGATTCAAAAAATCGTAGATGTTTCGGCCCAGGTTCTTGAACATCGCCGCCGCCATCGCTTCCCTCACCATTAAATGAGATTGGGGAAACGCAATTGCGAGATTGTCGATCGCCCGCTGCCGGTCTTTCTTCAACAGCAAGCCTATCCACCCACCCAAGGTGCCAAATGCGCTCTGGCCCACCCTCCTGGGAATCAGCCTTGCCAGTCGGGCCAATGAGATTATCAGCCAGTATTCGCATTTTCTTTTATAATATTTTCGCTCGGGCACGTCCCACCCACCGGATTGTGCTCAAATTCTTTACTTTTCAGGTTGCCGGAGAATCGCAAAAATCGTTCCCCTATAATTAGTTAGCACAATCAATAGTTCAAGTCAAGCAATTTTGATGCCAAATAAGCAACATTGAGTCACGACACGCCTTACCCCTTTTTCTTTTCCCTCCCGCCGACGCGCGACGGCCGCGATGATCCGAGGTCCCGGGGTGGCCGCCGGGTCTTCTTGGTTCTGGGGCGACCAACCGCGGTGTCTCACCTCTCGCGACGCGGGCCGCCGTGGATCTACGTGGTGTTGGGGCCGCCCGTGAGCTTCCTCTCCTCACCGGGCGCCCGCCGCGGTCGGACTAGATAGGCCGCTGTGGGTGGCGCTGTCGGGGGCCC
>CBDVBX010000194.1:0-6907 GCA_965372335.1 uncultured bacterium | reverse complement strand
CCCGCGGCGGTCGGCCCGAAACCACGAAATCAGCGGTTCGCCGGAATTGTAACGTCGTTCGCGGTCGGGGCGGGCAGGGGATATAATAGAAAAAGCGGCGCACCGTAGGGGTCAGTGCGCCGCTTCAGGTGGGGAGTTGGCCTGGTTTTGGACCTCTTCCCGATCATCAAACCCTGAATAAATACTGAAACTTCACAAAATACGTCCGGTCCGTCTGCCGATAATGCCGATCCTGTCCCGGCTCGTTCGGCTCGAACTGCATGAAATTGTGCGACGACCCGATGAAGAACACCGTGAAGGGGTTGAGTTTGTAACTCAACAACGGATCGACCTCCACCAGATTGTCCGAGTCCACATACTGCGTGACCATGCGGAAGAACAGATTCCGGGTGAACTGATACTGCAATCGCGCGCGCACAACGTAGACGTCGTAAATTTCGCTACCGGGTTCCAGCCAATCGCCCGTATCCGGATCTTCGCGTCCATTGAGCTCCTCCAAACGAAAGCTCGAATAAGTCAAGCTGAGTTGAATTTGGGACGTGGGTTTGAGCGTGCCCCAAAACTCGTAGCCCGTCTGGTTGCCGAGGCGCGGATAGTCGTCGCGTACCAGCGAGTGTCCGAAGCCCGTCCACATACCACCCGATAAAAAAGCGCTGAAATTCGTGTTGATGTTGCCCGAAAACCGTCGGATACCGTCGACGTACACGCCGCCGAAGCGTTCCCGGCTAAACAATAACCCGCTCCAAATGTTGGTCTGCTTGCGGAATCGAACCCAGATCGACGGCTGAATCCACTCATCCTTGAACAAATTGTCCTGGTTGTACTTTCGGCCCCAGTTGAATTGCGGCTGTAGGATTTCCGTGAACCTGCTGTTGTCCGTATAGATCATGTAGCCCGTCCACAGACCCAATTCGCGGTAGTTGTTGGCACGTATGAATCCGTTTTCCGCACGAAACGTCGACGAGTAGTCCTGGTACCACGTCCAGAAGTTCCAATGTTTCGCGTTGCGGCCGAATCCCGTCTCCAACGCGTAGCCGGGGAACTCCTCGCCGTTGAAAAAAGAGTCGTACTGCTTTTCGTTGCCGAAGCGGACGTCTTCGAATTCCTCGCTGAGCGTCGAATCGTCCGGCTCTCGCGTGTAGCTGCCCTGAACGTGGGCCTCGATGGAATAGTTTTCCAGGAATCGGATTCTGGTATCCAAGCCGACGTTTGTGTTAGAGCCGCCGTTGGTCTCGTTCCGCCGGTCTGTGGCGATCAGTCCGTAGAACGAGTCCTCCAAAATGTCTCTTTTGACCCGGAAGATATTCGAATACGACCGGCCGTCGACAGCGTACTGGCTCGACTCCTCGAACGGGATGATATACGGTGTCAGATCGTCTCGTGCGAGCATATAGCCAACGGTCGTTTTGCCCGACTTGCCCGTTATCTTGCCCGCCATAATCGGGTCGTTGATTGTACGTGTATAAACCGTATTGATTTCGGTATCAAAAATGTCCGCACCTTCGAGGAAAAACGGCCGGCGCTCGGGAAAGAATAGGGCAAACGTCGTGTTGACATCTATCTGTGCGGCGTCAGATTCGATCTGGCTGAAGTCGGGATTGTACGTGAAGTCCATGGTGTAATTCGGTGTGATGCCGTACTTCAAACCCAACCCGGCGTCGCTTTGCGCCGGGTCTTTCGTGAACGCGGAATTTGGATCGTCGGTGTTGTCCATTTCTCCGTACTGACTGCCAATTACGTATGGAAGCAACTCGAGGTTTTTACCTTGGTTGACACCGTCGATGCCATTAATCGTGCCCGCCTGACAAAAGAAACAGACGTCGTCGCGCGAGAGCGGTGCCCACGAAATCTGCTCGCGGCTATCGCGGGGACGGATGCGCAAGACGTGGAGTCCCCATTGCTGGCTGGGCGCGTCGGGGAACCTGATACTCCGAAACGGAATCGACATCTCAGCCGTCCACCCGTAATCGGTGATCTGGCCGCCCGAATACCACACCGCGTCGTAGCTCTCGTCTTCGTTGTGTCCCGTTCTTCTGAGGTCCGCTTGGATACCGTGTGGATTGACGAAAAACTCGTAACCGTTTTGCTGGTCCTTGAAAGTGTCTATCATGATGCCAATGAAGTCGTCGCTGAAGATGGCGTCACGATCGGCTATTGTAGCTCGTACTGCGCCGACATCGTCGTCGTAGCAAATAAAACCGACATAGAAGTTGTCTTCGTCGTAGGTGAAGTACGCCTCGGTAACGGCGCTTGGCTCGACGTTCTCGCCGGGGCTAATCTCGCTGAAGTTATCCAACTTGATAGCGTGGTTCCAGATCGGGTCGTCGAGCTTGCCATCGATCTTCGGTTTTTCGGAAGCGCGTGAAATGTGAAAAACCAAATCTTTGTTGGGAGTGAACGTGGTGGGATCCGGTACCCCGTTGGCCGAAGCGGCCGCGTCACCGTGATCGGATTCGTCTTTCGTTTCGGCGTCGATGGCGGCACCGTACGCGACGACAAAGGCCAACGTCCCGACCAGAAATATCGATCTCCCCGTCGTTGATGATTTTGGCTTCATTCTCCCTGCCCCAGAAGTCTTTGTGGAATTATCAGTCAGTCAGAATCGAACGTGTTATCTAGTTTGTCGTTCAGTCCGCGCCGCCCGGTGGGGTAAAGGCGCCTTCGCGATATAGGACGCTGGGTGGTCTCAAAAGGTTGCATTGATTGCGCAAGCCATACAGATGTTTAGGTAACTTCATTTATATTCAACCAGTTGTACGATTTTTCGCTCTCGGGGTTTCAAATACGATTGCCCCTCCGGTGCCGGTCGCCGCAGCTGCCTCATGGCGGCCGTATTTCCTGCTCAATAAAGTTGACAAGTTGGGCAGGTTCATATATAGTTATTTTTAGTTAACTCTAAATTATTTTTTAGGCAAATAACTATCTTATTTATTTAGAAAGACATATCGTGCTAACCCAGGCAATGGAAAACTATCTCAAGGTAATACTCGAGATCCTGGAGCAGGAAGAAAGAGCGACCACATCGGCGATCGCCGACCGGTTGGTGCTATCGTCCGCCTCCGTCACCGCGATGATCAAAAAGCTCGCCCGGTTGAAATTGATTGCCTACGAACCTTATCAGGGCGTCCGACTCACCGAAATTGGCACCAAAACCGCGTTGGAGATCGTCCGGCACCACCGGCTTCTGGAGCTGTTCTTGTCGGAGGCGCTCGGTGTTCCCTGGGACCGCGTGCATGACGAAGCAGAGAGACTGGAGCACGTCCTGTCGGAGGATCTCGAGGACCGGATCGCGGCGGTGCTAGGAAATCCGAAAATCGATCCCCACGGCGCGCCGATTCCGGCACCCGACGGCACCGTTCAACGCATCGAGGGACGACGTCTCTCGTCTGTCGATCCGGGCGAGTCTGTGGTCGTCGTCGAAGTCGCCGACCGCGACCCCGAATTGCTGCGCTATCTAGGCAAGCTGGACATGTATCCCGGCACAGAGGTCAGAGTGTTGGCCGTCGAGCCGTATCAAGGTCCGTTGGTGCTCAAATCCAACGATCGAGAGTTCATACTGGGTCGTCTCGCCGCCGACGAGATTCGGGTGAGAAATTCCGCCAGACAGACAATGGGAAGGAAACCATGAGCTCACCGGCCATCAATTTGGTGGTTTTCATAGCCGCTTCGACGGCTTTGGCGATTCTGTTCGCACCTGGTATTGGCCTTTTGCGAGGCGTACGAGTGAGGCGGCGTGAGGCAGCTCGGATCCAGTTGGAAGACGCGTTGAAGCACGCGTACGACCACGAGTATCACGGTTCGACGACGACTCTTTCCAGTATCGCGGGGGCGCTGAGAATTTCTTCGGCGAGAGCGCTGGCACTATTGGAGCGGATGCAAAACGCGGGTCTGGTGTCGGTGGTCGACGGGCGAATGCTGCTTAGCGAAAACGGCCGGCGCTACGCATTGCAGATCATCCGGGCGCACCGTTTGTGGGAGCGATATCTTGCCGACGAGACCGGTGTGCATCCCGTCAGATGGCACGTTGAGGCGGAGCGACACGAGCACGCGCTCACCCCCGATCAGGCGGATGCCCTGGCTATTCGCCTGGGGGACCCCCGATTCGATCCTCACGGCGATCCCATACCAACAACCGACGGCGAACTTCCCCAAGAAGAGATCGTATCGCTGGCGCAACTCGAAGTGGGGGAGAATGCGCGGGTGGTTCACGTCGAAGACGAACCGCAAGTGGTTTACTCGCAGTTGGTCGCTCTGGGTGTGTTCCTTGGGATGGAGCTACGCGTCGAAAGCAAAACCGACGAGAGGATCATCATCAACACCGATGGCGGCCGCAATTTGGCGCTTGCTCCCATCGTCGCCGACAACGTTTCGATCAGCCGAATGACCGAACAAGAAAAGGTCGCGGTGGAACGGGCGCACGAAACTTTGGTAACACTGCGGCGCGGAGAGGCCGCCGAAGTAGCGAGGATCAGCTCCGCGTGCCGCGGTCTGGAGCGCCGGCGTTTGATGGATCTGGGGATTCTTCCCGGAACCCGAATAGAGTATGACCGGCGAGGATTGACCGGCGGCCTGACCTCTTACCGAGTTAGGGGCACGGTCCTCGCGCTCCGAGAAGAGCAAGCCGATATGATTTCGATTCATAACAAAGAGAATGTAGCGTCATGAGAGATTCCAACGGGTCGACCTCGGTAGAAACGAGTGACGCGTGCGCTACGTGTCCCGTGCACCACACCGCCAATCTGGTAAAGCTCGGCGTCAACATGGAGAAATTCGATTTCGTGGTGGCGTTGGCAGGCAACCCCAACACGGGCAAGAGTACGGTGTTCAACGCGATCACGGGACTGCGACAGCACACCGGTAATTGGCCCGGCAAGACGGTCGTGCGCGCGGAAGGTGGATTCGCGTTGGGCGATCACCGCTACAAACTGGTCGACCTTCCCGGAACCTACTCGTTACAGGCCGCATCTATGGATGAGGAGGTCGCGCGCAACTTCATCCTGTTTGGCCGGCCCGACGTCACCGTCGTTGTCGTCGACGCCAACCACCTCGAGCGAAACTTGAACCTGACGCTTCAAGTTCTCGATATCACCGACCGCGTCGTGATCTGCCTCAATCTGATCGACGAGGCCCAGCGACACGGCCGTGTGGTCGACGAACGAGCTCTGGCCAAGAAACTCGGTGTGCCCGTCGTCTCTACCGTCGCGCGCTCGGGCCAGGGTATCGACCGATTACTCGACACCATCGCCGGCGTGGCCAGGGGTGAGATTGTGGGCAAGTCCCGGCGGTTGAGAAAACTAGGTGGCCATTTCCAACGCGCCGTTCAAGAATTGGTGGGGATGATCGAGTCGGAGTATCAGACGTTGTCCAACGCGGAGTGGGTAGCGATCCGGTTGCTCGACGGCGATCGAAAAATCGAGGAAGCGCTTTCGACAGGCGAGTTGCAGGAACTCGCCGGGTTGCCTGCGGACTCGGCAAACGACGCTCCCCCGGAGGGAGCGTCGAGTCGAATTCTGGGTTCCGTTCGGGCACTAAGGTGGGAAGTCGGCGCCGAATTCCAAGATCGGTTGACGGAGGATATTTATGCCGAGGCGGCGGCGATCGCCGAGAAATGCACGATCATAGAAGGGCAAAAAGTTGGATTCGATCTCGATCGTACGATCGACGCGCTGGTGACCAGCAAGTGGATCGGTTTTCCGATCATGATCGGTCTTCTTACGGCTGTGTTTTGGATAACCATCTCGGGCGCAAATGTCCCGTCCGGTCTGCTCGCAAGTCTGTTAATAAACAAAATTCAACCGGCGCTATGGTCTATCGGAAACCAAATTGGCTTTCCCTGGTGGCTATCCGGCTTTCTGTTCGATGGCGTGTACCTGGCGGCGGCGTGGGTGATTGCCGTCATGCTGCCGCCGATGGCGATATTCTTTCCGTTATTTACGCTGTTGGAGGACTCCGGTTACCTTGCGCGGGTGTCTTTCAATCTCGACGGAATGTTCAAGCGCGCCGGCGCTCACGGCAAACAAGCGCTTACCATGAGCATGGGATTCGGCTGTAACGCCGCCGGCGTGGTGGCCGCCCGGATCATAGACAGCCGGCGGGAGCGTTTGATTGCGATCATTACCAACAACTTTGCCCTGTGCAACGGGCGCTGGCCAACGCAGATCCTGATTGCCACTATCTTTATCGGCGCGCTCGTACCGGCCCACCTTGCCGGCTTCGTGTCAGCGGCTGCCGTGGTAGGCGTGGCCATTCTCGGCGTATCGCTTACGTTTGTCGTCTCGTGGGTGTTGTCGCACACGATGCTGCGCGGGGAGCAGTCTGCGTTCAGTCTGGAGCTGCCTCCGTATCGACGACCGCGCATATTGCAGACGATCTATACGTCGTTGATCGACAGGACGATCTTTGTTTTGTGGCGCGCGATCCTGTTTGCTGTCCCGGCGGGCGCTTTGATCTGGCTTTCGAGTAACATTAGTATCGGCGGGGCGAACATTTCACAGCACATCGTCGGCTCCCTCGATCCATGGGGATTCGTACTGGGACTCAACGGCGTGATACTGGTAGCCTACATCCTGGCGATACCGGCCAACGAGATCGTGATTCCCACGCTCTTGATGCTGACCGTCATGACCTCCGGCCTGGCAGGAGTGGGGGAGGGTGCCGGTGTGATGTTCGAACTGGATTCGGTCGGCGACACCGAGGCGATCCTGCGCGCGGGCGGCTGGACTCTGTTGACCGGTGTCAACCTCATGCTGTTCAGCCTCATCCACAACCCGTGCAGCACCACGGTCTACACCATCTGGAAGGAAACCCGATCGCGCAAGTGGACTGTCGTGTCTGCCCTTCTGCCGCTTCTTATGGGCTTTGTCGTCTGCTTCCTCGTCGCGCAAGTGTGGCGGGTAGCCACAGGCGG
>CBDVBX010000193.1:0-6930 GCA_965372335.1 uncultured bacterium | reverse complement strand
GTGGGTGAAATTCCCCCTCGCAGCGAGGGTAAGAAACTTACCAGTGAAGAGGGTTCGACAGCCCCGAAGCAAGCGATCTCATACGAGAGAGTGTACGACATTCGTTTTGCCGGGGATGAGGAGCTCTTGACGCTGATGAAGTGGATGCGCTCACACCTCTCGGGCCGTTATCCCAGGGGTGCGAGCTACCAAGAGATGTTTAAGCATGCGCTTCGGTATGTGCGCGAGAGAGAAGATCCGGCACGGCGTGCCGAGAGACGACAGCAGCGCCGGGAAAAACAACAACTCCAGGAGAGACTACAGCTCCAGGGGAAACGACAGCTCCAGGAAGAACAAAAACGCCAGAAGAAACAACAACTGAAGCCTAGGAAGAGCGCTCGGAAACCGCCGAAGGCAGCGCGGACGCGGCATATCCCTGTCAAAGAACAGGATAACGTATGGGTGAGGGACAAGGGACAATGCGCGTATGTGGGACCGGGTGGCCGCCGGTGCAACGCCACGCACAATCTACAGATCGATCACTATCCCGTACCGTATGCCCGGGGCGGACCGAATACCTCCAGCAACTTGAGACTCTTATGTGGAAAGCACAACCGGTTTACGGCCGAGAAAGTTTACGGCAGGCAGCACATGGCGAAGTACCACAGGCAAGAATAGGATCGCCGGGTGTCGAATGCCGACGTCGCTAGTCGTCGCTGCGCCCGCCAATCAGTCCGAGCCGGGCGGCCCAATACAACAAGGTCAGTAGAGACGTGATAAAAGCGGCGACATATGTCATGGAGGCAGCGTTCAACACCTTACGAGCGCCGGTCAGTTCGTCCGGCGTCATATAACCCCTCTGCTGGAGGGTCGCCAGGGCCCGCCGGCTGGCGTCGAATTCGACGGGTAATGTGATCAGTGTGAATACCGTCGTTGTCCCGAACAGAACGACGCCGAAAATGGCAAGCTTGCCGCCCATCGCGGTCGCTGCGCCTCCCATGAACATCGCCATGATCAATACGAATATCGATATCCCGCCACCGAGGTTGGCGACCGGCACCCACGCGGACCGGAACTTGAGCGGCCCGTACCCCTGGGCGTGCTGGATTGCGTGCCCTACCTCGTGCGCCGCCACGCCGCAGGCCGACATCGACTTGCTCCCGTAGACCGACTCGCTGAGCCGCAGCGTCTTTGTCCGGGGGTCGTAGTGATCGGTAAGCGAGCCGCTGACAGACTTGACTTTGACATCCGCGATTCCATTGTCGCGCAGAATCGACTGGGCGACCTCCGCTCCGGTCATTCCACGGTGTGTCGTGTACTTGCTGAATTTCGCAAACGTACCCTTGACTCGCCTGCTGGCCCAAAGGCTCAATAGCAAGCCGACGCCAATGACCACCCAGTACAGAGGGTCGAAAAACATGTGGGGTTCCTCCAGATCTCGAAAAAAGCTCTGCCGATTTGTCTATTTTTGAATATAATGGTGGTCTGTTCCACGGCGCAACGAAAAGTGGTGTGCGCGTTCGTCCCGGCCAATGCCCGAAGGAGGCGATCATGCGAGGGAAATTCAGTGTTTTTGTTGTGGTCTTGCTGCTGGCGATCTGCACGGCGATCTCACAGGTCCACGCGGGATGGGTGATGAAGGAAGCCAACGGAGACGAGACGTTCGTTTCCGACGGCAAGATGAAGAGCGGCTGGCAGGCAGGCGGCATGATATTGAACGGCAACACAGGCACGCTGATTATGTACGACGATCAGAAAAAAATGTACACCGAAGGTCCCGTAGACGAATTTTGTCAGTTCGCCACTTCAATGTTCGAGCAAATGATGGAGAACATCCCACCCGAACAGCGTGAAATGATGAAGCAAATGATGGGCGGGTCGGGCGATTCGTCTCCTCCGGAAGTGGTCGTGACAAAAAAGGGAGAGGGCGAGAAAATCGCGGGATTCTCGACCGATAAATACGAAGTGGTGGTAAACGGCGATCTATACGAAGAAGTATGGATATCGACCGACAAAGGTCTGAACGAGGACTTCAGACCTCTCATGGGTTTCATCGCCGACGTCACGGCTTGCATCGGGTCCATTGGCATGATTGGCGATATCACTCCTGAAGCCACGGATGAATACGCAGAGTTGTTCAAGGCAGGAGTGATGCTGAAGATCATGAATCATGAGGATGGTTCCGAGGACAAGGGCATGGATGTGACCAGTCTCGAAAAGAAAGACGTGCCAAAATCGGTATTCAAAGCCCCCGACGGATATCGCAAAGTCGAGTACAGCGAACTCATGAATGTGGAGATGGAATAGCCACTAATGGGGGTCGGTCACACCATCAGACCTGCTGACTGAACCAGCCGGTCAAATCTCGGATCGTCGGGACGAAACTCCCGTGGGATAACACCGTAGAAACACAACCAAGGATCGTGATCCTGCACGGCTCTCTCGAGGAAATAGTAAGCCTTATTCAGGTCCCCTCGTGCGACGTGAATCCAGAAAAATATAGACGCCGCTACCCAGCCTTGGCTGTCTTTCTCCTCTAGCCGGCGCAGAATATTATCACCGTCATCCTTCTGACCGGCGTGATAGTACGCCAGCGCCAAGCACTCGAGTGCAATCGGCGGTCCGCCCGACAATTCTACAGCCTTCTTAGCCTGGACGACGGCCTGGTTTGGATCCGATGCGAACAGGTGGGCGCGTGCAATGTGGTAGTAAGGTTGCCAAAAATTCGGGTCGAGTTCTAACACCTGTTTCAGTATCTCGATAGACTCGGCCGGTCGGCCGGCATATCCGGGGATCATCGCCCCCCACGTCTGTATCAACGCTGACAACGGATCGAGTTCCATGGCCAGCGCCGCTTCGGCCGCTGCCTCATCGAACCGCTTTTGGATCATCAAAAAGAGCGCATAGTTGACCCGGCTCAGTGCCGATCTCGGGTCGAGTTCGAGCGACCGAACGAACTCCTTTTCGGCAGCCTCGAAGTCCCAGTCAAAAGTAAAGAGCGTCGATGCCATATATAAATGGGCGTCCGCCAGGGACTCATCCAACTCCAGCGCTTTTTCGACGGCCGCCTTCGCCAGTGGTATCGAATTGGATGGCGGCACATCTCCCCAAAATGTCTGGCTCTGGTGATGAACGGCGATCCCCACGTAAACGGGCGCGTACGACGGATCGTGCCGCAAGGCCTCTTCGTAACATTGAATACTCTTCTTCCAGCCCTCGGGGGTAAGCTGGAGCATGTAATAGCGGCCTTTGAGGAAGAGGTTGTACGCCTGAAGATTGTCCGTGTACCGTTTGACCAGCGGTGAGTCCGGCGGTCCGGTCAGTTTGACCTTGAGCTCGCCCACAATTGCGCGTGTGATCTCGTCTTGTATAGCAAATACGTCCTCCATACGCCGTTCGTAGCGATCCGACCAAATGTGATAGCCGTTGCCCGCGTCGATCAACTGGGCAGTAACGCGTAGCGTGTCACCCTCTTTGCGAACGCTACCCTCCAGAACGGTACCGACCCCTAACTGCCCGCCGATATCGCGGACGTCCAAACCGCCGTCACGAAAACGAAAAGCAGATGTCCGAGCCACCACCCGTATCCCACCCAATCTCGCCAGCGCGTTGATGAGCTCTTCGGCCAACCCGTCTCCAAAGTATTCGTTTTCGGGGTCGGGACTCATGTTGACAAAAGGCAAGACCGCGATCGACGGATCGGCACCCGTGTGAGAATCCGACTGACCTTCGTCATGGCGTGTTCCCCGAACCGCCCGTAGTTCCGATAGCAGTTCTCCCGTCGACTGATAACGACCATTCGGATCCTTGGATAATGCCCGCGTCACTATTCTCTCTACACCGGATGGCAAGTTGGCGCGCAGGCTGGTGATCGGGGCGGGGTCTTCGTTGAGGACCCGATATACGATCGCCTGATCGTAGTCCCCTCCGAACGGCCGCCGGCCGGTGAGCATTTCGTACAGCACGACCCCGAGCGCCCACACGTCGGCTCTCGCGTCCACTTCCTCTCCGCGGGCCTGTTCTGGGGACATATAGGCCACCGTGCCGAGCGCCACCCCCGCGCGGGTCAGGCTGGTTTTGCCGAACCACTTCGCCAGGCCAAAATCGATGACCTTTACCGGACCGTTCTTCACCATGAACACGTTTGCCGGTTTTATGTCGCGGTGGACGATTCCTCTGTCGTGGGCCGTTTTCATCCCTTCGGCCATGGCGATGGCGATGTCGATCGCCTCTTCGACCGGTATCGGGCCCGGTTCTATCTTCTTCGCCAGCGTCTGACCGTCGTAGCAAGCCATGGCGATAAACAACCGGCCGTCGTCCGCTTCTTCGATCGCGTGGATGGTACACAGGTTGGGGTGATCGAGGGCGGCTATTGCCTGGGCTTCTTTGATGAACCGTTCCTTCGAATCGGCGTCGCGCGACAGGTCTGGGGGCATGAATTTGAGCGCGACGGTGCGCCCCAACCGGGCGTCGTGGGCTTTGTACACCACTCCCATCCCGCCCTCGCCGATCTTGTCCAGGATCTTATAATGGAGAATTTCTTTGCCGATCATGCTGTGCACTCCCAAGGTCTTCGCGCAGCGCGCTCCCCTCTCCTAGAAGATATCAAAATTCGAGGGGCGCGTAAACAGCCCGCCGGCCAGAAAAAAACTCCCAAAAAGATTCTGTTGTCTGTTTCCCGAAACCACCTGTATACGGTAATATGGCAGTTGGAAAGCGAGGTGCACCATGACTGACCCAGGCGAAAAGATTTCTCGAAGAAATTTTATCGGACAGAGCGTCGCTTCGGTAGTCGGCGCCAGTGTGGGGCTGGCCGGCGGCGCCGGCGCGCTGGCGGCGAATCCGCAACACGACCCACCACAGCTACCGGATCCCGCCGCGAGCGATGAAAAGCCACAGATCGAGGAATTCCGGAGGTTGGGACGAACGGATTTCAAGGTCTCTGACGTATCCTACGGAAATGCCGGCATGCAGGACCCGGCCATTCTCGAGTACGCGATCGAACGCGGCATCAACTACGTCGACACCGCCCGTCAGTATTACGACATGGAAAAGGTGATCGGCCAAATATTTCCCGAAAAACGGGACAAGATATTCCTGACGACCAAGTTAGAGCCCGAATTGGTTACCCCAGAAGTGTCGGTGGAGGACCTGATGGCCGGATTGGAGGATAGCCTCGAGCGGCTCAACACCGACTATGTCGACTGCTGTTTGATCCACTCGGTGGGAGATCCGAATCTCGGTGATCGGTCCCGGATCGAGAACGAGAATATTTACACCATGTTCGAAAACGCCAGGAAGGCCGGAAAGATCCGCTACTGGGGCGCCAGCTCTCACGGCCCGAAGATGACCAACGACTTTACCTGGCTAATCGACAACACCAACATCGACATGATCATGCCGGGGATGAACTACATGACGCGGGGGCTGGAACCGGTCCTGGCCAAGGCGAAAGACAAAGATATCGCCGTTGTCGCCATGAAGAGCATGTCCGCGGCACGCAAAATCGACTTCTCGGCCTACGCGCAGGAAGACCGCACCGTGCGGCAGGCGCTGCTCAAGTGGATGCTGGCCCAGCCGAATATAGACACGGTTTGCATCTCGATGCGCACATACGAAGACATCGATGAGTTCGTCGCCGGGTCGGGAAAAGTCGATCCGACGCCGAAAGAGAAGAAAGCACTAGAGGAGTACGGGATGCTCCTCGACAGGGATTACTGCCGGCCTGGTTGCGACGGTTGTGTAAGCGCTTGTCCTCACGGCGTACCCATCCACGACATTCTTAGGTATCGCCTGTATTTCCAAAGCTATGGCCGAGAAAAATATGCAATGTCACGTTACGCTTCCCTTCCCGCTTCGAAATCTGCCGAACGGTGCGCGTCGTGCACGGGCCCCTGTACGGCGTCGTGCCCATTTGGCCTGCCGGTTAGGGACAAGTTGAACGAAGCGCACATAGAGCTAACGATTTGACAGACGCCGGAGGTTTGAAATGAGAATCCACACAGGACGTGTCACGGCCGCCGTCGCGCTGGCCGTATTCGTTCTTCTGAGCTCGACGGTTGCGCCGCAGCCAGGGTTTGCTCAGGAGGAAAGCGCGGCAAAAGCACTTCTGGAAAAGTCGCTCGAAGCTTCAGGCGGCGCAGAGAAAGCAGCGCACTGGAAGACGATGACGGAAAAGGGAGAGCTAACCGCTCATTGGGAAGGTTGGGGAACACCGCATGCGGAGTGCACCCGCTATGTCAAACGCCCGGACAAAATGGTCCTCGACCAGGATTTCAGTAAGTACGACAATCCGTTCTTCTTTACTTATTTCTACAACGGGGGCGACGTATGGGCGGTCGTAAACCTCGGTGTACGCCAGAATCCACGTTACACTGCGATGATGACACGGGCGATGAAGAACACGGGCGGCATGTACTACTACGCAACGGAGTGCGATACCTTCTTTCTGGTCGCCGATATCCCGGACGACTCGTTGGTCGCTGCCTCCACTGTAAACCGGATAGGAATTGTCGACCAGGGTGATACGATTTTCGTGGACCTGGACAAGAAGACGCACCTCCCCGTCCGACGAATCGAGAGCGGCGGCACCCAGCACGTACTGCTCGGCGACTACAGGGAAACTGGCGGCCTAAAGGTGCCGTTCCGGGTCACGGTGTACCAGAACGGCGCCGTGGCGGCCGAGTATGTCTGGGAGAAGATCGAGTTCGACACGCCAATCGACGACGCCAAGTTCGAAGAATACCGCCCCAAGAAACCAGAGGCATCCGGCTGATCGCCCAACCGACAGTGTGACCACCGTTCATACGGCCGCTGCGGGTCCTGACGCTGTTCACCCCGCGCGCAATCATTTTATGGCGCGCAGGGCGCAAGCAGCCCCCACCGTGCTCGCTTTCCCGCTTCGCGGGACCTCGGCATTATGACGGCTATAGGACGTCGGGCTGCGCGCGG
>CBDVBX010000192.1:0-6941 GCA_965372335.1 uncultured bacterium | reverse complement strand
TCGAACGCCATAGCGAAGTCGAGACGAAACCACATTCGTTTCCACCCGTACCCGACACCGCCGCCAAACGTCTGCCCGTACTCGAACGCGAATTGTTTGTCGGCGTAGCCGTACCGGATGTCCAGGATGTTGAACAGAGAGAATTCGACCCCCACGCCGCTGCCGAGCCCGCGATCAGTATCGGGAAAGTCGAGCAACTCGCCGTCGATCGTGACGGCAAGTACCGGTGATGTCCTGGACAGCGGATCCCCCGCCTCTTGCACGGCCATTGCTTCCATCCTTAGACCCGCGCCGAATCGTATCTGTTCGACCGGATCGAAGACCGCCGAACCCACGTTTTTGCTGCCACCCAAGCTCAACGCGCTCACCCCGAGACTGGGAATGATATTGGTTCCTTCGGGCCGGCGTATCACGTACTTGATCAACAATCCGGTATCGAATGTCCAAGTATTGATTTCATTATCACCCATCGTCCGGGCTTCGAGATATTTGACGGCAAATCCGGCGGCGACGCCCATATTTCCGACGTGGTAGCCGGCGGCGAGGGTCGACGCCAGGTACCAGTCGCTGAAGCTGTGGTCGATGTCGGGGTATCCGGATATTGAATCTGGGGGCGTACCGCTCCACTCGAAATCGAGGCGGGAGTATCGGATGCCGGCGCCGAGATGCCAGTGTGAGGAATCACCGCCTGACCGCGGCTGATACGATGCCGAAACGCCGATGTCGCTGATGTCGAAGCCCGAAAGCCAGTTGTTGGTGCCGCCGGTGAGCGCGGCGCCGGGCCCGAAAGCCAGGACGGCGGGGTTGTAGTAGACATTTGAAGGGTCGAAGTCGTCGGCAGAGCCCGTCATACCCATCCCGATCGATCGCACACCGCGGGGAAACGCCAGTACCCCAAAATACCCGGATTCCACCTTCTCAAAGCCCGTGTCCGCCGCGCTCGTTAGCGGCACGAACAAAGCAAGGGCACCGATCAAGGCGACCGAGTATGGTCTCACGGCGACTCCTCTCCGAGACAAGTCGGCATTCGCGACGTCACCAGCGAACAAAAAACCTACTCTTCTCCGTCGAATCCGTAACGGGCGACACGTCCGTCGGTCCCCACGGCCCACAAGTCGCCGTTGGGTGCCATCCAACAGGCGAACAAGTCGACGTGGATGCTGCCCGGAGTTTGAGGAAGCACCAGCGAGTTCCACTTCTTACCATCGTAGTGCTGGGCTTGATAACCGTTTCCGACTAGGTACACGTCGTCGGGTGCGGATCCGCAGACGTCGTTGACATTCAGCCCCGCTACCGGCTCCATCTCCACCCATTCGGTGCCGTCCCAATGGACGACAGCCGGGCCATTACTGTTGCCCACGGCAAACACGTCGTTGGGCGACGATCCCCACACGCCAGTAAACGAGGGTGCGATCGGAGGCGACTCGAAATTCCAACTCATTCCGTCGTAGCGCACGATCCGGCCTCCGTTACCCACTGCATAAACAGTGTCGGGCGCAAAGCCCCACACGCCGTTTAGGCGTTCGAATACGCCGCTGTACATCTCATCCCAATTCGAGCCGTCGTAATGCCAGATGGCACCGCCGTCGCCCACGGCAAAAACCTCCGAGCCGCTAAACGCCCACACATCCCAAATCCTCTCGTCGAATTCGGTAATCGAGACGTCGGTCCATTGTGTTCCGTCGTATTTGATCGCGGTTCCCTGGGTGCCAACGGCAAACACATCGTTGGCCGTCGCGCCGTGAACGCTGGTGTAAGTCCGCGGGGTAATGCTGGGTACAAAGCTCCAATCGGAGCCGTCGTAGTGTCGCATGGCGGCGGCGTTGCCGACGACGTGTAAATCATCGATGTCGGTTCCCCACAAGCCAAAATATTTTACGGAGGAGCCATCGATTGTGGTCCAATTGGCGCCGTCGTGGCGGAAAATATCGCCGCGAGAGCCGGCGATATATATATCACCGCCCGCTGCCGGTGCACCCTGTATGGCGCGCAACGTGGCCGATGCGGAGGCGGGGGTGTCGAGAAGTGACCACGAGGTGCGATTGTAGTGCGCCACGATTCCAGATGTCCCCACGACGAATACGTCGTTTGACGACGTCCCCCACACATCCAGCGCGTTGTTGAGCGAAGGAATATTTATGATCGAGGTCCATCGGTTTCCGTTGTAATTCAGAACAGTCGCGTTGTTACCGACGGCGTAGTAGTCGTCCATCGCCGATCCCCACACCGCTGTAAGCGTATTGGAAGTGTTGGTGGGTATCGAATTCCAGTCGGTGCCGTCGAACAACACGGTTGTACCCCCTTCACCTACGGCAAAGACGTGGCCGGGCTCAACGCCGTATATTCCGTGAAGCGTGGTCTGTACGCCAGAGTCCATCGCGTTCCAGCTCGTGCCGTTGTACGAGGCGATGAGGCCGTCTTCTCCGACAACGTACAGGCTGTCAGAGGCGATTCCCCAAATGTCGTGCAGGTCGATCGGGGGAGCGTTTGCCAATCGCTGCCACGTTGAGCCGTCGTAGTGGACCGTGAATCCCCGGCGGCCGACGGCAAAGACGTCATTCGGAGCCATGCCCCAGATCGCCGTGTAGTCCGCGTCGATTGGCGACGTCATCGTGGTCAAGCTGTCACCGTCGAAGAAGAGAATCGTTCCTCTTTCGCCGATCATGAATACCTCGGTGGATGAAAACCACGCCACGTCGGTAAGTATGTAACTATTGACGATTTCGTTTTCGAGGTGCCACGTGGGCTGCGGAGGCGGTATTTCATCGTCCGGCGGTTGGGTCGGGCTGGTGGAGTCACTGCCGCATGCCAACGAGAACAACAAAAAGACTACAGCGGCGAAGCCGGTGACGGTCCGAATAACGTATCCAGGCGACATCAGAAGATCTCCTTTCGGATCCTGCGCGAATGGTGAGCCGAATTGAGCCGATTATATCACTGTGACCTGGGGTTGCAAGAACTACCGGGGAACCAATGAGAGAACCCCCGTCCTGGAAGGGCGGGGGTTCTCTTACGACCGTTATCCAACGTTTGCGTTGGGGCAATCGGGTTGATGGTTCGCTACATCCTCGGTTTGATGATCGTGTCATCCGTAATGAGGACAGTCGTGTTCAGCACCCAGATCAATTCGACTCGTCCGTCGATTCGCTCCAGAATCCGGTCGACGCGACCGTGGACGATCTCGTATTCGCGGCTCCATTTCATAATTCTCAAGCCGACCAACAGCGGTTCTCCGTCAGTGGTTTTTGAAGGAACACGAAGGACCCGTACCAATATCCGATCGCCGATCTGAACGTCGTCGAAATCGATACAGCAATTGTAGCAGTCGCCATCGTTTCGATCGGCGTACAACGTTGAATCACCGGGGATGGTTGACACGTCAAAGAACACCGTTGTTCCCATTATGTCGAGCGACCGGTTTTCACGATCGATATCGGTCACCGGCCCTCCCAACGCGCCATCGCGGCCAAGGCACGGCCAGATGGGACCCCAGTCGTCACAGTTGCCGTCCATTGTGGACGTCTGCTGCGGCGGTTCGACGGCGCTGCAGTGAACAACACCGATTTGACGTGCCTCGATTCGGTGGAATTTGACTTGATCCGGCCCGACATCCGAATACAGTCCCGCGACTTCGACGTAGTCGCCAACCCTTATCACCGGAGCCGGCCCCGGGTCGGCGGGCACACACCCGAAGTTGGCCATCAAGAAGTCGCTAACCTCGCCGTTCTCTTCTACCAGAAAGACGTGAAGTACGCTGGGGGTTGTGGGACGGAGCTTCTCGTTGGGCATCCTTTCGACGCGGTAGGGGGCTGCGTCCAGTCCGTCGAAGCGGTAGCTGCCGTCGTGTGCCGTGACCGCCCGCCACAAGATTTCGAGATTCGACCATTCGGGACCATCGGTGCGCATCATGTTGATGACCACGCCGCCGATTCCCTTTTCGTCATTGTCGATCACGCCATTTTCGTTGGCGTCGTGCCATACGACACCACCGATCGATCCGCCCGTCACGTCCATGCCGACGTCGATCCTTGCCGCGAAGCCGATCGACACCCCGGCGTCGACCCCGAAATGAACGGTCCTCGGCAGGCTTTCCTCGTTCGGCGTCCACACGCCGTCGTCGTTTTCGAACTCGAAGATGATCTGCGCACCCGGTCCGTGTTCGTCGTTATCCGGATTCTCCACGGTTACATCGGGCGGCAAGAGAGCCACGAAGGTCAGCACCACGGGTTCGTGATAGTCACAGCGGCACTGGTGTTCGACGGTGAAATCCACCGACAGTACGCCGAGACTATCGACGTAGTGTATGTTCGACCCGCGGATGATAAACGGTCCGGGTAGCGGACGGTTTGGATCACCGCCAGTCTCGCTGGAGTACTCGAAACTACCGGAGTTTTCGTCGATTTCGCCCTGGACCAGCCCGGACGTGTTGTCTTGCTCGTTGTCGGTGGGGACGATGGAGTCACCGCCGCAACCGCCCAAGACCAGCGCAGACATCATAACGATAATGGATAGGGCAAAAACTCTATGAATCATAAGAGATCGCCTCCAATACGCGCGCCAGGTTTAAACAGGGGTGAAATTTGTGGGGAAGTCATGACTATTATACAACAAACCGCCAGCGCGTGCAAGTTGTTGTTTTATAATTGGTTGATGTTAATCGGCGTGCCATTGCCGCGGGTGGGATATGGGGGACGACGACGTCACCGCGTTTTCAAGACAAACGGTACGTCAGCCGCGGCGGTGAGTTCCGAACCGTATTCGTCGAGTGGTATCACTCGCCAATAGCCGGCGCGGAGCCCTCGTTCCGAAAGCTCGTCGATCGCCACGATCAGCGTGGTGTGGGTGGTAATGGTCTCGAAAAAACGCTCGTTTGAGTCGTCGTAGATCTCGACTCGATACTGCGCGGCGGTCGGGTGCGCCGTCCAGCTAAACTGCGCCGGCAGTGCTTCGACCAGCCCGGCTGGCGAGAGACCGCGGAAGTCCTCGGTGTTCGAGTCCCCAATGGGTGGCTTCACGGGTGGCGGTTCCCCGATATTAGAAACCATGATGACAACTAACACCACCGCTGCGACGGCGGCGGTCACCGCGAAGCGCGAACGTGTTCGCCCCCACCAGGGTACGCGTTTGGTGACGGAGCTGTCGGGGAGGCGGGCGTGCGATTCGAGGTGCCGGATGCGAAGCGCCTGTAGTGCCTCGTGAAAAACGGGCCCCATACCCATCTCATCGTAGACGGCGTGCGCCATCTCGGAATTCGCCAACAGTTCTTCTTCGAAGGCCGCACTTTCGCCGGGCGACATCTCGCCACCGAAGTACGCGGCGGCTTTGCTCTTCAATTCAGTTTCGCCGATAGGAATTCGGCGGGTATTGTGATCTGTGGAACGCGACGACGTCACGGCAGTACCTCGTACCTGTATGATACGCGGTTTTGGTTTCCGGCGGTAGTCCCTTCTCGACTAGCTCTCTAGTGGATCATCACCGCGAAGGGCCTTCCCGGCATCCGATTCTACCGATTTGACGTGAAGGTCGCGCTGCGGGAAGGGGATAACGATGCCGGCTTCACTCAACGCCCTTTCGACAGCAACAACGACCTCGCTGCGTACGCGTTGGTAGCCTTCGAATTTGGCCGTCCACACGCGCAGTTCGAAATCGAGCGAGCTGTCTCCAAACCCCATGAACAGCACGTTGGGCGCGGGATTGTCGAGAATGTCGGATATCGAAGCCCCCGCCGAGTTGAGAACTTCCAATACCTTTGCCACGTCGCTGCCGTAAGCCACTCCGACGGGGACGTCGATACGACGCTGCGGGTCCGAGAGGGTCCAGTTGATCACATCGTTCGATATCAAATTGCCGTTGGGAACGATGACTTCGGCGCCCTTCCACGTGCGAATCGTACTCGATCGCATGCCGATCCGTTTGACCATGCCCATCATGTTGTTCACCTCGATGGTGTCGCCAGGCATGATCGGCCGTTCGGCGATGAGAATCAACCCCGATATGAAATTGTTGACGATGTTTTGAAGGCCGAAGCCGATACCGACACCGAAAGCGCCGGCCACGATCGTAAATTTACCCAGGTCGGCGCCGGTCGCCGCCACGGCCAATAAAAAACCCATCAGCAGAATTACGTAGTGCAGTCCCGTCGAGATTGCGTTCGGTACACCGCGCGGCAGCGTCAGACGCGGATATACGTCCTCTTCCAAGATAAATCGAATGAAGCGCGACAGCGTAAACGCCAACCACACAGTGAAGGCAAAACCCAGAACGCCACCGAGCGATATGCCAACCTCGCCAAACCGTGCCTGTGCGGTCAATACCGTACGAACGCCGTTGACGATCGGGTTTAGAAGACGGAGAAAGAGGAGCGACCACCCAACCCAAGCCGCGACAAGGATGAGACGAAAAACGGTCAGCAGTCGCTGCCGTACCAATACTTCGTGACGCCTCACCATGCGGATCTTCCGAGCGGCGCCCGTTCCCATACCGATACTCAATACGCTCTCGACTATGAGATAGAACGTGTAGAGGACCAGTGCGAAATACGCCGATCGGACAACCGCGGATACGGCGACATCGGACAGCGACACGTTTCCCAGTACGTTGGCCACAAACGCTGTACCGAGCAGTACGAGATATGTCTTCACCGCGATCCGGGCGACACGCCGCCAGATTGACACGACGACTGTCGCAACAAACGTTTGGTGCAGTGCTCGGTAGGAGACGGCGAAAGCGACCACCGTGATGCCGAGGTACGAGAGCCGCCTCATCAACGAAACTGTCGGTAACAAGTCGACAAACCGGCTCAAAAAATGTAAGGCGACGACTGCGATTAGCAGCAGCCGCACCTTTGCGAAGACACGGCCCGGGAACAACCGGAGGAGCGGAACAATGACAACGATCGACGCAATTTCGTTTACAATCTTGGGCGAGTTGGGAAAGCTCAC
>CBDVBX010000191.1:0-7034 GCA_965372335.1 uncultured bacterium | reverse complement strand
CCGAGCCACAAAAGGGCGTTCGAGCGGAAGCCAAGTCGAGAGTGATTCGTCTTCTGAAGTCTCGGTCGTCATCCCGTGCTACAACGGCGAACGGTTCGTGACCGACGCCATCGAGAGCGCACTCGATCAGACGCGAGGTCCCGTAGAAATTATCGTCGTTGACGACGGTTCGTCGGACGGGTCGGTCGCCCTCGTCGAGCGATACGCGGCCGCTGGACAGGTCGTGCACATTCGGCACGAAACCAACAAAGGAATCGCGGCGGCGAGAAACACCGGCGTTCGCGCCGCGCGTGGACGCTACATAGGATTTCTCGACCAGGACGACTTGTGGTACAAGGAAAAAACGGCGCGACTGCTTCCCGTGTTCGAGAACGATCCGAGCCAGGAAATCGGCGTCGTATTCTCGCGCGTCGAGCGCCGATTGCTGGACACAGGCGCAATCGAGAAACGTCGGGCTCGCATTCCCTCGGATATCGACCGCCTCGGTCCGGACGAATTGACTTCGCGGTTATTTCTGGACGATTTCGTTGCGATCGTCTCAACTCTGATTCGCAGGGAATGTTTCGACAGGGTAGGATTTTTAGATGATTCGATACGTAGCGGTTCGGATGACTTCGAATTGTTGGTCCGCATTGCGCAGAGATACCGGTTTGTGTTTGTTGATGAATCCCTGGCCGTGCGCAGGTTGCACACAGGGAGTTACACGGATGTGGAAAAAATGATTCCCGACGCCCTCGCGATACTGGAGCATACCGTGTCGGCGAGGCCGGCACTTGCCGGGATTGCCGCCAAGGCACGAGGCCGTTATCTGTACATGCTGGCCCGCGACCTCCACTCCAAAAAAGAATACGCCCGCGCGAAACAAACGTACCTCGAATCTCTTCGTGTTCGTCCGTTGTACCTCAAACCGCTCGCCGGACTTTTGTTGTGCAGTTCGGGAAGATTGGGTGACGCATTATTGTCGGCGCTTCGTTCGACGACCGATCGCCGGTGAGGTACGTGGAGTTCCTCGGAGATCCCAGGCAAGTTGCGTCCGGAACTTAGTTTTCTTTAGTGAAAACAAACTGGTTGGTACCGTGTGACTCGGTGGTCGTCGATGTGCGCAATTCGAATCCTCGCGCCGAGTAGAAGTCTACCACCCTTTCCGGAGTCGCCACCTCGAAGGGGTATCCTCCCAACCAGTCGATCCAATCGTAGTAAACAGACATACCACGCTTTCGTTTGTACTCACGATACCGTCGAAGCGGGTTTTGGCCGGACGCGATGTCGTTGACCAATCCGTAGGAGACGAGAGCCGGCACGAAAATTCCAAATACCAGGGCGCGCCTGATCGGGCCCGAGCAAAAGGTATGTTTGACGCGACGCCAAAACTTCGATTTTCGCCCCTGGTCGTTGTAGATCGAGATGAATAATGTTCCGCCGTCGCTGACTCGCTCTGCCGCCAGCGCCATTGCGTCCCACATGCGGCCGGTATGATGCAAGACTCCCCACGAATAAACGATATCGAATTGGCTCAACGAACTCAGATACTGTCCGTCGAGCGCGGACCCCTCTTCGATCGCCCAATTATCGTCAGAGGGAAAGTAACGCCGCTTGAGTTCGCTCGCACACGCCACCGACAAGGGGTCGTAGTCGAACGAATGTACGCGGGCGCCCAGTCTTCTTGCTGCGAGGCTAAACAAACCGCTGCCGCACCCTATGTCCAAAAACGATTTTCCCGCCAGCGTTTCCATGGCCAGCATCTCGTAAAGCGATTGTTCCGCCTCGAAGATCCGCTTATCGTCTACAACGGACAGGAACCGCGACCAATTTTTCCCAAAAGCGAAACGGTCGCCTTTTTCGATGTCGACAGCGTGGGATGCCATCCCTCTGTCCTTTCATACGGCGACAAAAACAGTCGCCGCCACGCCTAACCCAACCAGCGGTCGCGCCACATCTCATATTCCAGCAGGAGCCAGAGGCGGGTCGAGTTGGGAATGCGCCCTTCGAGAAACCCATCCAACTCACGTTTGACCATGGTCCAGTCGAACGTGCCTTCCTCTTTGATGCGACTTTCATTGAGATAGTCGGTTAGTAGGTGTTTCAATTCGGATTTCAACCACACATCCAAAGGAATCGAGAAACCGCGCTTTGGTCGTTCCATCAATTCTTTGGGCACGTAGCGGTAGAGCACGCGTTTGAGTAGATATTTGGTATCCCGACCGCGCATGAGCAGGTCGACCGGAAGCCGGGCGGCGAACTCGGCGACGTGGTGATCGAGAAACGGGTCGCGGCCTTCGAGACTGACCGCCATCGATGCGCGGTCCACTTTGACCAGCAGATCATCGGCCAAATACGTCTTGTAATCGGCGGCTCGCATAAAATCGACGAATCCACGCGCGTCGCTCTCGAAATCAGCAAACGGCGCCATAAACTTGGTCGACGGGTCGAAATCCCAGCCGAGTAGCCCTCCTATCTCGGTGTCGGTCCACAGGCTTCTCCCCGCCCAAAAGTAGTTCGACATGGAAAAGTTGTTACCCAGCGTGGAGTGAAGCTTCTTGAGCTTGAGGTCTAACGAGCCCATCTGTTTTTCGAGGAGTTGTTTGATCGGAGTGGCGCCGGCCAGGCGAACGGCCGCGTCGCGCATCGGGCCCATCTTGGAAAAGGTCCGATACGACCGCAACAGCGACGTGTGCATCCGGTATCCGGCGAATAGCTCGTCGCCCCCGTCGGCCGACAACGCGACTTTAACGTTTTCGCGCGCGAATCGCGACACCAGGTAGGTCGGTATTCCGGACGGATCACCGAAGGGTTCGTCGTAGATTTCGGGTAAGAGCGGGATGATCTCCATCGCGGTCCCGGGATCGAGATACAGTTCGTGATGGTCGGTCCCCAGGTGCGTGGCGATTTCTCTGGCCGCCTTCGCTTCGTTGTAAGCCTCATCGGTAAAGCCAATAGTGAATGTGCTCACCGGTGTGCTCGAGCCTTTCTGCAAGAGGGCGGTGACGGTTGCCGAGTCGATGCCGCCGCTGAGAAACACCCCGACGGGAACGTCGGAGACCATGCGAAGATTGAAGGCGTCGACCAAGATCCGTTCCAGTTCGTCCGTCGCTTCTTCTTCGGATAATGCGGTCTCGCGGCTTCCGCGGAAGCAATCGAAAACATCCCAATACGCTCGGTTCTCCAATTGTCCTTCGGCGTTGACTGTGAGTATGTGTCCCGCCTCGAGTTTTGCGATGTCGCGGAAAATAGAGCGCGGCGCGGGAACATACCCCAACTTGAGGTAGAGCGCCAATGCGCCCTGGTCGAGTTCGCGCTTGACGGAGGGATGGCCCAAGATCGCGCGCATTTCTGAGGCAAAAATTAGCCGTTCGGGGGTTTTGTAATAATAGAGTGGTTTCACACCGGCGCGGTCGCGGATCAGATAGAGTTTCCGATCGGACGAGTCCCACAAAGCGGTGGCAAACATCCCTCGAAAGTGTCGAACGGCTTCGACGCCCCACTGATGGTAGCCCTTGATGATCACTTCGGTGTCCGACTGACTTTCGAATACGTGACCTTCGGCGACAAGCCGCTCGCGTAGACTGCGAAAGTTGTACACCTCGCCGTTGTGAACGGCCCACACACCTTCGTACGACATAGGCTGGTGGCCGGCCGGCGTGAGGTCCAGAATGGCGAGCCGGCGGTGGCCGAGTCCAACGCGGCCGGAATCTCCGATATAGGTGCCTTTGTCGTCGGGGCCGCGATGGGCAAGCGTATCCCGCATCGACTCCAACAGTGCCACGTCGACCGCGCCGTCGAACTCCCATATTCCCACGATTCCGCACATTCAGAGAATCATACGTGATTTCCGCTCCGGCGTTAAAGGTTTCCTGCGTCCGCGTCCTACGAGCTGTAATATTTGGCGAGTAGGGCTACTTCTGTTGCGACCGGCCCGTGCGGTCTTGTATACTGACCCCCGGCGTCATCGATGCGCTCCTCGCTTCCGAAATTTTTGGGGCCGACCGATCGCGGCTCCTGTGGTTCTGGGGCGCATAGCTGCGGGGGCACTCCCGCTCGGGCAGTGCTCGCTCGCCGCCCTTAATCATTGATATGCGGGCGGCGCCAGAGTGAAAAGCGCATCGATGGCGCCCACAACGACATGAGACGAAAATACGAAGAAATCGACTACGGCGGTGACGTCGGCATCGAAGCGTGGGGGGAGAACACCGCCCGGGCTTTGGAAAATGCCACGCTGGGATTGTTCTCGCTGATGGTGCGTGGCGGTGTTTCTAGCAAGGTCGAACGCGAGATCAGTGTCCAGGCGGCGAGCGCCGAGGACCTGCTGATCGACTGGCTCTCGGAGGTAATAACCACCGCGGCGTCTCGCGGCGAGGTGTACTGCCAAACACAGATCCGCAGCACCGGCCCGGCGGCCGTACGAGGCGTGATCCGCGGCGAGCCCGTTGAAAGCGGCCGGCACGATCTGCGATTCGAGGTCAAGGCGGCGACCTACCACGACGTGCTGTTCGAGAGCGGAGAAGACGGTTGCCACGTGCGGGTCATTTTCGACCTGTAAGCTGTGGATTGGAGAGTTGAATGACAAAAGCGTTACACGTCTGGGTGCGGGGGCGCGTCCAGGGCGTTTTCTTCAGGGATTCCACGCAGCGAAGAGCGACGGCGCTGGGACTCGCCGGTTGGGTCCGTAACCTGTCCGATGGCCGCGTCGAGGCGTTGTTCGTCGGCGAAGAACAGGCGTGTCGGGATGCGCTCGACTTCGTCGCCGTGGGGCCACCCAGTGCGGTCGTCGCCGGCGTCGAGCACCAGTGGGAAGATGTGCCCTACGAACCACTATCCCGATTCGAGGTTCGTTCCTAGCTGTTTATTTGTCAAAGAAGGGATCGCCCGGCGGGATGATGTAAGATGAAATCGCCGAGGCGATTTCCGCCGGGATTCGGCGGTACTGGTTTTCGGGATCGATCGACAGGTGTTTCGTCCACCCGATCGCAAGCAGCTCGCCGTCGCGCAACACCCGGTAGGCGAACTTCACCGTGCGGCTTCTCAGCTCCGCAACCGCTGTTTTAATGTGGAGTGGGTCGTCGTATTCGGCCCCCACGAGAAATCGAGCGTTGCACTCCATAACCGGCAACAGCAGCCCGCTGCTCTCCATTTCGCGGTAAGAAAACCCCGCCTCTCGCAACAGGCCCGTTCGGCCCAGCTCGAACCACAACAGGTAACTCGAGTGGTGGGCCACCCCCATTCGATCGGTCTCGCCGTATCTGACGCGGAGCTCCGCGGTGTATTTCTTCATGGCGGACACCATACACAATTTTGAGTGTACTTTCAGCACCATTTTATCTATAGTGGCTTCGCGTTTCCCACGCGTATTCTGATATTCAATATAACCGACATCAAGATGTTGGCCAACCTGTAGGCTTCGGCTATCTACCGAAGGAGACTGATGATGCCAGGCGAATTTGTTAATGAAGCACTTGTCGATTTCAACAATCCCGAAATCGCCGCGGAGATGGAAAAGGCGCTGGAGAAAGTTCGCACCGAACTGGGCCGCGAATACCCGCTCGTGGTCGGCGGCGAGAAAATCACCACCGAAGGCAAAATCAATTCCATCGATCCGTCCGATCCCAGTCGGGTGATCGGGGTTGCTTCGAAAGCGACCAGTGAGATCGCCGAAAAAGCGATTAAGACAGCCACCGAAACGTTTGAATCGTGGCGGTTCGTGCCGGCCGCAGAACGCGCCGAGTATCTGTTCAAGGCGGCCAAAATCATCCGCGACAGGAAGTTCGAATTCTCCGCGTGGATGTGCTATGAGACGGGAAAAAGCTGGGTCGAAGCCGACGCCGACGTGGCCGAGACGATCGATTTTCTCGAATTCTACGGCCGCGAAGCCATCCGGCTGGCCGGGGATCAACCGCTGACCAAGATTCCCGGGGAAGACAACTCTCTCGAATATATCCCATTGGGAGTCGGAATCGTCATTCCGCCGTGGAATTTCCCCTTGGCCATCATGGCTGGTATGACCACGGCGTCATTCGTGGCGGGGAATACCGTGCTGTTGAAGCCTTCGAGCGACGCGCCGGTGATTGCCGCCAAGTTCATGGAAGTCCTCGACGAGGTCGGTTTGCCGCCCGGTGTGGTCAATTACGTTCCGGGGAGTGGGGCAGAAGTGGGCGACTGCATAGTGCAACACCCCAAGACCCGTTTTATCGCCTTTACCGGTTCGAAAGAGGTCGGGCTTCGAATCAACCAGGAGGCGGCGGTTCATCGGGAGGGGCAAGTTTGGATCAAGCGCGCCGAGCTCGAGATGGGTGGCAAAGACTCGATCGTGGTAGACAGCGATTGCGACCTCGACGACGCCGTCAAAAGCGTGTTCGGCTCCGCGTTCGGATTTCAAGGGCAAAAATGCTCTGCGTGCTCGCGGGCGATTATTCACGAGGACGTCTACGACGCCTTCGTCGAAAAACTGTTACCGCAGGTTAACGCGATCAAACAAGGGCCTCCGTACGAAGCTCGTGACAACTACATGGGACCGGTGATCAACGAGGCGGCTTGCGAGAGCATACTCGGCTACATCGAGATCGGCAAAACCGAAGGAGAACTGCTCGTGGGTGGTCTGCGGGCCGCTGGTGACGGCTACTTTATCCAGCCGACGGTCTTCGGGGACGTCGCGCCGGACGCGGATATCTCGCTGGAGGAGATCTTCGGGCCGGTTCTGGCTCTGATCAAAGCGAAGGATTTTGACCACGCCCTCGAGATTGCCAACAACACGGAGTACGGTTTGACCGGGGCTTTGTACAGCAACAACCGAGACCATATCGACAAAGCGCGACAGATCTTTCACGTGGGCAACCTGTACTTCAACCGCAAGTGCACGGGTGCGCAGGTAGGGGTACATCCGTTCGGCGGATTCAATATGTCGGGCACCGACAGCAAGGCCGGCGGCAGGGACTACTTGCTTCTTTTCACTCAGGCCAAGTCGATGTCGGAAATAATCAAATAGCCCCGCCTCCGACTCGCCGGATATTATAGCTCGTCGGACGCGGACGCAGCCCGACTCG
>CBDVBX010000190.1:0-7059 GCA_965372335.1 uncultured bacterium | reverse complement strand
CGGTGCAACGCCACGCACAATCTCCAGATCGATCACTATCCCATTCCGTTTGCCCGGGGCGGACCGAACGCGGCCAGCAACTTGAGACTCTTATGTGGAAAGCACAACCGGTTTACGGCCGAGGAAGTTTACGGCAGGCAGCACATGGCGAAGTACGAAGTACGCAGGCAAGAGTAGGACGCAGCCGCGCGGCCGCGCAAGAGGTGGCTGTCAGCAGCTTCACCAAAACCGTGTTCGCTTACATGCGTTTGGCGACGAGGAGAATGCCGAGGAAAATCAACACGGCCCCCGCCAAAGAGAGCGCCCCTGGGATATCGGCGAAGAAAATTGCGCCCCACGTGGCGGCGAAAACCACCTGAATATAACTGACCGACATTGCTCGTCCCGCCCGTTCGCGCGCGAGTCCTTTTGTGAGGAATACCTGGGCGGTCTGCGTGACGATTCCGATGCCGAGCAAAAGCAACAATTCGAGCGGCGTCGGCCAAACCAGTTTACCGATTGCCAGCGGAACAGCCGCAATGGTCGAAACCAAAGCAAAATAAAAGACGATGACGAGGTAGTGCTCGGTCTCGCGGAGCTTTCGGATGGTTGTATAAGCGCCCGCCGACAGAATCGATGCCGAGAACGCGATAAGGACTGCAATACGATCAAGATCACCCGCCCACGGGCCAAATAAGAAAGACGGTCTGGCAACCAGGGCCACGCCCGCGATGCT
This sequence comes from uncultured bacterium, assembly GCA_965372335.1. GTDB lineage: Bacteria > Krumholzibacteriota > Krumholzibacteriia > WVZY01 > JAKEHA01 > CBDVBX01. The sequence goes on along the minus strand of CBDVBX010000190.1, from coordinate 6,344 downwards.
GAGCGCTAAGCCCACGACTTCCCTTCTCCGCATCGACTCGCCCAACATTATCGCTGCCAGCATGGCCGTAAATACGGGGTTAGTGAAGTGAATTACGGTTACATCGGCCAGGGGGAGTCGAGTAACGGCGACAAAAAAGCACAACAAAGCCGAAAAACCGATGAGACCGCGTATCACCAACAACAGTTTTCTGGTTCCCCACGGTCGAAGGTCGGCGCGACGAACGAGACCGTACGATATCACCAACATTACGACGCTGCGAGCCAGCACGATCTCTGTCGTAGGCAGGCGTTGCGCCGCAAGCTTGACGAACAGACTCATTACACTAAAGAAAAAGGCAGCCGCCACCATGTAGCGAAGACCGCCGCCCGTTGTTTGTGATGGTTCTTTCACCTAATGTTTGACCCGCTGGATCAAGCTGCTACTAAAGGAGCTTCTGAACGAGCATTACGTATAACATTACGGACAAGGTAACGCTATGAAAAAGGTATGAGTTCACGGGTCTGGAGGTGGGAGTCTACAACGGTATCAACAGAGGCGTCGGCGCGCGGCTGGCGCGCGGTCACTACACCGACGATATGCACGGACTCCAGATCGGATTGCTGAACTTGATCAATAACAAAGAAACACTGAAAATCTTACCGATCGTCAATGGGAGATTCTGACGGGTTGCCGCAAACCAGACCTTCGGCCTACCCCACCTTGTCCAAGGCCTGTTCCAGGTCGGCTATTATATCGTCGACGTCTTCGAGGCCGACTGAAATTCGCACCAGGCCATCGGTGAGGCCCCTCGCATCGCGTTCTTCCTTCGGTACCTCGGCGTGCGTCATGGTGGCGGGGTGTGTGATCATGGTCTCAACCGCACCGAGACTTTCGGCCAGCGAACACAGCTCCACACTATTCATCAGGGTCCGCCCTGACTCCAGTCCTCCTTCGAGCTCAAACGTGATCATGCCACTATACGCCGACATTTGCCGTTTGGCCACTTCGTGCTGGGGGTGGCTGGGGAGCCCAGGATAACTGACCCGATCGACTTTGGGGTGTTCCTCCAAAAACTTGGCCACGGTCATTCCGCTCTCGGAGTGACGCTCCATTCGTATCGACAATGTTTTCACACCGAGCAACGTGAGCCAGCAGTCGAACGGACTGGAAACGGCGCCGACGCTCTTTTGGAAAAACTTCAATTGTTCGTAGTAATCTGGGTCGTTGGTGATCACCGCGCCACCGATAATCTGATTGTGGCCGCTCAGGTACTTGGTGGTGCTTTGGACCACCAGATCAACGCCGAACTCCAGCGGTCTCAACAGCGCCGGGGTGGCGAAGGTCGGATCCACAGCGACCGGTATATTATGGGCCTTTCCAATGGCCACGATCGCCTCCATGTCGGTGACTTTCAACAGTGGATTCGTCGGTGTCTCCACCCAAATCAACTTGGTATTTGGTTTAATTGCACTTTTGACGTTGTCCGCATTGGACGAGTCGACGTAGGTAAACGTCAAATTGAATCGACTGAGTATCCGGTTGAAAAGGCGCGACACACCGCCGTATACATCGTCACTGCTGACAACGTGATCGCCCGATGACAACGTACGAAGTACCGCATCCACCGCGGATAAGCCCGACGCGTAGGACACGCCGTATTTGCCGCTGTCCAATGCGGCAAGGTTATCTTCGAGTACCGCGCGGGTCGGGTTCGAAGCCCTGGTATAGTCGTAACCCTTATTCTTGCCGACTTCCTCGAGTACATATGTCGACGTTTGGTAGATCGGCGGCACGATCGCGCCAGTGGTCGGGTCCGGCGAGATGCCCGCACGGACAACTTTGGTCGCGAATTTCATTGATTACTCCCTTTTATGCCGGAAAATGGGCAGGATAACTACGGACTTTTTTCTTCCGTCTTTTATAGGTAGATGCCAGCTCGAGGAAAATTTCAACGTCGCGGTCGTAGTCCGACTCAGTGCCGTCGAAGTAAAAATTTCGAATGGGCATATTATCGTGGTCCTCGCTGATCTTTGGATAGACCGCCTCAGAAACGATGCCGTTCATGCAGGTAAACGGGCTGATGTCCACTACACCGTCAGCCCCGCTTTCGTACATGTGGATCGCTCCGCCGGCGTTTAGCACCATCTCGCCCAGCGAACCCCAGTACGGCAGATACGGCTCGGCAGGCTCGAGCATCTTGCCGATGTTCTCGGGTTCGTCGTACCCCTCGAAACGGGCATGAAGCGGCGCCAACAGTTTGTGCTCGTATCTTAACTGGAACTTGTTCTTGATGATGACACCCAGCATCGACTTTGAGAAACGCTGTCCTTGAAGCCGAAGGTCATGTTTCTGCATAAAGTTGGTGTACCAGAACCATTCGGAAATCGACGCCAACCACGCCTCGCCTCCGAACTTCTCAATACGGCGAATCAGTTCCGAGTTGGCGAAGTCATCGAGCCGGCAGTAGATCTCACCGAGTACGCCGATGAGCGGCTTTTCATGGGTGTATGTCGCCGGAACCGCCGCGAAACGCCGTCCGATCTGATCGACTGTGTCCACCAGTGCCTCGAACTTTTTCTTCATTTCCAGATCCGGGCGCTCGATTACATCGCACAGCGCGTCGAGACTTTCGGCGTGGGCGCTATCGGTGTCCCCAGGCGTCGTCTCGTATGGCCGAGTCTGAAGCAACAATTTCCGCAACGCGTCCGCCGACACCAACGCCCACCACGCCAATTTGGCCAGGTCGCCGGCATGATCACCTACGCCCTCGTAACCGTTTGCACTAGTTGGAGATATAACCAACACTTCATGCAATCCTTTTTCTGTCAAAACTTTTTGGAGTACTTGGCGGTACTGGCCAAACCGGCAAGGGCCATTGGCCGTGGGCATGAGGAACGCCGTTTTCGAAGGCTCGAAGTCTGGGTCTTCGATGATCTTGAGGCAAGACCCCAGTGTTACGATCTCGGGGTAGCACTCCTCCCCGATTGTGTACTGCCGGGCCAGCTCCAGCGAATTCGTGTCCCCCTCGGGTGCCAATCGGCCGTCGATTCCGAAGGCTCGATAGGTCGCCGCGAACGTCGCAGCACCTTCGACGCTCATGCGCGGTACGTACAACCGCCTTCCGAACAGCTTTCCTCCGGTCTGTTTTGCGCGAGCGGGTTCGTTCATACGGCCTGCTCCTCCACCTCTGTGACACGCGCTCTTTTCAAATAATCGATCTTCTTGCCGGCTTTCGCCCACCAGCGAAGTGCCCCTTTGCTGTCCAGGTAGGCCTCGCAGCGCGTGATGTAACCGGCGTCGTTTCCGTGCCCGTCGAATTGGAGCGTGAGGAACGGCTTTCCGGACGCGTTTACGACAAAGTGCTTGATATATGAGTCCGGGCCACACTTGAAGTTGGTGAGATAAATAATATGAAGGTTTGGATGCCTGCCGACAATTTTTGCTGCCCCCAGAATCTTGCGTCCGTAGTCCCAGTACATGTTGTCGTTGACTTCGGTTATGTCTTCTTCGTCTACCGGCAATAAATCCATCGGAATCACATTCACGCCGTAGTAGTCGCGCAGCTTGTTGCCGATGTCGAGCGTCATGCCACGATCGTAAATATTGTACACGCGACCGACGAGGACGATGCCGATCTCATTGGTTTTCGACAACGTCTCCAACGCACCGCGACCCGCTTCGAGGAGCACTTCTTTAAACGCCGCCTGTTTCGAATAAGCCACTTCCAACGCGGCGCCGATGGCTTTACGCTTCTCTCCCAGCGGTTCGAGGTAGTTGGCAAGCTCCTCTTCCACCGCCTTGCGGCCGTCGCGAAAACGCACCGGAGGACAGATGATCTTGTCCGCCCCATACGCCATAGCCGATGAGCTCCGCACCACGAACGGCAGTGTCTGCCCCCACGGGCAGTAATAACTATTCACCTCGCGGCACGGCGTATCCGCATTGATCATGTTGGGTATAAATAGCCAATCGACATCCTCATTCAGCAGATGGCGGACGTGACCGTGGTAGGCTTGAATGGGCAAACATGGCTCCGCTACCGTAGATTCGATGCCCCACCGGATGATCTTAGAATTGGTTTCGTCAGAGAGTAATACACGGTAGCCCAGCTCACGGAAGAACGCGTTCCAGAGAGGAAAGTGCTCGAAGATGTACATGCTCCTGGGCAACCCGATTGTCGCCTTCCCGGCAACTTCCGGATCGTAATCGGCAAACAGCAAATCGCGTCGCATCGTCAACAAATCGTCGATCACCGGCTTCTTCTCGCTAACTTGTTTGCGGCGAAACTTGTCCGAACACTGATCCCCCCAATAGGTCTTCTCCCCTTCGACGGTGAATTCCTGCATGTTGCAAAAGTTCGAACACGCCTTGCACGTGAACTCACGAAGTGTGTAGTCCACGTTCTCCAAGCCGAAGCCGCGGAAACTGGACTGCTTTTTGAGTACGGTTGCTTTTTCCCGCGCCAGAAGCGCCACTCCCACGGCGCCAATTACGCCGTTGTACGGCGGTACGATAATTTCCTTGTCGAGCACCTTGGCGAACGCAGCGGCGATGGCGTCGTTATAGGCCGTGCCCCCCTGGAAGAAGATCACGTCGCCGATTTTCCGGCCTCGAACCACGCGGTTGAGATAATTGTACACGATTGAGTAGGCCAGTCCCGCTGTCAGATCTTCTTTTACAGCGCCCCGCTGTTGAAAGGCCGCGACATCTTGCTGCATAAAGACGGTGCACCTCTCGCCCAGCTTCACCGGGGCCGGGGAGGAGAGCGCCAACTGGGCGAATTCTCCTTTGATAGAAATCCCCAACTCTTCGGCGCGCTCTTCGAGAAACGAACCGGTACCCGCGGCACACGCTTCGTTCATGGTAAAATCCACCACGACGCCGTTCTCTATGCTGATGTATTTCGAATCCTGGCCGCCGATTTCAAAGATCGTGTCGGGTTGACGCTCGAGCATCGTTCCGGCGATAAACTCGGCGCCCGTTTTGTGTGCGGTGATCTCGTCGTTGACCGTGTCGGCACCAACAAGCTCTCCAATCAGCTCCCGTCCCGAACCGGTCGTGCCCACACCAACAATCCGTATGTGATTGCCGATTTCGGCTTCGACCTCTTTCAGGCACCGGTCCACTACCTCTATCGGCCGCCCTTCGGTCCTCGTGTAAATTGCTTTTAACATGTTCCCATCGTCGTCGATCACGGCGATGTTGGTACTTACGGAACCCACATCCACCCCCATGTACGCGTCGACGGTTTTTCCGTCGCCATTCAACTGTCTTGGGCGTACGCGGTCGCGCAGCAGTAAGACCTTTTCCATGGACAATTGTTCACTCACTGGAAAAGAGTCATCCCCCGAACCGGTGAGACGACGAAGCGCTTCAAAATCCGGCCGGCCCGACTTCGTCAAGGCATCGCGTTCGGACAGCGCGGCGCCAATGGCACCCACCCACGCGTAGCAATCCGGGACGATCATCTCATCGTCCGCCAGCTTGAGCGTTTGACGCATCGCATTTGCCACGCCCGCGTTCGCCGCGACCCCGCCCACAAACGCGGCCGGCTTCTCCAACTTGCGCCCTTTTATCACGCTGCTCTTGAAATTGCGCGCCACCGCCTCGCACAGACCTTTGAGAATCTCGGGCGGTGAGTAACCTTTTTGCTGGGCGTGTATCATGTCTGACTTTGCGAATACGGAACAACGTCCGGCTATTTTTGCGCTGGTTTCAGTTGCCGTGACGATTTCTCCGATATCCTCGACTTTGAACTTGAGCCTCGACGCTTGTTGGTCGATAAAGGACCCCGTACCAGCGGCGCAGTCTCCGCTCTTCTCATAGTCGGCAATCCCGACACGCCCCGTCTCGGCGTCTCGCTCGATTAGGATGAACTTGGAGTTTTGACCGCCCATCTCGAGGACCGTTCTGATATGGGGGTACATCTCCCCCACTCCTCGAGCAATCGCGCGGAAGTCATTCTCATAATTGACTCCCAGGAGCTGGCCGACCAGTCCACCACCAGACCCACAGACGCGAATCCCCTCGACGGTCTCGGGAGGAATCACCTCGAAGATCCGTTTCAAAATCTCGTACGTCGCCTCGACCGGACTGCCCTTGATCCGCGTATACTCAGCGACCAGCACTTGTTTCGACAACTTCGGGTCCGATAGTTCGCTTTGCGCCGGACGACGCAACAAGTCGCTGCGTTGCACAGAATTAGATAGGACCTCGTGAGACTTCTCGTCACCGAGCACCACGACTTTCAGACTCACCGTACCTACATCAACGCCGAGAAATATACCCATCTCGTTTTCTGTCTCCTTGGCAACGGTACACAGTTGGAGCGGACGAATCCCAAGAACTCGACACCCCTAAAA
>CBDVBX010000189.1:0-7117 GCA_965372335.1 uncultured bacterium | reverse complement strand
GCACAACCGGTTTACGGCCGAGGAAGTTTACGGCAGGCAGCACATGGCGAAGTACCACCAGCAGGAGTAAGTGCGGTGGTGTGAGGTACGCAAACAGACGGAGAGGAGAACTAACGATAATTGTCCTCAACGCGTCAAAATTCGATTCTCTTTTTCGCGATGATCAAGCCGTTCATCATGACGCTCCTCATGGCCGCTATTATTACGGGGCTAAAGTGGCTGTGTGTGGTTGGTCCGGCTTAAGCAGCGACCCACGGTGGCCTGACTTGTCTGATCGTGGCGTCCAAACTATGGAAATTAGCGGGGGCGGCGTTGCGGGGGGCGGTCAGTGAGCGCGTAGCGGAAAGCGCGGCCGTAGATGTCCCAGATCGTCATAAACAATGCCGCCACGATCGGGCCGATGATAAAGCCCGTGATGCCGAACAGGAAGATCCCGCCCAAGGTGCTAATCAAAATCATCAGGTCTGGCATTTGGACGTCCTGGCCGACCAAACGAGGCCGCAGCAAGTTGTCGATGCTGCCGACGATCAAACCACAGTAGAGGGCCAGAAGCATCGCCGCCTTCGCATGGCCGACGGCGGCCAGGTAAACCGCCGCGGGTACCCACACCAGGGCCGTGCCGATGCCCGGGATTATCGACAGTACCACCATCACCGTGCCCCAGAACACCGCACCGCCGATACCCGCTACGGCTAACCCGATACCCGCAAGCGTGCCCTGGAGGATTCCGATCACCAATGTGCCTTTGATCGTCGCGCGAGTTACCGACGTGAATTTCTCGATCAGACGAGCTTCATCCTTACTGTTGAGCGGCAGGTAGTAGAAGATCTTCTGCAGTACCGCTTCGCCGTCGCGCAGAAAGAAAAACATCGCGTACAGGAAGATGAAGAATTGGAACAGAAAAGTGACCGTGCCGCTGGTGGCGGCCGACAACGCGCGTACCGCGAAGTTGCCGATACTGCCCGCCATGTCCGCGAGCCGTGTGAGGATATCGTCGCGGTAGGGTTCGATCTTTTCGAAGCCTGGAACTCCGCGAAGTCGTTCGTACAGTTTATCCGGTTGGGCGATCTGCTCCTCGATCCATGGGGCGGCGGAACGGCTGATCTGCAGCGCTTGATTGACCACGACGCCAAAAAACCCCATTAACGGTATCACGACCAGGAGTACGAAGCACAACAGCGTCACCACCGAGGCGATCGTTTTATGTTCTCGGAATAGCGACAAAAACTTCTGACGCAGAGGATTCAAAAGCCCCGCCATAATAGCGGCCATGAGGAGCGTCATGATGAACGGCTTGATCATCGCGAAAAAGAGAATCGAAATCGCGACGATCACGATGAGGAGGGCCGATTTCTGGAAATTGCCGCGGTTCATACGTCACCCAGCATCGGAGATCAACGACCGGGCGTCAACATCAAACGATTGGAGCTCGCTGGTATTTGCGATATCATCACAGTACTGAAATGAGAATTGGCGCACACGTATCTATCAAGGATGGCCTGGCCAACGCTCCCCGAAACGCCGCCCGAGCCGGTTGCGAGTGTTTCCAGATCTTCACACGCTCTCCGCGCGGAGGATCCGCCAAGCCTATCTCCGAAGCAATTGCGTTGGAGTTTCGCGCGGCGTGCGATGCCGAGGGACAGAGCGCATGGTACATCCACACACCGTATTACATCAACCTGGCCTCCAATGACGCAGCGATCTCGAATATGTCCGTGCGAGTTGTCCGCGAAGAGCTCGAGCGCGGACGGGTGATCGGCGCAGCGGCCGTTATGACCCATATGGGCGCTTCACCCCACGGCGACCGCGACGCCGCCCTCGAGAGAATCGTTGGCGCTGTTAAGCGGATTCTCCACGGGTACTCGGGCGAGACAAAACTCCTCGTCGAAATCGCCGCTGGGTCCGGTTCGATTGTTGGAAGTTCATTCGAGGAATTGTCCACTGTGATCGGTGAGACGAACGGCAGGTGCGGCACCTGTCTCGACACACAGCACATGTTCGCGTCGGGTTACGACCTGCGCACTCGGAAGGCCGTCGGCAAAACGTTCGACAAGCCGGAGGGGACGCCGTCGTAGGGATCAATCACCTGCGACTCATTCACGTCAACGACTCGAAAGTGCCCTTGGGTAGCCAGAGAGATCGTCACGAACACATCGGCAAAGGAGAGATCGGCGTTGTCGGTTTTAAGGCACTGCTACACGAAGCTCGACTCGCCGACATCGATCTGGTGCTGGAGACCAGAGCCGCGGGTGTCGTAGAAGACGTCGGTATTCTTAAATCGTTCCGCAAAAAACGATGATGTCCTGGTAAACAAAAAAACCGTCACAACAGGACGGTGCGTTCAGAAACATCTTGTTTGCTATAAAAAAACGAGAGTATTAACCCGACGCCCACCGTATCGCTAATCGCCCGTCAGAGGCCCATGCGGCAACCGCTTCGCTAAGATAGCTTGAGAGCTGGGGCGTACGAATAGGCCAGGGATACTCTCGTTAATAAGGAGTATACGCGTCCGGAAAAAAACTTGTCAACCCCATACGGACAATAGAGGAGTATTTGTTCTGGTTATAGCGGCGGCCCATTTTGCGACTTACTTCAAGTTATCTGTTAAGTAGAACTGGGCCACCGTAGGCAGCTGGAGGGTTCGGCCCCGGGCAAAAGAAAAGCCACATAAGTGGCTTTATTCCAATTGGTTAATGTCGACGTTCACAGCGGTGGGCATCCGGTCTCTGGGAGGGGAGGTGAGTCGGTGTTCCCGGGTGTTACGTCCGTTGGAACGAACATCAGGGAACACCGTGTTACTCTACCTTCTTCGTAGCCACCAGAGTAAGTCAATAAGGCCAATCCGCATAATGGGCACCCCCTTGGGGAAGAGGAATCGGATTTAACCTAAAAGACAATGAATCCGGATGATTCGGTTGTGACTGGTGCAATATCTGTTCCGTCAATGGGGCATTAATGGTGGGACATAGAGGGTGATAATACCTAACTTATGCTACTGCGGGAGAATACACACGTTATATCATCTTGTTGCTGGCCGTCGCCAAAGGCCATTACGTCCTCATATAGTGCAGAATGCAACTCTCGAATTGGCAACAATCTATTCGTTAGAAGGAAACGTATCAGCCGCTCCTCGCCGTACTCCTCTCCGGCGGCGTCCTTCTGCTCTGTCACCCCATCGGTGTACAGCAGGAGCAGATCGCCGGGCGCAATCAGGACACTGCCTTCCCTGTACTCGGATTCACGCACACCCAGAAGCATCCCACCCTGTCCCAGCCGATCGACGTAGGCTTCCTTGACCAGTAGGGCAGGGCAGTGCCCCGCATTGGAAAAGGTAAACCGCGAATTGCGGAGATCGATCACGCCGTAAAAGAAAGATGCGAACTGCTCAGAATTAGCTCGGCTCACCAGCAATCCGTTGAGTTCGGCGTTCAAGTCAGCGGGAGCCAACCCGTCCTTGAGCGCAAGGTTCTTGAACACAGCCTGGAGCGAGGACATGAGCATCGCGGCCGGTATTCCTTTGCCGCTCACGTCTCCGATGGCGAGGGCGATGCGGTTTTCGTCGATAAAGAAATAGTCAAAATAGTCACCGCCGACTTCGAACGAGCTGATCATTTTGCCGTAAAGATCGATGTCGGGATGATCGGGGGGCGAAGTTGGCAACAGTGACAATTGAATATCACGCGCCAACATCACCTCGTTTTCTAGACGTTCTTTTTCTATGGACGACTGTAACAATTCGGCATTCTGTAATACGAGGGCCAATTGCTCGGCAAACGTCGCCAGCAGCTCGTGGTCGTTTTGACTGTACAACAGTCCCGAACGTTTTTCGCCAAGAAGGATCAAACTGAGAAAATGATCGTGCGCGACGATCGGCACGCACACGCCCAGTCCCGGTATCTGCAGGAACTGTTCTGATTCGGTATCCAAGTCGTGACGCGCCCAAGACTGGTCGAGAAACTCGAACAGCAGCGGTGTGGTATACCGAGAAAAATAGCGCCCCAGAAACGACTGCAGCGAAAAGGTAGGAGGCAGGCCTGGGTAATCGCCGCCCGACCGGATCAGATCGAAACGTCTCGAATCGCCTTGGGCGTAGATGGCCACGAACGAGCATTTCAACAACCCGTTCACCCGCTGTACGAAGGCGTCGAATATCTCGTCGGGTTTGAGTCTGCGGGCAAGTTGTCGGTTGAACTCGAACACCTGCTGTCGGTAGACGTACTCTCCACGGTAAAACAGCCGGTCTACGACCCGCTGGACGCGATCGCGCGCGGGCGCGAACGTGACCGCCACCACCAGTACAGCAAAAGGCATGAAAACGTGGCGCGCAACGTTGAGTTCGCGTAACACATAATCTCCGATCGACGCCACCAACACGTAGTATACGGCGATAATGGCGCCCGTCAGAACGGCGTAAACAAGCCCTCTACGTACGACGTGGTTTAGTTCTATCGCACCGTGTTTGAGAATGGCGTAGGCGAACGAGGCTGGTATAAATCCCAAACACAACACGCTGGCAAACTCCAAGAAATAATCATCTCCGGGAGCGACCTGTCGGATCACCAGAGTCACTACGAACGGTATTACTCCAGCGAGCGTACCCGCCGTCACCACACGGAGCTTTTGTTTCTGCGCTCGTGGCGAACGGCGATACGAACGAACGATCAACCACAGCGACGCCAGGATGTACAACCCGAAGTACAACGTCGAAGCAGTCATGATGACGGTAACCAGATTGGGCGCGACCGGCTGAAGGTTAAAGCGCGTCACCACCACCACACTGCTGACTGTGTACAACGCGGCGGGCACTGCGTAAAGCGCCGTCAGTCGCCAGCGGCGCTCGGAGGTGCTTCCAGTCTGCGAGCGACCGGGGAAGACCAAAAAGAAGTGTAGATACACGGCCGGATACAGGAGCATGACCGCGTCGTAAGCCAGCTCGTTGATCAGCTGCAGTGCGGGATCGGATACCGACGGGCGATGCATGAACAAAAACGCCAGAAATGCGCAGTTAACGGCGAACAGCGAACCGAGTAGATCCGGCCGTCGCACATACACCCACGTTCCCACCGAGAGAAACGCCAGGGCGAGGATCAACAACCCCAGGTGTTGGATTAGCCGACGGCTGGGAATGGGTCCGAACTCGACTTGGACGGACAGCCGGCTTCCGTCTCGCAGCACCTCGTAATGCATCGGCTCGAACGCGCGGTTGGCGTCCAGCAAGCTCGAATAGTGATACCGGTTCCGGATTCGCTCGCCGGCAACACTGTAAATCTCATCGCCGGGTAACAGGTTGGTTTCTCGATTCGGCCCATCCGGCCGGACGCGTTGTATGACCATATTTCTCGTGTGGATGCCAGGGTCGGGGCTTGTGGTGAGTTCGGCGGCACCGGGGAACTCGAGGACGACGATTGCCAGGACGAAGGCAAAGTAAGCCATCCGGAACGCTGCGTTCGGCGGTGGACTATCGGCAATTCGGTTATGCTCGCGCATCGTGGGCAGTGTCGATACCTTTCTGGGCGATCCTCGGGCCCGTTGGAAGGGAACAGGTCTCAGAGTGAAACGGCCGAATTGGCCCTGTCAACCCGTTTTTGCGATGCCGGCTGGTCGCCGGCTGGTCGCCGAAGGACCGTTTGACCCGTAAGCACCTCGTAAAAACGGTCTTGCCTAAGTTGCTGCTACATGATATCTTATCCCGAATCATACTAACGGGGGTACATCCGCATGGCAACCAAGCGTAAAGTCCTCAAAAGGGACATCAAGAAAGACCCGCTGGTCACGTACGCGGTCAAGACATCACAGTACGTCCAGGAGCACTTCAATCAGGTCATCATCGGCGTGGCCGTCCTCATCGCGGTGATCGCAATCGTGACGTTCACCGCCAACAGCCGTAAAAACACTGCCGTCCAATCGGAGCGGCAACTGGCGCAAGCGCTGTCGCTGTTTCAGCAAGGTGATTATCAGGCTGCCAAGGTCATCTTCAGCCAGATTTCCGAACGTTACGGCGGCCGCAACGGTGCCATAGCCGAGTACTATGCCGCCGAGAGCAACTTGGCCGAACGCAACTACTCGCAAGCGCTGTTACACTACGAGTCCTACCTCGATGACGCTTCGAAATTTCGCGGGTTCAAAACGGCTGCACTGTACGGTATAGCGCTCTGCCACGAGGGGTTGGAGAACTTTTCTCTGGCCGCCGAATCGATGGAGCAGGTCTTTCATTCGGTGGATGAGGGCGACCCTAGATATCTGGACTCCGCCTTTCTAGCCGGCGAGCTTTTTGCAAAAGCCGGTAACAAAGAACGCGCCGTGCACTATTTTCAGACGGTGGCCGACAACGCGTCGGGAAATCGCAAGGACAGAGCTGCCGTCGCGGTTACTCTTTTGGACAACCCATAGATTGCTTCGGGCGTCTCTCCGTTGGAGCCCCGGGGGGTAGTTCGTCCTTGAACCAGACCGATAGACAAAAAATCCCTATCGAATCGCCTTCCGACACCGAACGGTGGGTCGCGGCGATCGGGTATTTGTTTTTCATGTGCTTTTTCGCCCTTTGGCGGGCCAAAGAAAGCCCATTCGTCCGTTTTCACGCCCGACAGGCCTTTTTGCTGTTCTTGTCCGAGCTGGTCGCCTTTATCCTCCTGGTGATCATCGATAGGACCATCGGGCGTCTTCCGTTCTTGGGGCTGCTGATTGTCGTCCTCCTGCAGATCGCCGTTTACCTGGTGGCCTTGATGCTATCGGTGATGGGATTCGTAAAGGCGCTTTTCGGCGAGAGGTGGGAGATGCCATTCTTCGGCCCTTACAGCTCCAAAGTACCACTCCTGTAGAACACCAAGCGTAGGATTCAGCTTGTTGGTCGCATTGAGGCCCGCGCTGGATAATGGGATGATGCTGACCGCCGAGCGCGCGGCAGCATATCCCTTATTATCCAGCACTACACCGAAATCCCCATCACTTAGACTGGGAGACCCGCGGGGAAGGCCGGGTTTTTTGTTGGGTTCATACTCGGGCAGCTCGGGTCGGGCGTCCGAGCCTGTAACCAATATGGCACATAAGATATATTATGTTAACTAGCTATACAGGAGACTTGACCGGGCTCGCCGTTTCCATCTAAGTGGCATCATGG
>CBDVBX010000188.1:0-7199 GCA_965372335.1 uncultured bacterium | reverse complement strand
AACTATCCGCTGCGCTGGATTCGTGAAGGATTTGGCAAGGGTGTCATATGGGCCGACAAACGGGACCTGTTCAGGTACGTCAATATCGTCCCAATCCCGAAGGGGCTTGTGCCTTCTTTCGATTACAGCCAACAGGAGGGATTCGGGATCGGGCTTAACATCTACTATCAAATCGCGTCTCCCAATAACCCGGTCCGTCTTCGTGGCAAATACTCAACAGAGCAGTGGCAGAAGTACTCGCTCGGCACCATCCTCAACAAAGGCGGCAAATGGGAGTTACACCTCGGGGGCGGCTACAAGTTGATACCGAATCTCGAATACTATGGGATCGGACCAAACACATCGGTCGATGACGCGGCTTTTTACAAAGACGAGCGAGCATGGGGCGGCGCGAATGCAAGGCGCCGGGTCTCGAATCATTCTTTCGTCTCGCTAATCGGCGTGTATTCAACGGTCGCGGCGCGTGAGCCGGACGAGGGCAATCATCCGACCATGACCGAGAAATACGGTTCCAATGTACCGCCCGGGTTTCGCGAGCGCTCGAACGGAGTGATGATGAGGCTTTCGTGGGTATTAAATACCAGCGAAGCATTGGGCAATCCCGAACACGGCACAGTGCTCGGGGTGAGTGTGGGGGGCTTTGTCGGGACAAACACCAGCGAGATCTCTTTCACGGCGTACCGGTTCGAACTCCAACAGTTTGTTCCGTTGTGGTACTCGCAACGAGCGTTGGCGCTTAGAGGTTATCTCAACTTCGTCGACAACACGGGCACCGCCGAAATCCCGTTTCAGCGAATGTTCATCAACGAGATGCCCGACATGTTTCGTGCTTTCGATACTGGCCGTTGGCGTGATCTGGGTATCACGGGAATCGATATCGAATATCGTTTCCCGTTCGCGGCCGACGGTTCGCGCGAAGGATTCGGCATCGACACGGTGTTGCTGACCGACATCGGCCAGGTGTTTAGCGAACGCAGTGAAATCAAGATTGACAATCTGACGTATTCCTACGGCATCGGTTTTCGTGCGTTTATGGGCAAGTTCTTCGTCGGTTCGGCGGAATTCGTTTGGGGAGACGAGGGCTTTCAGTTCCGCGTCGGAACCAAGCAGGTATTTCAGTATTCGAAAGACGTGTTGTTGCAGGGGCGCGAGGAGACCCTCATTCATTAAGATGACGATGATTCGCATAATTGCAGTAATCATGGTGTTCGCGCAACTGACAGTGGTCGTCGCCAACGCGTCGGACCGCAAGCCGCTTAGCGACGCGCCCGTGATATGGTACGAGGACGACCGCCACGACATCGCCGAACCAAAGGAGCGAGAGCCCAGCATCGTATGGGACTACTTCGACGACTCTTGGGGGTGGCCGCGCGAACGATGGACCGACCCAACGCGCCTCGTTCGAAATATTGGCACGATCTTCGGCGGAGACCAGGTGAAACCCGCAGCGAATATAAACGCCTTGGACGAAGTACCCAACTCCACATGGTTCACCAACAGAATAGGTATCTACCCCATGTCGCCTGCCGATGCCGCCCGCGGTCCCGGCGCCGGGACGGGGCCCGACCGGAGCCAGAAGTGGGTCGTAGTGAGCGCCAAAACGGAAGGCGTCACACCCGGTTTCAACATTCGCGACGCCAAGGGCGTCGTGTATCTCATCAAGTTCGATCCACCGGGATACCTCAACATGACGACTGCGGCGGGTGTGATCTCCGGACGCATTCTTCATGCGGCCGGGTACAACGTACCGGAAGACGCCGCCGTGACCTTCCGCCGCGAGGATATCGTCGTGGGTGAGGGCGCAAAAATCAAGGTGGCCCATAACGAAAAGCGCCCCATGACGAAGGCAGACATCGACGAGATACTCAACCAGGTCGACAAACTCAACGGCGACGAGTGGCTGGCGATTTCAAGTAAGTTTTTGACCGGAAAACCGGTTGGACCGTTCAACTACCGATCGCGCCGCAAGGACGATCCCAACGACAAGGTCAGCCATGAGAACCGGCGTGAACTACGCGGATTCTACGTGTTGGCCGCGTGGATAAACCACTTCGACGTCAAGCAGAACAACTCCCTCGATATGTACATCGAGGACAAAGGTAAGCACTACATCCTCCACCACTTCCTCGATTTCGCCAGCACCTTGGGGGCCGCAGCGGGCGGGCCGAATCCACGCCACGGTTATGAGTTTGGTTTCGACCCGAGGCCTATCTTCACCCGAACCGCCACACTGGGAATGAGAGAGGACAGATGGCGCAAACGCACTCGTGACCACGGCTTTTCTGAAGTGGGGTATTTCGACAGCGAGTACTTCGATCCCGGCAAGTTCAGACCGCTGCAGCCCAATACCGCGTTTGCCAACACTACCAAACGCGACGGTTATTGGGGCGCCAAAATCGTCGTCGCGTTTCGAGACTCACACATCGACGCGATCGTCGCCGAAGGCGGTTACCGCGAACCGGGCGCCGCGGACTACGTCGCCGGTGTGTTCAAAAAGAACCGCGACATGATCGCACGTTATTACTTCGATCGGGTAACCCCGCTAGATTACTTCAGGGCGTCGGCCAACACAGTCGTATTCGAAGATCTCGGCCAAAAATACGCCGTCTACCCCGGTACGACGCCTATCTACCGGGCTCGGTGCGCCATGGTCGACGCCGATCGCTCGGCAAAAAAAGAAAGTAAGACTGATTGGACGGGTCTCCCGTCGACGATCATTTCACTCACATCGGGATCGGCCTCTCTGGCGTTGGCGGCGGCTGACGCTAAGTACCGGTTTCTTGCGCTGGAATGTCAGGTGAACAGAGGCGATGGCTGGAGCGACTCGGTCATCGCGTACTTTAGCCCGGCCAGAGGCCGCATTGTCGCCGTCGACAGGTGAATAAACCCGGGCGCCGCGACCCCATCTGGCTGGGCACCCAATCCCGACTTGCTGTTCATTAGATTCTTCCGGTGTTGTCATCTGACTCCGGCGTCTATAGACAGCCGACGTGGTGCTGCTTTACAATGTCCCCCATGAGTAATCTTAAGTACGTGCTGGGGCCGATGCGATTGCCGTTCTTGCCCCTTACGCTATCGTGCGTTGTGTTGGGACTGGCCACTGCCATTTGGACGACCGACGGTGTGAGTGTCCTACATTTCGTTTTGGCGCTCGTGGGAGCCATCGCCGCACACATAAGCGTCAACGCCTTCAACGAATATTGGGATTTCAAGAGCGGTCTCGATGCCACCACGAAACGGACACCGTTCAGCGGGGGTAGCGGCACGCTTCCCGAAAAACCCGAACTGGCGCGAACGGCCCTCGCCACGGCGATAGTGGCATTTTCCGTCACCGGAGCAATAGGTGTGTTCTTTGTTTTAGTGCGGGGTCTGGCTATTCTGCCGCTTGGTATTGCTGGGCTACTGGTCGTGATCGCCTACACAAGCTGGCTCACCCGCAGTCCGATTCTGTGTCTGCTCGCACCCGGTTTGGGATTCGGTTCACTGATGGTCATGGGGACCGATTTCGCATTGACCGGACAATACACGTGGACGGCGTTGGTTGCGTCCTTCGTTCCATTCTTCTTGGTCAATAACCTGTTGTTGTTGAATCAGTTCCCCGATATGGCGGCCGACAGGACGGTGGGAAGGAAGCATTTGCCGATCACGATCGGCCGCCGGGCGAGCAGTTTGGTCTACGGCGCGTTTCTGTTGGCCACCTATGGCGTTATCGTCCTGGGAGTTGCACTCGAACTGCTTCCGAAGACTTGTCTCCTCGGCCTGGCAACGCTGGTACTGGCCATTCCCGCCTTTGCCGGTGCCTACCGCCACTCAGAAAACGTTGAAAAATTGATACCATTCTTGGGCCTGAATGTGCTGATAAACATAACGACGCCGGTACTGGTCGCCGTCGGGCTATTCATTGGATAGTCTTGTAGGCTTTGACAAGACAGCGAAATGAATCACCGAAAGGATTTCGGATGCGGAAAACTCGTGACGCCGTATGCCGCCACCCTGCGCGACGGGGGTTTGTGGCATTTTTCTTCGTCCTGCTGATTTCTGCGATCTCCACTCTACCAACGAAAACAACGGCCGGCGGTACCGAAACGGGCAGCGTGATTTTCATACACCCTGACGGAAGCGGCGTGGGCGCGTGGACAGCACTTCGCTTGCTCGACCAAGGGCCCGATGGAATGACGAATTGGGACCGTCTCGAGGCGATGGGTGTGTATCGCGGGCACCTCAAGAACTCACTGGTGAGCTCATCTCACGGCGGCGCCACCACGCACGCCTACGGAACAAAAGCCAATTTTGAACACTACGGCACAAACGACAGAAACCCCGTCAGTTCTTTGTCCGGCAAAACCCACTCGATCATGATCGAGGCCAGAGACGCCGGACTCCCAATCGGAATCCTCAACAGCGGACACCTCGCCGAACCGGGCACGGGCGTATTCGTCTCCAGCGCAGAGTCGCGTAGCATGACAGACGAAATCACGGAGAAGGTAATACGAAGCGGGGCGGATGTCATCATGGGAGGCGGTGAAACCCTACTACTTCCCGAGAGCGTCGAGGGGCGGCACGGCAAACCGGGCGCGCGCAAAGACGGCAAAAACTTGATTCAAACCGCAATGCAGCTCGGCTACACCGTAGTTTACACGCGAGACGAGTTATTGTCCGTTCCGGACGACACCAAAAAGCTACTCGGTGTGTTCGCTGCCGGACACACATTCAACGCAAAACCGGAAGAAGCACTGAGAGAACAAAATCTGCCGCTGTACAACGAGCAGTCCCCCAACGTTGCAGAAATGACAGAGGTGGCACTGCGAATTCTGTCGCGGAAAGGGATCAACTTCTTGCTCGTCGTGGAGGAGGAAGGCACCGACAACTTCGCCAACTCCAACAATGCAAGTGGGACCTTAGAAGCGTTGCGGCGTGCCGACGCGGCGATCGGAGTAGCCCTCGACTATATCGACAAAAATCCCACGACACTTCTGATCACAGCCGCCGACAGCGATGCGGGCGGCATGAAAATCGTGAGGCACCTCGAGTCGGCGGAAGCCGACCATCCAATACCGAAGCAACTCTCGAACGGGTCTCCGCTCGACGGGACCGATGGAGCAGAAAGCTCCCCATTCGTCGCGGCACCCGACCGTTTTGGAAACCGTATGATGTTTGTCGTTTCCTGGGCGGGATACGACGACTTGGGGGGCGGTATCATCGCGCGGGCTCACGGACTAAACGCCGACCGGCTACCGCGAAACGTGGACAACACCGACATCTATCGTATGATGTACTTGACTCTCTTCGGGAAGTGGCTACCGTAATTATCGCCGCCAAGGAGCTTAGTAACGTGAGTCGACAATAGACAGCTTGGTATATCTAGCCCAAGTTCTTTCCGTAGTAAAACACCAGTAGCCACGTGCCCGCACCCAGCCAGCACAGCAAGCTCACCACTCTCAGACCCGCGTAGAATCTGGTAGCGAATCTACAGTAGACGAAGAAAAACAACTCCTGAGCCAGAAACAGGACCAGTAAAAACAGCGTGACCTTTTGACGCGAGGTTATCAACGCCCGGAACCGCGGATACATTTTATGCACTTTTTGGAACCCGCTTCGGATCGCTGCCACCTCCGCCGAAACATCCGGTGGGCTTTCGGTACGGACTTCCGCGACAACGCCGCCGCCATCTGTGTCGACGATAATTGTTTCGCCGTCACGCCGGAGGTTCATACGACGCGACTCTGCCGGCAGCGCCAGCGTCCAACTGTCCGCGCCACCCCACTGCGTCATTGTGGGCAATTGGTCCGTGTGCGGATTGGGGCCGCCCTCGTCGTGCAGCCACCAGATAGCCGCAACCCACGAATCCCCCGCTGGCTGTTCCACAACGATGGCCGACGCCGCTTCTAATTGGTAGTCGACGATTTCCCACCCACCAAACGGAGACAAGCTGCCGCTGCGCTCGACGATCGACATACCCTCGGAACCGATGACGAATACACTGAGCGTGCCGCCACCCGCACCCGCGGGGCCTCGGAGCGTGAAGCGACCGGGGGGGCGTTGTCTTTTCCGAGTTCGACGTCGTGAGCGGTGTTCCATACAGTCTCCGATCGTCCGGATTCCACGCCAGATATGTGATCGACGACCACCCATAGGTTGGGTTTCACGTGCACCAGTTGGCGGCGAGCGACGTAGTCTCCAGGTCCCGTCCTTTCCAGGTCCACTACCGCCAACGCTTCCGACCAACCGTGTCCCAAGAGCTTGGATTTCCTCTCGCTGTCCGCAGGTTCGGCTGTCAGGTGCGGCGCGTTAGAGCCCGCCCACGATTCCGCGTCCTCACGACCGGACTGTGTATACCGCCAATACCCGACGTTGGTCCACAACACCTGCCCGTTTGCCCAGAGTTGTACACTCAACTCGTCCGCGTGCTTGTGCGCGTGCCCGGGAAAATACGACCACGCGGTGACCGTTTGTTTCAAGTGGTCCGTGACGGGCCACCCAGAAAGCCCATCCCACCAGACGCAGTAGCCGGCGATCGGGAATAAACTGTAGGGACTTTTCGGTGCCCAATTCGTCGAGTGATACAGTTCGGTGCTCTCTCCTGTGGCGTCCGCATCGGTAATCCACGGTCCCATCGGGTCCGCCACAAACGGTGTATCGCCGTATAACGGCAAGGAACCATCCGGTCGCCTCAGTTCGCCGTAGACCGCCTTGGCGCGGTCGTACTTGACGATCCACTCCTCCGGTATGCTGATGTCGAGAAGCGTCAAATATCGGAATGCGTTACTTATAAGACTTAGGTCGAAGTATTGGTAAAATGCGGAGTGTTCGAGAAACACACCCTCTTCGTTGAGGAAAAACACCATTTGTTGTCGTTGACGTTCCATCGCCAGCTGCTCGTACTCCTCGGCGTTGGGAATTGTCGGGAACGCCAAGCAAATGTGCCACAGGCCGAGATTCTGCATCACCCCGTGATTTGTCCGCGCGGTGAAATGTGCCGGTTTGGCGAGCATCTGCCCGCTGCGCGCCACCCACAACAAAACGTCCTTAGCGACCTTTGGATCGTAGCTGGGGTGGTTACGGTACAGCCTCCAAAATTCTGTCAGCACCTGAACGCGCGCAAAGATCGCGTGGTCGTTCCACAACAGCCCTTTTGGAAGGCGCTGCTTCCTCTCGTACCTGGCCCACGCCACGATGATGTCTCTGGCGGCCGTCAGAAA
>CBDVBX010000187.1:0-7243 GCA_965372335.1 uncultured bacterium | reverse complement strand
CGATCTCCGCGGATGGGAAGTGGCTCCTGTTCGAAGAACAGGGCCAGGGCGGAGGACCCGATTACTCGGTGTACCTGCGTGGGACCGACGGATCCGCGCCCGTCCACTTGGGCAATGGGTTGTCGTGTGCGCTCTCACCCGACGGCCGTTGGGCAATGACTGTGACCATTGGTACACCCCGAAAACTTATGGCCGTGCCCCGGGGGCCGGGCGAAGCCGAGATCTTCGATGTCCCCGGTCTCAACGTCGTTTACGGCACGTGGTTCCCCGACGGAAGAAAGCTGCTTATCAATGCCAGCGAAGAAAATCAAGCCCTTCGCCTGTATGAGTTCGATCCCGACCAAGGAAACCCGAGGCCCATCTCACCCGAAGGGACCAAATTTCCGTTCGTCATGTCGCCCGATGGCAGCTACGTGGTTGCTATCGGCCCCGACGACGTCCTGCGCATTCATTCCGTCGCAGACGGCGATCCGCGCTCTATTCCGGGGTCGCGGGCCGGCGATGTACCCCTACGAGTGGACGAACTCGGCGAGTCGCTGTTCGTGACGCGAAGAGGCGAATTACCGACGCGAATAGAACGACTCGACTTGGAGAGCGGCGCGAGGCGTCCGTGGCTGGAATTGGCGCCCAGCGACAGGGCGGGATTGCTAGACGTCGGTTTTATCCAGTTGTCCGCGGACGGTAAGTCCTACGTGTACAGTTATCGGCGGGTACTCTCCACGCTCTACTTCGTCGACGGACTTCACTAACGCCTCCCCTCTCCCCCGTGTAAAAGATCCCCCCCGAGAGAGAGAATTCTCCGTTCGAGGGGGACCGATGTACGATCACCGCCAAGATCGAGTCAGGGGGCGGCGGTTAATCGGGCTTCTAATTGTCACCGCCGCAGCCCGGCACGGTGTAACCACCGTCGCCTTCAGCGGCGTGGTCATTCGAAGCGTCGTGCGGGACGAACACCTTGGCTTCCGCTTCCGCGGACACGCCGTTGTCTCCCGTGATCCGATACACGATTGTGTACACCCGGCCGTCGCCGCCACCCGCGCGCTCGGCGCGGAGATCGACGGAGTTGGGGCACATTACCATGATGTCGGGTTCGGTATTTCCGTCGCCGTTGTCGTTTACCGGTTCGTCGCACCGGACCTCGACGATCACGGCCCTGGAGATGTCGATCGGGATGTCACACGCGTCGTACGCCGCCACCAGCATCATGTCTGCGGTGACCTCGCGATACTTGTGATTCGGCGGCCACATGCGCAGCGGGTCTTCGCGAACTTCGATCGTCGGTGGGCGTATGTCGTGAAGGAACAGCGTCGCATCGCACGACGTGGTATCAAATCCGTCGCTCACGTGTAGATTCACCAACAGCGAATCGACACACAGGCACTCGCCAGTGAGTGTGAGTACCGGCGTGGCGGATGTTGCGTCGTCGAACCGCGCGTCCTCGCACTCGACCTGCCAAAGGTAACGCAGAGAATCACCTTCGGCGTCGGACGAAGCCGAGGCGTCCAGTTTAACCGTGACAGTATCGGTGTCGAACGTCGCGTGATACGGTCCACCTGCATCGCACGTGGGAGGCGAGTTGATCCAGGTCACCGTGACTGTGTCGGACAAAGTCGAGCCCGTCCCCGGATGCAAGGTCTCGGCCACGATCGTGTCCGTGCCTGGGCCGCCGTCACCCGTATATGTCAACGTCACGACGCCGTCCACATCTGTCTTTCCGGTCGTGGTGGTCGACGCGTTGGGACCGGCCACCACCGTGATGGTGACGTCTTGACCGGCCACCGGATAGCTGTCCGGATCGCCGCCGCGGAACACCTTCGCCGTCACCGTGTACGACTCGCCGCGGGGCTTGTCGCCGTTCTCTGGTTCCAGGTCGACGTCGACCTGCAACATGTATGCGAAAGCCTCGGCGCACAATTCGCCAAGGTCCGTTTCCCCCGCCCCAAAAAAACCGCCCGTGGCCGTGGCGCAGCCTTTCAGTAGGGTCGCGCCGGCCGGGTCGGGGTCGACTCCCACCGCAGACACCATCGCACCCGCGTTGCCCAGATTCGTACACGCGGCCTCCACGGCGGTCGGGTCGTCGGCAGCGCCGCTGCCCAAGATGAAGACGTGGCGGTCGTTGACGGTGGCGGCCTGGAGGATCGTATCGGCAGCCGCCAAAGCGCCCGCCAGGTCGGCGCCCGCACCGGAGACAACGCGGTCGGTCAGCAGGCTGTCTAGATCCGGTAGGATGACATCCTTGAGACTTTGCTCGGTGACCGGCGTCGGATTTGTGATCACGGCCACCGTGTCCCCGTAAACCAAGGTCGCGACAGTAATACGGCCGTCCTGGGGAATCAACGCCGGGTCCGACAGACTATTGCCCAACGCGCTCACCATAGAACTGAGTTCGTCGGCTGAGATGCTGTCGGAGACGTCGACGCTCAATACAATTGCGCTGGGACCGACGTCCGCGATCGATATGAGCATCCCGCTCGTGGTAAATTGATTTTCGCCTATGGGTGAGACGCCCTGGTCCGAGCAAGCGGCGAGGGAGGCGATGATTACGGCAATAAGCCACAACGCATTACGGCGCTTAAACATAGCGGTGCCCTTTCGGTGTGAAAACTCGACCGATCTGGGTCTCCCCCCCGACCGGTAAACAGCTGTAAAGCACAGGAGACAGCGATGCGTAAAGCTCTGATGCGTATAATGATACCGCAGGCGGCAGAGCCATGTCAAGCGCGATACCGTTACAAATTATTTCAGAAGAACCGCCTTTCGCGTCATCGTCTGTCCCGACGATTGGAATCGGAAAGAACAACATCCTCTACCGAAATTTCTGAATTCGATTGTTTCCCATTTCGGCCACGTAGATGTGACCATCGGCGTCGCAAGCGACGGCCCTGGGTATATTGAACTGGCCTTCTCCGGAACCCGGCCTTCCCCACATGTATATTAAACGCCCATCGCCGTCGAATTTGCTGATACGGTGATCGAATTCGTCAGCGACGTAAACGGCGCCGTACGCGTCACATCCCAATCCTCTCGAATTGAAAAGCTCTCCCCAGACGTTGTCCCATTCCATTACAAGTTCCCCGTCGAAGTCGTACTTATGAATGAATCGGCTGCCAAGGTTGGCCACGTATAGGAAACCGTTGGGATCGGCCGCAATTCCCCGAGGATATTTGAGATTGGTGTCGCAGGTTTCGCCACCGTCCCATTGGCCCTTATACACGCCATCGCCGTCGAATTTCTGGACGCGTTGATTGTGACTCTCAACCACATAGACGTTACCGCTTGTGTCGCAGGCGATCCCCGCCGGATGCGCAAACTGTCCATCGGCACTGCCGCTGTCACCCCACTCGACAAGAAACGTCCCACCACTGTCGAACTTCTGAACGCGATGATTGCCGGTGTCGGCCACGTAGATGTTCCCGTCCGAATCGCTTGCGATTGCCGAGGGATCATTGAACTCCCCTTCGCCGCTGCCCCGGCTGCCCCACTTCGAGATAAATACTCCACTGGTATCGAATTTTTGAACACGACAGTTTATAAATTCGACTACGTAGACGTAACCTGCTTTAACGGCGATGCCAACGGGCGCTTGCATCTGCCCGTCGCTGATGCCGCTGCTTCCCCACTGCATGACATACGACGGTGTTTTGACTGGGGGATAGGTAGGAGAGGAGGGTGAGTCTTCTGAACACGCGGTCAGGCTTATGACGCCGACTACGGCAATAAATAGCAGGCACTGGGAGGTATTCACGATTGCCGGCACCTTTCGGAAGGCACAAAACGATGGGGCTCACCCTGATTTCAACACATTCACAGCAAGAAATCAACATCCGTCCAAACGACATAGATTGAACGCACTATATCACACGCCATTAGGGAGGCTTGGCTGACATGGGTTCAAAAGCTGATCGACAAAATCACCGAAGGGCGGGTGTCGCCCGATCAGGTGCTTCTGCTCGGCCAGCCGATAAGTTATCATGGTGTCGAGTCGACAATACTCCAGACCCTCTTTCTCACCACCATAAGGAACACTGGACGGATGAATCGGTCGCGTCGCATTGTCACCTGTTTTTTCCTTATCCTCGCGGGGATTGCCGGCGCCGTTTCCGCCGTCGGAGACGCCCGGTTACAGTCTGCCCTGAAGCAACTGGCCGCCGGCGATACGCTGGCCGCCATCGAACAGCTCGAGCGAACCGATCTGAAGGCGATTGGGGACCCGCAGTGGTTTATTTTGCTGGGCGACTTGCACAGAAGCCGCGATACCATTGTCGATCGTTTGAAATCGCAGTACGTGCTCGAACGAGCGCTTCAGCTCTTCCCCAAGGACCCGGATGTTTTACAGGAGTTGGGGATGACCTACTTCTCGCAAACGTTTTATCCCGACGCGGCCCGTTGCTTCCGACGTGCGATCGAGATCGATCCGGATATCTGCGTTTCGAAATACAAGCTGGGCGTCACCTACTACGAACAGTGGAAGCTAAGGGTCAACGCCTATATCGACGACGCCGCAAAAGCGCGCGCTTGGCTCAAGCTCACCCTCGAATGCGATTCGACAATTGTCGATGCCGCCATTCGTTACGTCTACACGCTCTACGCCCTCGACCGCGTCGACGAGGCGGTGGACGCCTCCCGACACTTTTCTCAGGCCTTCCCCGCAAATCCGGAGTTTCCGCTGCTCGTCGGTACGGTCGCTTATGACCAAGACCAGTTGGCCGAAGCCGACAGCTGCTATCAGATCGCACTGACCCTAATGAGTGAAGAAGAACTGGACGCGTACACCACGCTGGGCAGAAACGTCCTCGGTTACGACGACATGGGCATCTACGAGGACGCGAATCAAGACGAGCAGGCCGTAATGGACCACGCGTTCTGGGTAGTCCGCGATCCCGATCCAACTACGGACATCAACGAACGATTTCTCGAACACGTCTACCGGACGTTTCGCGCCGATCTGTTCTTTTCTCACTCGAAGGTCCACATCTCGTGGGTCAAGCCGCAGGTCCGCGGGTGGGATACCGAACGCGGCGAGATTTCGATCAAATTCGGGTGGCCGACCGATATCCACGCATCCTACGGCGGCGACCGCTACGAAAGCTGGACATACGTGACCCCCGGGCAAATCCACAAGTTCTTTTTCAGCGATCGGTTTCTCAACGGCAATTTGCAGATCCCTCCGGGCCGGTCATCGAAGTTGGTTTATGCGCGTCACGAGCACCGCGTGACGCTTTTCAAACCGCCCGCCATCCCCGTAAACGGCGCGATGGACGTCATCGCGTTCAAGGACGACGATTTCCAATGCTCCGTGTACGTCGCCATGCAGGTCAACGCCGACAGCGTACTCAATAATATAGACGTGTCGTCACTGCACGAATTCCACGTGCGCGCTCGGTTTTTCGATGAGGATTGGGTGGTGGAGCACTCGACAGCCGACACTGTCCGCGCCCTCGATATGGCCATGTTGCCGGGGTCGCAGTACCGGCTTTACGACGTCGTCACGCGCCACCAAATGCCGTTCGGCCGTTACAATCTCGCTTGCGCGTTCGAAGACGACGGGCGCACGACGATTGCCTCTTTTGTCGGCCGGGCCGAGAGCGACCGATTACTCGGTTCGGCGATTACAACTAGCGATCTAGTGTTTCTCAGGGAGGGATCGGAGGGCTCGTCGATCGTACGGAATGGTGAGGTACTGCCGGTCAATCCGTGGCGAGCTTACGCACACAGTCAGCCGGTACGCATTTATTTCGAAATCTACAACCTCAACGTCGTCGGTGGCCGGAGCCGTTACCGTCTCACATTCGGGATTCACAAGGACCCGGAAGAGAGTCCAAGCGCTTGGAACCGGCTGGGACGCGCCGTCACAGGATTTGTTGGTATCGGCTCCGGTGACCCGGAAGTCACGCAGACATTCGAACGCGTCGGGCTCGAGCACAATGAATGGGAGCGCATTGCCATCGATATCGAAAACCTCGAAGAAGGACCGTATCGCCTGGTGGTGACGATCACCGACCTGCACACCGGCGTGCGCACCGAAACGGGTAAAAACTTCGTCAAGGTAGGGGCCGCGGCCCGCTGAACCCGTCGCGGTTTCACGTATCTTAGTTCCCTTTTGGGTAATTTGGTGCTACCGACCCGCCCGTCTGTCGTCGTCACCCCTTGAAACACTTTTTCCCGGGCTGTCGGCTGGAGTATCTACCGTTGGCATCTCCGGCAACAACTGTACGCCCACGGCCCCGATTTCTTCCAGATCTACCTCTGTGAACCACGCCGGAAATCCGGCCCCGGACACAAAATAATTAGTCCACCCCGCGCAGACGGCGTGCGGGGCTCTTGGCAACATGGTATTAAAACCCGAAGAGTAGTCGTCCCCGCCAAAACCAATATGGTATATCTCGCTGCCAGTCGCACGGTCTAATCCGTATAACAGCGCCAGCCCGTACCTATGATTATCGGACGGGGTCAAGTAACGACCGTACGTACCCACCGCGTAAAGCGCATCGGTTGTCACCCGAACGTCGTAGTATAGCTCAGAATACTGGCTGAGACTTATTGTGTGGAGCCAGTTGAATGCACCGTTTGTCGAGACGGAACCAATGAATCCCGCCGTCCATTGGCTGCTTTTCCCTGACTCTTCTTTCTTCATAACGTTGCCCGCCCCAGCGATATACACGGAGCCGTCAAACAGCTCGATAACGCCATGAGACGTCCACATATCCAACGGTTCACTCCATGTGAGATCGACGGTCCACTCTATGTCATACACGGATACGTCGGATGTTGAACCCTGGAACGCCTGGACTGCGATTTTTTTGGGATCCGTGTCGGTTGCCACCCGGCCCAACGTCGTGTAACACGTAAACCTATCACCGGAGATTTTACCCGGGTCGAGTTTGACACCCCCGTAAGTATGACCCTGTGCCACATCGAATATTTTTTCATTGAGTACCACCAGGGAGCTGTCCGGACCGATTTCGAACGTCGCTACATAAGGGTAATACATGTCACCGTTTATCAGGGCACCGCCCACGGCGACAAACGTCAGCTGATTTACACGGTCGACGGCATTGAACCACAAGGCCGTATCCGTCCTCGATATCAACCACTCATCGATCTCCACACCACCGGCTCCAGTGAGGCCGATGCGGGCTTCATCAGCAAGGTCATCGCCATCCGTATCATGCCCCCCGACCCGTACGATCCCCTCCGCCAACCCGATCGTGTTGTCCGGCACCGGATAGATACCCCTGACTCG
>CBDVBX010000186.1:0-7293 GCA_965372335.1 uncultured bacterium | reverse complement strand
CCAGGCATGCTTCCTATCTTCTGTTTCCTGTGGGGATGTACTTGTTCCTTCAACATATAGTTGGAGCGAACACAGTAATAAAAAGTCTGTGGTTGTTGCACCTGGTGGCTGCGCTCGTCGTCTTAGGGCTGGATGTGCTGAACGTGGTCCCGTTGACAGCGGCTTTTATGCCTTACAGTATCTTATTTGTCGTCACGATTGTGATTGCAGCTTATATCGTAATTAAAGCAGCAATTAGCGGCAATCCGAACGCGAGAATATTCGTTTGGGGATTCACCGCCTTTAGCGCAACGGGACTTAACGACATTCTGATGGGAATGGGATATTTGCCATTCTGGCGGTGGACGTCGCATTGGGGGGCACTCCTCTTCATTCTTTCTCTCGCCTATATTCTCGAGCGACTATTCCAGGAAAACACTAGACGATTGCGGGTGTATTCGCGCGAACTGGAACAAAAGTCTGACCAGTTGAGAGAGTACAGTCACACACTCGAGCAGAGAGTCGAAGAGAGAACTCGAGATCTGGATGTGAAGAACAAGGAGTTAGGGCAAACATTGGATCAGCTCAAAGAAGCGCAACAACAACTGATACTAAAGGAGAAAATGGCGTCATTGGGCGATCTGGTAGCCGGCGTTGCCCACGAAATCAACAACCCGATAGGGGCCATCAACAGCGCGTCCGACGTATCGAGCAGATGTCTTGACCGGCTGCAAGAGACCATGGAACGAGGCGAGTCCGTGCAGGCGGTCAAAGATGACATACATTACCAGACCGCGATGCGGCTGCTCAGAGAAAACACCCGCATTGCCGTAGAAGGTAGCGTCAGGGTGACAAAGATTGTCAGGAGTCTAAGAAACTTTGCCAGGTTGGATGAAGCCGAGCTCCAGGAAGCGGATATCCACGAGGGCATTGACAGCACGCTTACACTGGTTCATCACGAATTGAAGCATAACGTCGAGGTGGTCAAAGAATATGGGGGCATTCCGCGGATTCGGTGTTATCCCAATCAACTGAATCAGGTATTTATGAATTTGTTTGTCAATGCGGCCCACGCAATCGATGGTAAAGGTACCTTAAGAATCACAACCAGCGCGGATGACAAGAATGTCTACATAAAGATAGCGGATACTGGAAAAGGCATTCCGGCGGAGAATATCGATAAGATCTTCGATCCGGGTTTTACCACCAAGGGGTCGGGTGTCGGGACGGGATTGGGCTTGTCCATATCTTATAATATCGTCCAAAAGCACGGTGGGGCGCTTCATGTAGATAGCGAGGTCGGGCGGGGTACGGTGTTTGAAATATCGTTGCCCGTATGAAATGAACGTATCAAAACCCGAATCCTGGTATAGATCCTACCGCGCAATGGCAACCTTCTGTATGGTTTTGCCGTAGTCTTAACTTGATACAGCATCTCTCGTAACGCATTGACTAATAAGAAATTGGAGGCAGCTGCACGATGAGAAGAAAACCCCTTTTGATCGGCGCCGGGGTCGTGGTGGTGGGCGCGGTCATAGCTGGCGTGGTGCTGCGGGGCGGCGATGATAAGGCCTTGGAAGTCCAAACCGCCAAGGTCAGTCGGGAAAAGATTGTCCAAAAGGTCACCGCCACCGGGAAGATCCAACCCAAAACCCAAGTCAAGGTCAGCGCCGATGTCAGCGCAAAGATCATGAAGTTGGCCGTCGTGGAGGGGCAGTGGGTCGAGAAAGGCCAATTTCTGGTGGAGTTGGACCGCGAACGCTACGTGGCGTCTGTCGAGAGCGCCGAAGCCAGTGTACGTTCTGCCCAGGCGAATGCCAAGCTGGTCCGCGAAAACATGAACAGGGCAGGGAAGGAATTCACGCGTTCCAAAGAACTGATGGGCCAAAATCTGGAGTCCGAAGCGGCATTCGACAACAGGCGTGCGGAGTACCAGGTCGAAGTGGCTCGTTACGAGGCGGCCCTGAATCAGGTGGAGCAGGTCAAGGCAGTGCTGAAGCAAGCGCGCGACGATCTATCCAAGACCACCATATTTGCGCCCATGGCGGGAACCATCAGCGATCTCAACAAGGAGCAGGGCGAGATCGCCATCGGGTCGCAGTTTCAGGAGGATGTCATCCTGGTGGTATCCGATCTCTCGGAGATGGAAGCCCAGGTGAATGTAGACGAGAACGACATCGTGTCTATCGCGATTGGCCAGGAGGCTGAAATAGAGGTGGACGCCTTGCTGGATCAGGTGTTGACAGGCACTGTACATGAGATCGCCAACAGCGCCAATGTCGCTGGCGCAGGCACCTCCGATCAAAAGACAGAATTTGAAACAAAAATCACGATCAACGACCCGCCAGAGACGTTGCGTCCGGGCATGACGGCCAGTGCAGACGTTTTTACCAAGACCAATGAGAGCGCGCTCAGTGTGCCCATCCAAAGCGTCGCGGTCAGAACTGTGGATCAACTCACGATGGCAGGTGAGAGCCGGGAAGATGCGGAGGCGCGTTATACGCCCGATCGCGATGGATTTGTGGAAATCGTGTTTTGTATCGAAGACGGCAAAGCGATTGCCAAACAGGTCAAGACCGGCATCCAAAGCGACGAACTTATCGAAATCCTCGAGGGCCTCGAAGAGGGCGACGAAGTCGTCACCGGCAGTTATCGCGCAATCTCCAAAGATCTCGAAAACGGCGCCCCGGTGACCATCAACAACGATCCCAAGAAGACCGGTGGGGCATAGGGATATGGAGATGACACCGGCATCGACGGAGACCACCTTGTCGCTCAAAAACGTCGTAAAGACCTACGTAATGGGCGCCGACGAAGTGCACGCTCTGCGCGGGGTATCGCTCGATATTGCCGGAAACGAATACGTTGCCGTCATGGGTCCGTCGGGGTCCGGAAAATCGACCCTGATGAACGTCATCGGCTGTCTGGATGTGCCGACATCAGGATCGTATTCGCTGCAAGGACGAATGGTGGCTGAGATGTCGGAAAACCAATTGGCCGAAATCCGCAACCGCAAGATTGGATTTGTCTTCCAGACGTTCAATCTCATCCCGCGGGCCAACATTTTCCACAACGTCGAGTTGCCGCTGGTTTACGGTGGGGTGCCCAAGTCAGAGCGCCGTATACTCGCCGAAAGGGCGATCGAAAGGGTCGGGCTTGCCGATCGAATGAAACACAAACCGAACGAGCTCTCGGGTGGGCAGCGGCAGCGTGTGGCGATCGCACGGGCGCTGGTGTTCAACCCGTCACTAATTCTTGCGGACGAACCCACCGGAAACCTCGACAGCAAGACCGGAAGCGAGATCATGGAGGTCCTCGACGAACTGCACGATTCCGGGCAAACCATCGTACTGGTAACTCACGAGGACTATATCGCGAGGCACGCGCGGCGTGCTATCCGGCTGATGGACGGATCGATCGAGAGTGACGGACCATTATGAGATTGATCATTGATCTTGGCGAGTCGTTTCAAATCGCACTCGGTGCACTCCGTGCCAACAAGGGCCGCGGTGCCTTGACGACGCTTGGCATCATCATCGGCATCGTCGCGGTAATTCTGACGATGACAGCGGCGAACGGCCTTCAAAACAGGTTCCGCCAGAGTTTCTCCGCGGTGGGCGCCGACGTGATTTATGTGTCGCGCATGCCCTGGGTGGTCATGAGCGATTTCTTCTTGTATCGAAATCGTCCGCCTCTGGAGCTCCGACAGGTGAACGAGCTGGTTTACAAACTGCGCGGCAAGGGCATTGTCAACCCGACCATGAACGGCCGTCGCGACGTGAAATACCGGTCTGAAACCATGGAAGGTGTGACCATCATCGGCACGACCGAAAAACAGACGATGGTTTCCAGTGCCCAGCCGGAGACCGGCCGGTTCTTGATGCAATCGGACGTCACTTATAAGAAGCACGTCTGCGTCATCGGCACCGACGTTCGAGACGGTTTGTTCGGGGCTGCGAATCCCATCAACAAGAAAATGAAAATCGGCCGCACCACCTTTCGCGTGATTGGCGTCATGGAAAAGCAAGGTGGGAGTTTTCTCGGCGGACCAAACTTCGACCGGCAGATCTTCATTCCCATCACATCATACGTCAAAGCGTACGGCGGCCACCGCGGACGACAAGATGTCAACGTCGCGGTCAAGGCGCCGTCGAAAGAGGCCATGGCGGAGCTCGAGTTCGAAATCATCGGAGAAATGCGAAAAATCCGTAAACTGCGGCCGTCCGAATCGGACAACTTCTCCATCAACAAACTGGATACTCTAGTTGGTGCGTTTAGCAGCGTAATGGGTGTGGTGCTCCTCGTAGGACTCCTGGTGACCAGTATTTCACTGTTTGTCGGCGGTGTGGGCGTGATGAACATCATGTTCGTATCCGTCACCGAGCGCACCCGGGAAATCGGTATCCGTAAAGCCATCGGAGCCAAGCGGCACAGTATACTGTTTCAATTCTTGTTCGAGTCGTGCGCTATATGCCTTATGGGAGGTGTCGTCGGTATTTTGCTGGCGTCGATATTGACCGCCGTGATCGATGCGGTGCTGATGCCCGCGAGCATATCGTTGCCCATATTGGTCATAGCTGTGGTTGTCTCTGTAACCGTCGGTGTACTGGCCGGATTGGTGCCAGCCTATAAAGGTGCCAGACTAAACCCTATCGAAGCCCTCCGCTACGAGTAAGCCTTCGGCCGGGAGTAATCGCCATGCTTGCCTTTGACATATTGTTCATGTCCCTGGCGGCGATCCTCAGCAACAAGCTGAGGTCCGTTCTGACTCTGGTGGGAATTGTAGCTGGGGTAGCGTCGATCATAGCCGTGATGACGGCTATAGCCGTGGTGCAGACCACCATGGAAAAAGAGATGAGTGTTCTGGGCGCCCAGGTTTTTCAGGTCCAGAAGTGGCCGATTGGAGGATTCAGTTCGGACGAAGATCGTCGCAAGGCGATGCGCAGACCGCCTGTGACCGTAGAGAATGCCAACGCAATCCGGGAACAGGTGGAGACGGTGGACCTGGTGGGGTCGGAGATTTGGGACTTCGGACTGGTCGCGGAGTACAGGGGGGAGACCACCAACCCTAATATCACCGTTTGCGGCGGAACACCCGAGTATCCACCCAACAATACACACTACGTCAGATTGGGACGAAACATCTCCCAGATGGATGTCAAGAGCGCGCGTAGCGTGGCTGTGATTGGCCACGCTATTGGGAACAAGCTATTTCCTTTCGTCGATCCCATAGACAAAGAAATTCGGCTAGACGGGCGTAAGTACCAAGTGGTCGGCGTCTTCGACGAGAAAAAATCGGCATTTGGAGCGAATTACGACAACTACGTTTTGATCCCGATTACCACGTACTTGAACACCTATGGGATGGTGGACCGAAACGGATTTTCGCGCTCCGTCAACGTCACCGTTCGGGCGAAGACGCCAGAGCTCATTCACGATGCAATTGAGGAAACGCGCCAGGTGATGCGACACGAGCGAGGCGTGAAGCCAAACGAAGAGGATAATTTCGACTTTTTCAACAGCGAAAGTCTGATTACGCAGTTCAATGAGATGACTTTAGGCGTGAAGATTGCGGCATTCGTCATCGGTATTATTGCGCTGGTCGTAGCCGGGATAGGCATCATGAACATCATGTTGGTTTCAGTAACAGAGCGGACAAAAGAAATTGGTATTCGCAAGTCGCTCGGCGCAAAGCCCAAGGACATCTTATCGCAGTTCCTTCTGGAGGCCGTCATCCTTTGCAACATCGGTGGTGTTGTCGGGGTCCTGGCGGGCTTTGGGTTGGGAAACCTCGTTACCATGTTCACTTCCTTCGACGTCAACGTACCATTGGAGTGGGCCGTCATCGGGCTGGTGTTCTGCTCTGCAGTGGGAGTCGGTTTTGGCCTTTTACCCGCGATAAGGGCATCAAGACTTCGACCTATCGATGCGCTCCGTTACGAGTAACCGGGTTGCTCAACGGACCCTCAACCGCCGCTAGAAATCAATATCGTACAGGTACTCCGCCACTTCGCCTTCGAAGTCCAGGTTGATGGGGTCTAGCTTCAGGTCTGGTGCGACTGGACGCCTGTTTAGCTTCATGCGAGGATTGAAATCGCCGGTCGTGTCGACTTCATGACTAACAACCTCCAGCACGCAGTCGTCGATCCAAATCTGTCCTATCCCCGCGAGTACGGCGCCGAAGACAAGCGCTTTGGCGTCTTCGGGTATGTCGAGCACGACGTCGTACGATTGCCAGCTTGTGGTGCCCTCGATCCTGCGGGCAGGCATGTCGTCGAATGCGATTCCGCTGTGGGTCTCGGAATCGGCGCGCATCCACAGGGCACACCATCCGCCGACTTTGTTGGTGCGCACAAACGCTCGAAACCGAACACGTTGCCCGGCATAGTTGTCGGCACGAATAGTCTGTTGAAATTTACCGTAACCTCGCCATTCTACGTCCAGAGCTACCAGGGTGGCGCTTGCGGTGCCGCCGTGGACGATCGATCGATCGATGAACACGAAGTAGTCTTCGATTGACCGGCCGCTTAGGTCCCAACCGACCGGAAAGCTCTCCTCGAGCGTTCCTTCGAGAGTATCGCGAGTGATCGATACTGTCGAAAGACAGCCACATAACATCAGTGACGCCAGAAGAATCCGTAAGCTTTGTGACATGCGTGACTACACTCTTTTCGACTACACCCGAACAGGATCTTCACCCAGCGTCTGGTCGATTATGTCGAGCGCCAGGTCGATGTCGTCTTCGGTGAGAACCAGCGGACCGCGGATCTTGATTACGTTGTCAAAGGGGCCATCGGTTCCTGTGAGGACACCGCGTTCGCGCAGTCGGTTTACGATATAAGATGCCTCTGCGGTTGCCGGTTCGAGCGATTGGCGGTCGCGTACCAACTCTATCCCCACGAACAAGCCCGAACCGCGCACGTCTCCCACAATCGCGTACCGCCCCTTTAGCTCTTCCAGGCCGGCGAGCAGTCGATTGCCGACTCGCAGCGCGTGTTGTTGAAGATCGTCCCGCTGCACGACATCGAGTACGGCCAGGCCGGCTGCGCACGAGACGGGGTTACCGCCGAAGGTGCTGAAAAACTCCATGCCGTTGTCGAACGACTGTGCGATCTCTTCGGTGGTCACTACGGCTGCCAGAGGGAACCCGTTACCGATGGGTTTTCCCAGGACGACGATATCGGGTACGACGCCCTGCGTTTGGAATCCCCAGAATTCGGTGCCCAATCGGCCTAAGCCGGTTTGGACTTCGTCGGCGATACACACGCCGCCGCCATCTCTGATGTGGTGGTACGCCTCGGCCAGGTACCCCGG
>CBDVBX010000185.1:0-7316 GCA_965372335.1 uncultured bacterium | reverse complement strand
ATGAGTGCGACGACCGAGCCAATCACAATTGCCGCCAGTGCCCCGGTCCTCGTCGCCCCCCGCCACACGATGCCGCCGAGTACTGGCACAAGAACGCCGGCGGTGTACATCGTGTACGAGTAGATAAGCGTACGAACGATTCCCGGCAAGCTGAGTCCGAGCAACAATGCCGCAACACCGACCCAGACGGTGACCCATCTGGATACCAAAAGCATGCTGGCCTCGTCGGCGGCCCGACCGTCGCGGATCACCTCCAGCCAGACGTCTTTGACCACGTGAGAAGTGGCCGAGGTGAGCAGAGAGTCCGCCGTCGACATCACCGCGGCCAGAATCGCTGCCAGGATGAACCCTCCCACAACCGGCGGCATCAGCTCGCCGAGCACCCACGGCATGGCATCTCCCGGCTGCAAGGCGTCGCCCGAGAGCGCCCGCGCGCCCATCCCGACCACGGCGGGAAGAACGCTCACCACAACCAGGAAACCGCCGCCGGCTAGCGCGGCCGTTCGCGCCACGTCGGCGCTCTTCGTCGCGAACAACCGCTGGTAGAAATCTTGTCCGATCAACGTGTACATCACCGTCGGCAGCAACAACCAAAGCACGAACGCCCCACCACCGCCAAATGGGTCGAAGTAACCGTCTCCCACCCCGGTCGAAGCCAGCAAACTTTCCATTCCACCTAGGGCGTTCGCCCGCACAACCACCACGATCGCTGCGATCGCCAACCCGACGGCCCCGATGGTGAGCTGAACCACGTCAGAGATGGTGGCTGCCCACAAACCGCCCAGTGCGGTGTAGGCCACGAACACGGCCACAGCCACCACGGGCGCCCACGTGCCCGTGATGCCGAGCATTTCGAATGCCCTGCCCGCCGCGTTGACCTGGGCGGCGAGAATGCCCACCATCGCCGCGAGCGAAAGTAACGCTCCCAGAAGCCGGACCGCTTTCCCGCCGTAACGTCGTTCGAGGTAGTCGGGCACGGTAAATAGGGCCAACTGGCGAAACCGTCTCGCCGTTACCAAACCCAGCGCCAGCAAACCGATGCCGGTCGATACGCCGTACCACGCGCCGGCAATGCCGTACTTGTATCCGTACTCCGCACCACCCAGGACCGCTCCCCCACCGAAGTGTGTCGCCGCCAGCGCACCGGCACCCATCACCACACCGAGACGCCTGCCAGCGAGGAGGAAATCGGTGACGCTCGAAATGCGCTTACGGCTGCACCAGACGCCGACACCCAACATGAGAGCGAGATATATCGAGACAATCAAAACGAGCATGTTGTTCGACGGTCGATGGAGGAAATCTACCAAACGAATTGGGCTGGATTATAACAGAAGCGAACGGCAACTAGCGGCTTTCGTTGCTCTCTCGTTGGGTGGCCGATGGCGATGATTTGAGCGCCAGTTGGGCGTCTACTGGAGGCGACGGTAGAGCGAGAGCTTCTCTCCCAGGCGTTTTTCCCAGTCACCGTCGTACTTATCGATGGCCGTTTCCAAAACGGTGACCGCTTCGTCCGCTTGGCCGTACTCGTACAGAGCTTCGGCGTAGTCGAGCGAAAGCAGCTCGAGCAGTTGGTCGTTGACCTCGAACTCGCGTTCGTCCAGGAGCCGTTCCACAAGTTCGATGGTCGATGCGTAGTCACCGATGTTGTTGTACGTCACCGCTAGTCTGCGAGTGATACCGGCGATTGTGTCTCCGGATTTTCCAAGGTAGTTGGACAGGGGCCGCTGGTAGTAGAAGTGGCGTTCCAACACGAATTCGAGCATCGTCGTCGTATAGGGGTACTCGCTGTCGCCGTTGGGCAACAAATTGACCGCGTTGACGACCAGATCGTCATCGAGCGGATGGTAGAGAATTGCCTGATACGCCGCTTTGAAAAATTGGATGTTCGATCGCTCTCTGTCTTGCCAGTAAGAGAGTAAGTCGTCATAAGATCGTATCATTACATCGTCTGTCGACACTCTGTCCCACCACTCGGGCTGCGGGGCGGCCTCCTGGAACGACTTGCGGTATTCCTGGGTCTTGTTCCAATCGACGACATCGCAGGCGGTCGCCAAAACCACCGCCAGTGCTGCTGTAAATGCCGCCTGCCGTTTATACGCCCTCATTGCCCAAACCTCTCTTGAATCCCGGGAGTGTCGCTCGCGGCGTCCTGGCCGTCGTTTCCGCGGCGAGCATATACCGTGCCACGAAATTAACTTGAAATCGGCCTGCGGCCAGACCATTAGGAAGGAAGCGATTGCAGGCTCAAACGACTTCTACCAGCTCGATCTCGAAGATTAGGTCCTCTCCCACCAGAGGATGATTGGCGTCAAGCGTCACGTGTTCCTTCGCGACTTCGATCACGCCAAATAAAAACATCGACACGCCCACCGGGTCTCTCCCGGTGGGCGTGTCGAGTATTCGACTCCATAACGGCTTGCCGCGAATCCGGCCAGGCCGGTGCGGCCTTAGCCTTCGAACAGATCATCAACTTGGACGATCGTGACGTTCTCCGGCATCACGGTGAGCGGATACGAAATTATCTCCTTGTCCTCCTCCAATATCTCCGCTGGTTTCTCCGACGAGTACGTGATTGGGCTGGGCGCGTTGGTCACTAGCGTCTTCTTCAGACCCTCTGCGTCAGGCGTAATAAAGACGACCTTCAAATTCTGATAGATGAAGTGCTTGGTAAGCGCCGTATTTACGTCTTCGAGAGTGAGCTCGTCGAGCATTCTGG
This sequence comes from uncultured bacterium, assembly GCA_965372335.1. GTDB lineage: Bacteria > Krumholzibacteriota > Krumholzibacteriia > WVZY01 > JAKEHA01 > CBDVBX01. The sequence goes on along the minus strand of CBDVBX010000185.1, from coordinate 4,597 downwards.
CGAAAGTGGCCCAGTGCTCGTTTTCGTTTCCGTAGAAACGGTCGTCTAGCGCGTAGCCAAGTTTTGCCATAGTAGTCGGCGCGTAGTGCAGAATGTAGCCCTTCAGGAACTTTCGCGTTAGCTCGAAATCCTCCTGTGACATTCCGTTGTCGATCAAATTTTGAAGCTCCCTCATCGCCGCTCGAAAGGCGAACAAACACGTTTCGTTGGGAACCGGACGGATCCAGATTTGGAAAATCTGTTGCCGGCGAGCAACGTTCGCTGGGGGAAACTGACGACGGTGCCCGTTGGGGAAATGTTCGATGTAGGCATAGTCGCCGTAGTTGAGTCCCCGTTTCTCACGGATCACTTCATAGAGATGGGAAAAGCTGTTACGGTGTTCGCCCAGCCACGACGTGGCCAGCGCCAGAGCGTAAAAGTCCTTGCTACCGCGCGTCACGTCGATAGGAAAGCCGAAACTGATCGCGGTTGCCGTGGCGTCCTTTTCGACGATCTTGACATGCAGGCCGCGGATGGCAGCCACTGCGGGCGGCGGAACCGTCGTCGGCTGCCCCTTTGGCAACGTCTTGAAGTCTTTTTTCACGTCGCGCGCGAATCGTTTGTCGAACCCCCCGCCCAGGCCGATGGTAACATTGGCCCAGGTATAGTGAGTCTCGTAGAACTTTTTGACGTCATCCAGCGTTATCGATTCCAGGCTTTTGACGTGCCCGCTCTCGTTGTGTCCGTACGGGGTTCCGGCAAAAATGAACTCGTACAGAGTTTCTTTTCCCAACACCTCATCCTGAGAGTAGCGAAGCGACGTCTTTATATAATTGAGATAGTCGCTCTTCACACGTTCGAAATCCTCCGGTTTGAAAGCCGGTTCGAGGAGCACTTCCTTGAACAGTGCGTAGTAATTGTCCAAGTTGTCGACATGTGTGCGCCCGCTAAACGCGGTCATTTCCTTGTCGACCCCGTCGAAAATCGAAGCTGCCATGGGGTAAAGCAGATCCAGGACCTCTTCGTAGGAGTGTTTTTGCGTCGAGCCCTCTGTGATCAACGTCGCCGTTAATGCCGCCAGGCCCTCTTTCCCTTGCGGATCGTTCTGGGATCCGACGTTGAACAGGATTCGAAACGAGACCGTCGGATCATTTTCTGCTGTTAACAACACCATCTTGTCGTCTAGCTTCTTGCCGCACCCCATACCCACCACGACGAGCAAAAGAACAAATGTGGCTATGGTTTTTCTCATCACTTCTCTCCCTTCAGGATCAGAACGGTACGACGTTCGTTTTGCAGATAACGGTTGGCGGCCGCGCGGATGTCCTCCGGCGTAAGCGTCGCCAAAGTGTTGTAGAGTTCGTCGACAGCCTCTATCCCGCCCGTCAGCGCTATGAGGCGGGCCAATCCGCCGGCCACCCGTCCGGGCGTGTCCAGACCCATCAGGTAATCGTAACGAGTCCGCATCTTTATGTTCTCCAGTTCTTTCTCCGAGACCGCCTGGGCCTTGAACCGGTTCGCCGTTTTGTCAATTTCGAGGATTACATAGTCAATATCTTCGGCCTTTTTCACTCGGGTGTAGACATCGTAAAGTTTCGGATCACGGTTGAATCCGAAGTCGCCCGCGATCCACTGTACCTTCTGCTCGCGAATGACCAGTTTTTTGTAGATTTCGCTATTCTCGCCATAAGCCAGATCGGCCAGCAGGTAAGCCGACGCCATCATTTTGGCGGTCGGATCGAACGCGTCGCCTTTGTACGCCATCCAGACCAGCGGCAGCGTGCGCCCCTTGTAAGTGACCTCGACGTTCCGCTCCCCGGTCTGGAACGGCTCCGTCACGATCTGCGGCGGTACGTATCCGGGCTGCCACACCGCGTAGTACTTCTCGATCATGGACTTCGCCTTGGCGGCGTCGAAGTCTCCCACCAGCAAAAGCACGCAGTTCTCCGGCCGGTAATACCGCTGAAAGAATGACTTGCTGTATTCGTACGCGTTGGGCATGTCAATAATGTCGGCCTCGAAGCCCATGGTGGTGTGTTTGTAGGTGTGTTTATCGAATGCCGCATCCATGAGCTCTTCGTGCGCCTGCCGGAAGGGGCTGGTGAAGTTTTTGCGATACTCGCCGTACACTGCCCCCGCCTCGGTACGAAACGGCCCTTCCTCGTACGATAAATTTTGAAAACGGTCGCTCTCCAGGTCCATCGCCGTTTCCAGCTCGGCACCCGGGATCACCATGTAGTAGCACGTATAATCGTCGGTGGTGTAAGCGTTGGCGTCGGCACCGATCTCGCTCACCAAGCGATTGTACTCTTCGGCGGGGTATTTCTCGGTGCCGCGAAACATCATATGTTCGAAGAAGTGGGCGAATCCGCTTTTGCCCGCTTCGAACTCGTCGCGGCTGCCGGTTCGCACAACGGTGTAGTAAGCGACGAGACCGCTGCCCTCGATCGGTATCAGAATAGATTTGAATCCGTTGTTGAGCGTGTAGTTCTCGTACTCGTATGGAAAAAAGCGCTGGTCGGACTCGTCGGCGGCGGCCAGGCCGCCTGTGACGAGTATTAACAGGACCAGCAAAAGAAAAAATCGCATGGGCGGTATCCTCCTGTGAATTCAACCCGCGGACAATCCCATGCCCCCGGGGGTGGGTTTTGTGCGCCGCACGATAATTGAGTTTCATCGAGGGCGGGGAGACGTAACACGAGGGACCGAGGCGCGGAGAGTATAGCACGGGCGGCGGTGCGGGGCACACGGAGTTTCGGGCTACAGATCAATACGCCCGGCAAACATATGGTATTACAAAACAATAAGTTACGAAGGGAGGCAGGGCGGCTCGCTTCAGCGAAGGTATATTCGCACGGTGACGGTTCGTTTTTGGTCGGCCCGCTTTTTGGTCTTTTCCGACTCCTCTAGTTCGGCCGCTTTTCCAGCCGTAGCTGGCGTGTCCGACTTCGTCGTCTGCAATGAATTCGTCGAATCCGATGGCATCAATGCCCGAGCCGCCCTCGTTGACTCTGTCCTGAGCACCGGCTCCGTCGACTTCGCTGCCGGTGCGGATTTGACAGGCTCGGCTTGTTCTCTTGGGCTGGCTGGCCGGTCGAGCATCACCTCTTCCAACTGGTCGAGCGTCACCTCTTCCAACCGGTCGAGCTCTTCGATGAACGCATCGTAGTTGTCCTCCGGAATTTCGACGACTAGTGCGACGACACGGTTCTTATCTTCATCGTATTCTGACTCGATCACCGTACCGGCCATCGCCTGCACGACTTCGCGAAGCGGAATTTCGGCGTTGCGGCTGATTATTCGATCTTTGGCCCGGTCATAATCCGATTCGATCCCCTCGGCATCCCCGGCCCCAGCTCCTCCGGACTCGTCCTCGTAAAGTCCGACCTCGGCTAGCACCTCCTCGTCTCTTCCGGCCCGGGCGGGCTTTTCCTCGAAGACTCCGGCCCCGGCACCTGCGGCCTTGGCGACTCCGGTTTCGTCGCCTACGGTCCCGGCGAGCTTGTCTGTCTCGGCGGGTTCCTCGACGGGTTGGCGACGCATCGTCTCGCCTACCGCGTTTTCTTTCGAAGCCGGTTCGGGCTCATCGCGCCTTCCCCGACTATCGTCCGTGGTTATCTCTATTCTTTTCTCGGCGTCGCTCGGCAACTGAAATTCTTGCGGTGAGCGATCGCGCAAGTCTCCCGGCAAATGAACCAGCAAAACAACTACTAGCGCAACGGCAGCCGCTTTGAGCGGCATACGGGTGACCGGTGCCCCAAACCAGCGGCGCACAAAATCACCCGGTGAGGACCTGCGATCCAACTTCGTCCTGACGCTGTCTAGAAAATCCGCCGGTTCGTCGACCGATTCGGTCTCCCGCATAAACCCGATCAATCGCGTCATCGACGCATACGTCTTCGCGCAATCCAAGCAGGTCTCGACATGGGCTCTCACCAGAGATGACTCATCGTCTTCGAGCATTCCGTCTATGTACTCCGACAAACGGCTCTTTACGTCTCGACATTCCATATCAAATGGCCCCCTCCAAAAGTTGCCTGAGCCTCAGGCGTGCCCGCGACAACTTGGATTTGACCGTCCCCAACCGCAGTCCTGTTATTTCGGCGATCTCTTCGTAAGACCTTCCGTTCATGTCGCGCAAAACCACGACCAGTCTCTGTTCGGCGGGCAGTTTGGCCACCGCATCCCGAATCAGACGACCGATCTCCTTGCGCTTGAGCTCGTCAGCTGGGGACTGCCCGTGGTCGACGATATCAACGCGTTCTGAATCGCTTCCGTTCGACATATCCAATCTGACTTTTTTCATTCCGATTCTGTGCTCCAACGATTTAATTCGATTTTTACACGAGTTCACGGTGACGCGGTAGAGCCAGGTTTTAAAGCTGGACTCGAATCTAAAGCCCTTGAGCGTGCGGTGGATCTTGATGAACACCTCCTGGGCGCAGTCGTCCGCATCGTCGTAGTCACCCAATATTCGATAACACAGGTTGAATACGAACTTTTTGTGTATCAGAACGATTCTGTCGAACGCGCTGTCTTTGCCGTCGAGAAACGACCGGACCAGGCGCTCATCGTCGTTCTCTACACCCTTTCGGGTCCCCGGTTGCTCTATCATTCA
>CBDVBX010000184.1:0-7382 GCA_965372335.1 uncultured bacterium | reverse complement strand
TAGCGAGCACTGCCCGAGCGGGAGCGCCCCCCCAGCTATGCGCCCCAGAACCTCGGAGGCCGCGGTCGGCTGGCCCAAAACCACTGAAGCCCACGGCGACTTGCCCCAAACACGACAGAAACCCGGTGTCTGTCGGCCCCAAAACCACGGAAGATCCGCGGCGGCCGGTCTCAAACCTCGGTCGTGGAGGTGGTGGATTGTGCGAGACGCGATGATTTGGAGAGAGCTAGCGGAGACTGACCCAGACCGATTTCTTCTCGAGGTACATGTCGATGGCGTCGGCGCCCAGTTCGCGTCCGAAGCCACTTTCCTTGACGCCCCCGAACGGAGACGCCGGGTGGTACATGTTGTACGTGTTGATCCACACCGTGCCCGCTTTCAGCGCGGCGGCGACGCGGTGGGCGCGGGCAGGGTCCATCGTCCAAATGCCCGAAGCTAGTCCATAGCAGCTGTCATTGGCCAGGCGCACGGCCTCGGCTTCGTCCTCGAACGGAATGACGCACAATACCGGACCAAATATCTCCTCGCGTGCGACGGTCATGTCGTTGGTTGCACCGGTGAGCACCGTGGGCTCGACGTAGTACCCCTTGCCACCCACCGTCGTGGCGCCCCCCCCGGCCACCACCGTGGCACCTTCTTCCACACCAGCCTGGATGCGGGCCAGAATCGAGTCCCGGTGCGACGCCGAGACTTGCGGACCCATTCGCGTTTTTTCGTCTAGCGGATCTCCCGGCTTGTAACGGGTCATCTTCGACAGGAGACCTTCCACGAACTGGTCGTGAACGGATCTATCGACGAACAGGCGCGAGCCGGCGGCGCACACCTCTCCCTTATTATAGAAGATTCCGCTGCACGCGCCCTGCGCGGCGTAACCCAGATTTGCATCGGCGAACACAATATTGGGCGACTTCCCTCCCAGCTCTAACGAGACGCGCTTGATCGTACCGGCGGCGGTTTGCATTACGTGGCGGCCGACTTCCGTCGACCCTGTGAACGCGATTTTGTCCACGCCGGACGATTCCAGCAGTGCGTGACCCGCCACTTTACCCTTTCCGGGAACGACGTTGACCACGCCGGGCGGTATGCCCGCTTCCAAACACAAGCTACCCAACTCGAGCGCCGTTAACGGCGTCAACTCCGAGGGCTTGATGACGGCGGTGCAGCCTGCCGCCAGCGCTGGACCCAGCTTCCACGCCGTAAGGAGCAGCGGGAAATTCCACGGAACGATCATGCCGACCACACCCACGGGTTGGCGTAGCGTGTAGTTGAGGAAGCCCGCGTGGACCGGTATGCTTTCACCCTGCAGCTTGTCCGCCCAACCAGCATAATAGCGCAGCAGTTGGACGATGAAGGGCGACTCGACCAGCTTCGACTCGAATATCGGTTTCCCCTGATTGACCGTTTCCAAGTAGGCGATTTTTTCGGCGTTGCGTTCAACGAGGTCTGCCAGGCGCCACATGCACTTTGCCCGGCCGGCACCGCCCATGCGCTGCCACGCCTTCGATTCGAGAGCGGCACCCGCCGCCGCTACGGCAGACTCCACATCCGCGGGCGTTGCCGACGCGACGTCGCAAATCGGCTCTTCTGTCGCCGGATTGACCAGGGTTACCTTGCCGCCGTCGGAAGCGTCAACCCACTCGCCGTCGATCAGTAGCTTCGAATGGTCGATTTTCATCACGTGGTTCCTTGCAGTCTAGAGCCGTACGTACTCGTAATCGATGGGCTGACCGTGGATTCCCCGGGCGGGAGGGGCGATCCAACTGGCAAACTTGCCGCGTTCGGTCACCAGTACCTGGATTTCCTTCACCCGGTCACGGTCCTTTCGCGTCGGAATAAAGTCGTCACGTCGCGATTCCCATTGCTGTTCGGTAAGTATGTTCCCATCCGGATCGAACCGACCGGTAACAAAGCTTCCCACACTGCGGTTGAACCGCTCTGACGGGAGCTTGATCTGCAACGGGCAACCTTCCTTGGCAAGAATTTTGTTCCAGCGAACTACAGCTTTACGGCAGTCCGCCACGTAAGAGTCGCGAAGTACCGCATTCATAGCTCTTCGCATGGGAACCTCGTAGCTGCTCAATCGGCCCGCATCCGGGTCGTAGGTCTCGAATACATAGACGCCCTCACTACCCGCGGCGTCAGGGTAGAGCTTGCGGTTCGCCTCGTTGAATCGCCCTTTGAGCCCGTTTGCGAAATAGTTGGCGGCGTTACTCGAATCTTCTGACCCGAACAGATCGAGTGATGAGGAGTACCAGTAATTGACGTACTTTTGGACGATCGGGATTGGGATACCGCCACTTTCGGTTATGTCATCACTGTCGTGATCGCGCATCAGTTGGGCGCTCCTTTGCAATGTCCTCGCAATGCCGGATTCGCCGACGAATAGATGGTGAGCTTCCTCGGTGAGCATGAACCGGGTCGTTTGCGACATCGGGGTAAATGCGCTCTCCGCAAGTGAGCCCAGCTGGTATTTTCCGTCGCGATCGGTGTAGGTGGCGAAGCAGAAGAAGTCGAGCCAATCTTCGACTGGATCGTTGAACGTACTCAGAATTCTTGGCGCGTCGGCATCGCCCGAACAACGATGGAGCAATTCTTCGGCCTCGTAGCGGCCGTCCTTGCCAAAATACATTTGGAGCAGATAGACCATCGCCCACAAGTGGCGCGCTTCTTCGACGTTTACTTGGAAGAGATTGCGCATGTCGTAGAGAGACGGAGCGGTGAGCGAGAGACGGCGCTGTTGTTCGACCGAGCCAGGCTCGGTGTCGCCCTGGGTTACAATCAACCGGCGCAGCTCGTTTCGGTGTTCTCCGGGAACATCATCCCAACATTCGTTGCCGATGAAGTCACCGAAGTGGATTCGGCGCTCCCCCTTGACCGGCGCCAGAAATATTCCCCATTTGTAATCGGGCATCCGGACGTAGTCGTAGTTGGCCCACCCGGACGACCCCACGCTTACCGCCGTCCTTAGGTATATCTCGTTTTCCTGGTAAGCGACCGGGCCTTGATCCCGCCACCATTCCATAAATTTCGGGTGCCAGCGCTCGAGCGCCTTTAAGATCTTCCGGTTGTCCTTTAGACCGACGTTATTCGGAATGAGCCCGTCGTAATCTACAGTCGACATCAGATTCTGCTCCAGTCAAATTCTGGGGTATAGGGTTTTCCGTACGAGGTCAGCGCACCCCTTTCGCCGACCGCGTTGGGTCTGGCGAATATCCAGTTTTGCCACGCGGACAAACGCGCGAAGATCCTGCTTTCCATGGTCTCGGGTCCGGCGAACCGTAGGTTGGCTTCCATGCCGGTAAGAGCATCAGGTGAGAGCGACCGCCTCTCCTCCCGTGCCAGTCGGATCTCGTCTTCCCAGTCGATATCATCGAAGGCGTCGGTCACCAGCCCCAACTCCACCGCTCCCTGGGGGTCGATCAGTTCGCCGGTCTTTTCCACCACCGCACGAACCTTCTCCTCGTCTCCGAAGAAGCGATTTTCGATACGGCTCAATCCGTGCGCCATTGGGAAGACGCCTCCGTTGAGACCGCTCAACGCCATGTTGTTCTCCTGATCAGGATCGTCCAACATGTACTGCCGGTCGGCGGCCAGCGCTATCTCGAGGATGCTACCTGCAAAGCACGATCCTGGCGTCACTATGGCGTAAAACGTTCGAGCGGTAATGTCGAACATTTTGAGTGTGCGCCCCTGTTGCAGTAATACTTCGCGTATGAACCAGTGGTCCGCGCGACTCTCGAGTGCCCGGTCGAGCGCCAGTACGTTGCGGGGATCACCTTCGCTGTGAATCGTGATCAATCCGACTTTTTCAAAGTTGAGGCGCAGTTCGAGGATCGCGTGTCGCAGCTCGCGCCACATTCGCAGTGCGTACCAACCGGCGCCCAGCTTTGTGGGATCGTCAGGAATCTCCGCGTCCGACGCCTCAGGGCCCGTGATGGTTAGACTGGCCTCGCGTTCATCGGGATGAATCTCCAACGTCACGTAGTTGTACGCGAACGTATTGCCCTCCTCCCTCGCCTCGACAGGATCCAGATAAATACCCTTCGCGTCGTTGCCCCCGCCGGCGAGTTGTTCCAGCCGCTCCCTGACTTTGTCTTGGTAGACCGACCGCGGGTGCGCGAAATCGACGAGACCCCATTCGAGCGCCTTTGGGGCTTTGACACCCTCTGCGAGCGTGCAAAACGCGTCGGCGATGTCGCGTCGAATCTTTCGTTTGTCCACCAGTCTCGTCAATCCTCCAGTCCCCGGTAACACGCCAAGTGTCGGAACCTCCGGGAGTCCGACGGTGGAGTTGTGGTCGTCGATCAAATGAATTTCACTGCACGCCAACGCCAATTCGTAGCCGCCGCCGGCCGCCGTGCCATTTAGCGAGGCAACGTAGCGCTGGCCGCTTTTCGACGTGGCCTCTTCGATGTTTACCCGGGTCTCGTTGGTGAATTTGCAGAAATTCACTTTGTGGCTGTGGGTCGACTGCCCCAGCATGAAGATATTGGCACCCGCGCAAAATATGCGATCGTGTGCACTCTCAATGCAAACGACGGAAACCTCCGGGTGTTCGAAACGGAGACGTGTGACGGCATTATCCAATTCGATATCGACGCCCAGGTCGTACGAGTTGAGCTTTAGCTTGTAGCCCTCCCTCAGCCCGCCATCTTCACGCACCAGCAGCTTTAGATATGCAATGGAACCGTCGATTTCTAAATTGAAATGTTTGTACTTGTCCGGGTGGGTGTCAAACCGGATACGATCTTTCGGATCGCTCATTGGACTCATCCTATGTTTGTCGCGGTCAGGAGACCTTGATAACGATTTTCCCAAGCGCGCGTCTTTCTTCCATCACACGGTGCGCTTCGGCGGTTTCCTCCAGGTCGAACACGGCGCCCACGACGGTGCGCATGCGGCCTTCCAGTATGAGATTTAGCGGCGCCATTAGGTCGTTTCGCGACCCCATCGTCGATCCGATGATTTCCAACTGTCGATAAAAAACGTGCCGAAGGTCGGTCTGCGGATCGTAGCCGGTGGTCGCGCCGCAGGTGAGGAGCCGTCCGCCACTAGCGAGGCTCTTGAGGCTTTTTACCCACGTTTCTTTGCCTACGTAGTCTATCACCACGTCGACCCCGCGTTTGGCGGTCGCGTTTCGAACGCGCTTGACGAAGTCTTCTTTTGCGTAATTGATCAGAACGTCGGCACCCAACGCGCGGCATAGCTCCAGTTTTTCATCGGTACTCGCAGCGGCCAATACTCTCGCTCCGGCGACCTTTGCTATCTGGATAGCGGCGATCCCCACGCCGGCCGAGGCACCCAGGATTAGTATGCTCTCTCCAGCCCGCAGTCTTCCCCTTTTTATCATCATCCGCCACGCGGTCAGAAAAACCAGTGGTATCGATGCGGCATCGTCGAAGGACAACGAATCGGGAATCGGAATCGCGTTGATCGCGGGGACGGCAATTTTTTCGCAGCAAGTCCCCTGAGTCGTTTCTCCGATGAGCGTGTAAGTGGTGCAGAGCGAAGCATCGCCTCTCGCGCAGAACTCGCACTGTCCGCACGACACAGACGGGTTCATCAATACGCGGTCGCCAACAGCAACGGTAGTGACGTCTTCTCCCACTTCAGAAACTACTCCCGCAGCGTCGCATCCGGGAATGTGAGGCAGAGGCTTTCGCAGACCTGGAAGACCACGCCGCAAGAACAGGTCTATGTGGTTGAGAGATACGGATTTGACGTCGATGACGACCTGCCCGCGCGCGCAAACCGGGTCGTCAAAATCGCCAATCTCCAAGACGTCGGGTCCGCCGTGCTCCTCGTAGTAAACTGCTCTCATCACTGATCACCGCGCTGGAAACGCTTGAAACGTTCGCGCCAAACGTCGTCTACGGTAACCGGTCGAAACGTGTCGTTTTCAATCGTTGCTTTCTTCACGGTGGCCCGTGCAGCAATCTCTCCATCGGCAAGCCGGATGGCAGTATACGACAAAGTCAACGAGCCTTCGCCAATCGTGACGAGTTCCAGCACGATTCGCACGCGATCCCCGTAGCGGAGCGGTTTTAGAAACTCGGTCTCGACCTTGACGGTTGGAAACCCCAGGTTTTCGTTGTCCACGACTTCCGGGTACGGCACGCCCAAAGCGCCTCCAAACCACTCCTCGAAAGTCTGGTGGAAGAGGTGGAAGAACCTGGGGTAATACAACACCTGGGCTCGGTCCACCTCTCCAAACCGAACGGTGAAATCCGACGTGAAGGTCATTGCCGGCGATCCGTCGAGCGTGTCCCCTTTTGACGATTCGTGTTTGCGACTGGCCATCAACCGGCCGTATCGAAACGCTTGGCTACTTCTTCCCAGTTGACGACGTTCCAGAAAGCAGAAACGTACTCGGGCCGGCGATTTTGGTAATTCAGGTAGTACGCGTGTTCCCACACGTCCAGCCCGAGAATCGGCGTCAAGCCTTCGGAGAGCGGTGAGTCTTGATTTGCAGTGGAGCTTACGACGAGGGCGCCCCCGCCTCCGGGCTTGCGCGAAAGCCACGCCCATCCGCTTCCAAAACGGGTTTTGGCGGCAGTTTCGAACTGCTCTTTGAATGCACCGAAGCTTCCAAACGCGGCGTCGATCGCCGTCAACAGCGCTCCCTGCGGCTCGCCACCAGCATTGGGTGCCATGACGGTCCAGAACAAGCTGTGGTTGGCGTGACCGCCGGCGTTGTTGCGGATCGCCGTGCGAATGTCTTCGGGCACACTTTTCAAGTCGGTGATGAGCGCCTCAGCGGATTTCTCTCGAAGTCCGGGGTGCTTTTCCAAAGCGGCCAGAGCGTTGGTGATGTACGCCTGGTGATGCTTGGTGTGATGGATTTCCATCGTTCGCGCGTCGATGTGAGGTTCGAGCGCATTGTAGTCATACGGTAGAGCCGGAAGTTCCCAGGACATTTTGATCTCCTTTGAGTGGTTGGGGATTTTCGTATTCGGTGCGTTGCGGATGAAACGAGTTCTCAGAAGCAACGACAAATGGCACCATTTTCGTCCGTTTTGACAATCATAAGCAAAGAACGGCGCTGGGTCAAAGGGAAACACGACGGGTTTGTGATTTGTTGGTTAAAGGGGTTAACATTACGCGATCAAACAGATTCTCCGGTCCGCAACTCAACTTCCCCCGCTTTTATTAAGAGTTCGACGACGTCAGGACTCGGACTCCGTGCTACTGGGCCGGCCACCGCGGGTTATTGCGATTCTTGGGGCATGTCGCCGTGGGCTTCACTGGCACAACTCTCTGAGACACTTCTGTGGTTTTGGGCCGACCGCCGCGGGTTTCGCTGGCACGGCTCGCTGACGGCGACCTTGCACGTAGCACCTCCGAACCTGCCGCTCGCCTCCCCCTGCGCCAAATATTGATAG
>CBDVBX010000183.1:0-7422 GCA_965372335.1 uncultured bacterium | reverse complement strand
CCTTGCATCTACCACTACGACGTCAACGAATACTTCACCGTGGGCCCTGGAGATCCGCTTTACGACCCAATGTACGACCTGGGCGGAGTGGTTCTGATCGAAGTCCTTACCATGGACATTGCGTATACGGTCTACCAGGCACCGGGCGTGATAGGTTTCACGCCGTCGACGGGCGGCAACGAGGGGTTCTTCTTTGTCGGCAACGATTTTGACCTGGTCGTCGACGGGTTCAACAACGCGCCGACGACGTACGTCAACATCCTGCTGGTATTCGAGCCCGATCCTTCGTGGTGCAGCCCTCTGATCACGGTGGACGGCAACCCCGCCCTGTACGACGCCAACCTCGGGTGGTACTACCCGATCGGCGATCTGGTCGTGATCACCCCGACGCCAGACGGAAACAACTATTCCGACACCGTCACACACTCGATTCATTACGAGCTGTGTAGCGGCATGACGGTGTGGGCGTTTGCGGACGAAGACTTCGATCTCATGTGGACCGACAGCGAGTGCTTCACGGCTTTCTCGCACGATTTCACAGTTCCGGTGAATGAGTCCACCTGGGGCGGGATCAAGGCGCTGTACAAGAGCGAATAAGGCAGCAGAGAGTTTAGGTACTATTCTGGGACGTAGAGCATCTACGTCCCAGATTTTTTTTCGGCGGGATTTTTGAGAGTCAAAACCGGGCACGGCGCTTTTCGGACCACCTGTTCGGCCACACTTCCCAACAGTACGTGCGATACTCCGGTACGCCCATGGGTCGCCATCACGATCAGGTCGGCGTTGACGTCGTACGCGTAATCGATGATGTTGCCGACCGCGTCGCCGTACAGGATCTCCGCGTCGGCGGGTATGTCGACCGGGATTCTGTCGAGGACAACCTTCTCTATCGATCGGCGAGCCTCGGTAAGGTGCTTGTCATCCATCGACCGTTGCTCCACGCCCACCCACGACATGTCTGAGATTCTTAGTCCCGGTTCGTTCACGAATATGACTTTCAATCTGGCGTCGAACGTATCCGCCATGCCGACGGCGCAGTCGAGCGCAGCCAGAGAATGGCCGGAAAAATCGGTTGGTACGACGATGATGTTGATTGAAAGCATCGCGGGTCTCCTCGTGTGGCGGGTGCCTTCGGAAACAAATGCCGGCGGGCGAGCCGCCGAGGGGTCGGCACTATGATAACACAATACGGGAATGACGAAAACGGGCAGTAATCAAATTTCGATGTAGGTGAGTCGTGGGTGGGGGGTATTTCTTGAGTGGGCCTATTGGGAGGGGGTGTCGTCGGTCGAACCCTGTTCGGGCGACACTTGCGTCTGTCCGTCGGAGAGCTTCGAGCGGACCTTCTGACCGGTGCTCTGGCCCCACAAAACGACGGTTCCCATGAGAAGAACAAAAAGGACCATGCTGAGGAGTCCCACACCTATGGAGGCCAAGAAATCTTTCTTTCGTTCGGTGATCTTCATGTCTTTTGCGGGCCGGGGTAGGATAGACGTCGGCCCGTTCCTCCAGGGGACTCCGGAGCAACGTCCGTGCCACCGAAGTGCTGACTCGTTGTAGCCGGTCGCTTCCGGTTGGGTGTCGTCGCTGCCGCCGGCGGCATCGCCGGGAGAAGCCCGTCGGGCAGTCCGCTCCGCAGGAGGGCGTTCTGTTGCATGTCGGGCCGCGATCCCATATCATCCAAACACATGACGGCCCCCGAGAAGAAAAAATCAGGTATTGCTCGCCCGCCTTTGGTTGGCCCCTCGGAACGGCTAACGGTCGTCTATCTGGTGCTTCTGTCGGCCGCAGCCGTATTTTGCTTCCTCCCGCTGCTGAAGTACTTCTTCGCGCAGGACGATTTCATCTTGATGAACACCGCCGTGCGCGATGGCTTACGCTCCGTCACCGACTTTTTCTCTCAAACGCCGGGTCATTTTCGCCCGCTAACCAAGGGCGTGTACTTTGGCGTGATGTACCGGATCTTCGGACTGAATCCGGTGCCGTTTCACGCCGTCTCGATAATTCTCCACGTCGCAAATATGATTTTGTTCTTCTTGCTGATGAGGCGTGTGCGGGTGTCGGTGTCGTCGGCGTTGGTCTCTTCGACGCTTTTCGCGCTTAGCGTCGCATTTTTTCATATCGTTGCGTGGATTTCGTGTGTTCAACAACTGCTCGGCCAATGCTTCATGCTTGCCGCTTTGATATGGGGTATCGACTACGTCCGTGGCGGGGTTGCTCGGGACAAGTGGCTGTCGGTGGCTGCTTACGTCCTGGCGCTTTTGTGCGTCGAGCAGACGTTTGGTGTTCCGGCAATATTGTTGTTGTACGTTTACTTGTCTCCAGGCGCCGAACGAGCCCGGCCCGCCTTTCGTAAGACCGTCGACCAGCTCTCCATGCACCTGGGAATAATGATCCTCTACCTGGTGTTCATTGGCGTGTGGAAGAGGGCACCGAGCACGGGAGACTACGCGTTTTCCTATGGAGTAAACGTGCTGGTCAATTTTACGACGTATGTCGGCTGGACGCTCCATTTCGCCGCGGTGCTCCCAACGCGCATGGCGACGGGAAGTGTCGTCTGGAGCATCTCACACTTCATGTTGGCCTTATTGGTTGTGTATCATGTCGCCAGGGGAAGATGGCGGGAGGTTGTATTTGGTCTCTTCTATTTTGTGGTGACGATTTCCCCAACGCTGTTTCTTGCCAACCACACATTTTACCTCCACACGTACATCCCGGCGTTCGGTGTACTGTATTGGATTGCCTTGTTCGTTGACGACGTTTTCTCTCTACGGCTGCTTTACAATCGTCGCGCGCGTCTGGCGGTGCTGGCGGCCGTTTTGGCGGGTACGACGGCGGCGTGCGGTACGATGATCAGAAAAAACGAGCGTTACGATATGCTCGAGGATATCGATCTGAAACGGAGCTTTGTGCTTCGGCGCGCGGAAATCGCCGAGAACATATTTAGGGGCGTCACCGGTGAAAAGTCGGTCGATACAAACGCACAAAAGGTCTATATGGTGTACGCGCGCGAGGAGGGAAACAACACGGCGCATTGGAACTACAAGAACGTGGTGGCGGCTACGGGTCGTGGCAGCTTGATCAACCTCATTTACAAACGCCCGCAGATGCCGGTGACATTCAAGGTTGCCGGAGACCCCGTGAAGCGCTCCGACCGCCGTATCTCCGACTTCTACCTGTTCGACGACTACGGGCATTGTTGGGGGATGAAAGGGCCTGGGGAGGACTAGTCTCTTTTTCGGCGCAGCTTGTTGGATATCACGTCCCACAGCGATGACAAGGTGTACGCTGCCAGCAGACACATCACCACTTCCGTCGTGTAACGGAACCGAGGCTTTCCCCAGAAGACTACAGCAAAGCAGACCCAGTTCAAGATTGCGATGCCGTAGAGGATCACACAGTTACGCCACCCGATCCGGCGGACGAACAACAATCCCAGCGCGGCCAAAATCGCCAGGAAAGGGTAGAACCACGTGACGAGCCCTATCGAACCCAATGGGAATTTTCTGCGGTGACTGATTTTGTCGGGGTGGGCGGAGCTCCTGACTACCAGGGCGGCGCGAACGGCGTATGTGTTGGACCTTACCAAAAGTTCGTCGGTGCCGGTGGCAACGTCGTTCAAGAGACGCGACGGGCCCATTCTGAGGTAAGCCACCCCGCGTCCAAACAACTCCCTCTGGCGGTCAACTTCGTTGGGGATATTCGCTTCCGATTCCCTCGGCGAATGATAGCCGTACTGATTCGAGTTGTGACCGTAGTAAAAATTGACACCGCTAACCGTCGACAGGCCGGCTCCCGGCCCCATGACGATCCAATTGCGAACGGCCCACGGCAGCGTGACCGCGATAACCACCGCCACTAAAACCGCTGTCCGTGCGAGCTTCGGGTAAAGGTTTCCCCGGGCCGTGATCCACGCGACAAACAGTACCACCGGCGCATAGAACGCCGCCTCACCGCGCGTCAGTACAGCCAATCCCAGCAGCGCGCCCGACAGGACCGTTCGAATATTTGGACGTAAGCGCGGCCAATAGTGGACTAGCAGCGATGAGAAAAACAGCAAAACGAACAGGTGCTCAGACGCGATAATTGGCGAGAAATAGACGAACGTCGGGTTGAACGCGCAGAGTGTTGTGGCGATCAACGCCACGCGCGTGTTTCCCGACGAGAGCGACACTGTCAAACGATACAAGATCGGCAAAAGCGCCGCGTTGAGGAGCAGGTTGCAGATCGACAGCCACAGGAAGGACCGGCTAACCAGCATCAGGACCGCCAGCAGCGCGGGGTAACCCGGCAGGCGCCTGGCGGTCGGCAACGGATAACCGAACTGATGTTCGTCGAGTATTCCTCCGGCGAGCTTGAAGTAGGCGTAGTAATCCGAAAACGGGAGAGGTTGCGTTCGAATCATCCAAGCCGCGCCGAGCGCAATATTTATGATCATCAGCGCCAAAACCGGTCGCTCGCGTAGCGCGCCGATAACGGTGGAGAGGGGGGAGCCCCGGTCCTTAGTGGTCGCCGGGGCACCGTTATGCTTCGATTTGGCCATTACGAAGAAGGATCGACACGGAAGCAGTCTACTCGTCGTCCCTGTAGAAACTGATCGCCTCGAACGGGTTGACTATACTAGTGGCGACGTTTATCAAGTGGGCGGCGGCGCGCTTGAGGTATCGTGAGTAGAGGGCGATAGTGACGGCGTCTCCTGATCGGGGAGAAGGTTCCGTCTCTTGTATCAATCGATCCAGGATATCATCGCAAAGTTTGAGAATCCACCAGTAGCCCTTGATCAGCTTCTGGGCCAGCTCTTTGTCGGTTTCCTTGACAGCGGGAATGACCTGATCGAAAAGTTCCATCACGCTGGCTTCAATTTTTTGGATGTCTTGTTCGTACTGACCACAGTCTAGCCGCTTGGGATGCGCGATGGCCAGGTCCATGATGTTCTTGGTGTAATCGCCCAGTCGCTCGAGATCGATGACGATGCTGGTGAGAATAAGTCCCGGGATGACATTGGTGCCGCCGGTGATGGCCAGGTGTTTCAATACCTTTTTACGGACCTCGCGTTCGTAGGTGTTAATCTGAGCGTCCATTTCATAGACATTGGTCTTCATCTCACCACTGTCGCTCTCGCGGAGTGAATGTACCGATTCGCGCAGCATCTCCCGGGTGCTCTCCAACATCGTGTGAGAGTCGTTGAGCGCCTGCGTGAGCAGATTGTCCGATCTCCACAGTTCTATCAATTCTTTGAAATTGAACATCGCGATCACCCCACGATCCAAATGAATATCAGCGGTACGACGAAAAACACAACCAAGATATACACTACCGGTATCAACTTCGATTTGACGGCCGTGTTGGAGAGTGTCTCAGCGAGGCGGATCGGAACCCATTTGATCGGCCATATTAGTATTATACCCGAAATATTAAAGAGCAGGTGGGCGAATGCAACGGTTATGGCGGCCACCTGGCCGGTGACCAAAGCGGCGAGAATCGCGGTAATTGTGGTTCCAACGTTGGCGCCTAGTGTCATAGGGAAAATCTGAACAAGAGTCAGTATCCCCGCCCCGGCCAGAGGGACGGCCAGCGACGTGGTGATCGAACTGCTCTGAACCATGACTGTGAGGACCAGCCCCAGCAAAAAGCTTCTGGCGGCCGATCTGAACAGAGTCGAGGAGAAAAACAGCTCTACCTTGCCGATCACCAAGGCCTTGAGGTTCTGAACTATATAGCGCAACGCGACGAATAACAGAATGGCCGCGACAATCAACATCATGGTGCCGTTTTCGTGCGCGAGACGTGTAAGAAACTTAACGGAAGGCGTGACGATCGTTTTGAGAGGGTTGAACAGCGCGAATCCGCCGATGTCGGCAAACTTCTCGCCCAAAAACGACGCCCAGCGTCCGAGGAAGTTGGTCCACAACTGCAGCGGAAAGACGATGAGGACGGCGAGCAAGTTGAAAAAATCGTGGACGGTGGCCGCCGCAAACGCGCGCCTGAACTCGTCCGGCCGCCCGATGTGGCCCAAGGACACCAGCGTGTTGGTCACACTGGTGCCGATGTTTGCACCGATGATGATCGGGATCGCCCGCGTGACGTCGAGACCTCCACCAGCTACGAGTGCGACCGTCATCGACGTCGTGGTCGATGAACTCTGCACCAGACCGGTGGCCAGCATGCCGATGAACAGACCGACAAACGGATTCGCCGTCGTTTCGAGCAAGTGCTTCGCGAAGTCCTTTCCGAAGAACTTGAACGACGCCCCCATCAACGAGATGCTGACGAAAAATATGTACAGCAATGCCAGGAGAACTACGAGCCGGACGGCCCGCTGCAATCCGGTGGATTCTATGATGTTAATTTGAACCCTCCGACAAGTCGAATTCGCCGTAGTGAAACTGACGAGACAGTCCGGTCATTGTTCTGAAATTGCACCTCGGTGTCAATCGGAAACGGCGGGATGCGGAGAGTTGCCAACGGGAACTCCCCCGGGAGGGAGAACAAAGACCCAGTGTAAATTGCGTTAATCCCCGGTCCGACGGTTTGTCGCGGGTACCTTGCCCGAGTGTCAACGGTTGGGGCAGGTGTCCTAGTGTCCCTCACCCCATTTTTTCTCGCCCGCCTCGATTCGCACGGGGAGCCGGTTGGCTTGGTGAGGCAGCGGGCAGGTGGCATACGGTGTAAAAGCGCACGGTGGGTTGTACGCCTTGTTGAAATCCAGGACGACGATGCCGTCTTCAGACGGCGCGTCGGCGACCAGGAAGCGGCCTCCGCCATACGTCTCCAGGCCGCTGGTCTCGTCGCCAAACACGATGAACAAACGGCCGCCGGCGGCGGGAACAGGCTCGAGGTAAAACGTCTCGCCTCCGACGTCGAACACCACCGCGCCGGGACAACTCTCTTCGATCTCGTAACCGAGTACATTGGGGATGCGAAGCGTTTTGGGCGGATCGTACGGTTTGAAACGCCCTTCGATTCGCCAGGCGACATCGACGGGAAAGCGTTCGATGCCTTGGAAATTCTGGCGCAGCTCGCTTTGTCGGTCTTTGAGCCGGACGTACAGCTTCCCGGCACGCTCGATCGCGTAGAAGCGGAAGCTTCCCAGCGCCAGGACGGTGGGTCGTTGATCTGCATCAGTTTTCAACTGCATCGATCGGACGGCTTCGTCGGCCGCGGTAATCGTGACTCCCTCGGCCACGTCGATCCGTACACCTCCGTCGTTCGACATAAACACGCCCGCGTGGGCCGGAACGTCGTGCGGGAACACCAGGTCGTTATCCTCTGCCGACCCGAAACGGTTCTCGCCATTCGCGAGCGGGAACAACCCGGCTAGCGTGAGATAACCGTCCGGGCTCTTGAGGCGCTCGATGCGCGACTGGTACCACTCGTCTACCTCTCTTCGATATTCGTCATCCGTGGTTACTGTACCGCCGG
>CBDVBX010000182.1:0-7548 GCA_965372335.1 uncultured bacterium | reverse complement strand
ACAATAATGACATATAATGCACCTACACCCCGAGGGAGTCGCGGCGAGAGCCGTGACTCCCGAGCGGGTGTGAGAGGCATTAATGTCATATAATTCGCTTAATGCCCGGCGGGCGGGTGGTTGTTCACCCGTCCGCCGGGCTCGACCCAATTGTCCAATCAGACCTTCATCGTTTTGGTATACGCCGCTCCGATCGCGCCCTTTCGGCACCACGCCCCCGTCATGAATCCGGCCGAGTGTTTGGCTTGGATGTCGATCGCGTCGGCAAGAGTCGCCTCGCACGAACTCACGACGCTATCCATAATGGCGCGCCTGGCAGCCTCGGCGGCTTCGTCGCCTGCGGGCATCTGTCCGCCGGCTTCCTTGGGGATACCCGACAGCGCACCCGTCTCGACTTTCCGCCGCGGCAATCCATGATCACCGCCCGTCAAGATCTTCGCGACCATCGAGAGCGAATCTTCCAACGATCCGGCGAAGTCTGCCAACCAACCCACCGCGTCGGGAGCCTTAACCGACCTGCCCGTTAGCAGCAGCTCGATAAGCTTCGGCCAACTGGCGGGATCGGTCTTGCGGAACGACCAATGACAACCCTCCATGCCAGGAACGACCGGCAGTGTGACCTCGGGCATACCCAACTGGGCATCGTCAACCGCCACCAGGTAATGGCAGTGCATCATCAGTTCGAGAAATCCGCCCAGGCAGCGTTTGCCGTTCACGAATCCGACAGACACCTCGAAGTCGTCGGACAGCCGTCGTGCTGTCTGTGACCAGGAACGAGATATATCCAGTCCCTTGGCCTCGTCTTCGAGTGCCGGATAGAAGTCATTGGTATCTGCCCCCACCATCTGTGTGGACAGATGAAAATCACCGGTGACAACTACGCTTCTGATCTTCTCTGACTTCAACCAGTCTATCGCGCGGTTGAGTTCGGCATCGACGTCGGAGTTGTAACTTTCTCGTCCGATCGTGATCACGCCGAACTTCCCGTTGTGTTCCGCGTTGACGTAGAGCTGCTGGCAATCCGCATCTTCCAAGCGATCGAACGCTTCGGGATACCAGGCGCTGTTTGCCGCCTCGGGGTGCAACTCGTGATACGCGGTCACAATCCCGGCTGCTTTGTCGGCACCGTAAGAACGGAGAGTGGCGACAATGCCTGGGCTGAACTGGGCGCACAGCTCACCGATGATATTGAGATTGGCCGGTTCCGCACGCCGTTCGTGGAGTAATAAGCTGGCCATTTGAAACATCGCTCCCAATATCCACGTTTCGAACTCTTTTTCCTCGTCTCCGTCCATCGACCAATTGACCAGAGGTCGGAAGTGGTTGAGCGGGTACCAGTTTTGCCCGCTCTCCTTGAGTTCGATGAAGTCCTGCGTTGGAGTGAACAACTCACCATACTTTTGGCTCAAGTGGTGCAGACACGACCACGTCAGGAAGGTGGCACCCTTGGCTCCGATTGCGTCGTGAGCCCGCATCGGATTGGGTCCGAGTAAACGGCGTACGAACTTGTCGATCTTCCAGAACGGCATGTTGGTCGCGCGATGATACCTCGACGCCGCCAACGTTACACCGCAGAACAACACGTCCAGGACGAACGACCAATGATCGCTCACCGGAATCGGAATCAAGCCCAGTGCCCAAAACATTTTCGTAATGTCTGACGGCTCTGGCTCGACGATCTCCCAAACTTTGTTGATCTCGTGTGGAAACGCGGGGTGCGCGATCCCGACACCCAACTCAGAACTGGGGAATCCCGATGTGACCGAACGTATTTCGATCTCCGGGAACGCAGCGCGGAAGATATCGTAGTGCGCCTTTTTGATTTCCAAGATTTCAGGAATCGCTTCCAACAGGAACCGCGGGTTATAATCTTTCAGCTGCTTCGGAAGATTCTTCCCATCGTAAGTGAAGCGCGTGATGCTCTCCATGATCTTGTCGGCACGTTCGCGACCGAAAGCACGCACCAAACCGCCGTACTGCTTGCCGATTCCGTCGGGTGCGCCGGGAAAATCGATAGCAACACTGGGCACGCCGAATGGTTGCAGTCGCGAACCCAACTGCATCGTCTTGCCCGCGCCGACGATACCGTTGGCGCCAGTTATCACCAGCGCGCCGCGTTTTCCGTTGCTGCCGAAAACGCGATCGACCAGATCGCCGGCATTGGCCGGTCGCCCGCCCTTTTCGACCATATCCAGAACGGTTCCCAATCCCAATGTCTCGAGCGTTGATTTTCTCATCGATGTTGTCATGATTTACCTCCCTCCGATACCTTCAAAATCGAAGCGATGCCGACGTCGCCGGCTGCGCATCCGAAGATCAACACGTGACCGCCGCCCAGATCTACCGCCTCTTCCAGCGCCTCGATCAACGTACGCGTCAGCGTCGGGCCTTGCGGATGTCCCCACACTAGCGAGCAGCCGGTGTTATTCATTTTGTGCCAATCGTAGTCCATCACCTTGGCGAAAATTGCGTCGTTTACGCCAAATGGGTTGTGATTCTTCACAACTGCCATGTCATTCATGGTCAAACCCGTTCGATCGAGAACCTGTTGCACCGCGATCGCCGGAGCTTCGGGCATGTAGCCGGCGGTTGCTCTCATCTCCGCCTTACCCACGAACTGAATGTCGATCTCGGGACGCGGGCTCAGTTCGCGAGCTTTTTCCGCGGTGGTTACCAGCATGACCGACATGCCGTCCGATGCGTGCGTCTGCGAGCCGCTCGTGACACAAGTGTCAAGCTCGCGCATCGCCCGTAATGAGTCGAGCGATACCCGACGTACGCCAGCGTCCTCGTCCACGATGCCGAGGTACTTACCCTGGACATTCAGGATCTCCAGCGGTACCAAAACGCGGTCGAGGAATCCCGACTCTTTTGCTTCGAAGTACTGCTGGTAGCGGTGAAACGTCAGTTCGTCCACTTCGCGGCGATCGATTTTGTGCTTTCGCGCGGCGGCGCCCGCAGTGGCAATCATCGCGTTGCCCACAGAGGGATCGAACCCGAAGTTATCCCAAACGTCACTAATCGCTTGAGTACGCTCGTAGGAACGACGCTCGGGAAACACACCGACCGGGGAGTCGCTAGTTCGGTCGAAGGTGAGTACACTCACTGCGTCGTGCGAGCCGCTGTCCACTTGAGCAGCGCCGACAACGGCGGCTTGAAGGCCGGTGGCGCACGCCTGTTCCATATGATATCCCGGCAACCGCTCGCCCATGCAACTCGAGACCAACGGCGCCGTCCAGAACTTCCAATGCCACGGAACCGTGGATCCGATCACCATATAATCGAGTTTGTCCTTGGGTACCTTCCGTTTGCCGAGGATCAGGTTTGCCGCTTCGCCAGCGAACTGGCCGATGTTGACCTCGGCCAGCGGCGACATCTGCCACGCGGGGAAGTAGCTGCTCCCCCACGTCCCGTACGGGATTCTTGCTCTCGGGTACATTATGTCTCCATTCTTCATGTTCAGCTCCTTTCGACTAGAAGCGCCATCCCCAGGCCACCGCTCACGCACAGCGTGGCCAATCCCAACTCAGCTTCCCGGCGCCGCATTTCATGGAGCAATGTAACGACGATCCGCGCGCCCGTCGCGCCGACCGGGTGGCCAAGGCTAATTGCGCCACCATTGACGTTAACTTTTTCAGCATCGAACTCAAGCTCGCGTTGGCAGGCGAGTACCTGAGCAGCGAATGCTTCGTTGAGCTCGATGACAGGAATGTCTCCGAGCGTTAGACCATTGCGCTCTAAAATCTGACGCGTGGCCGGCACAGGTCCGATTCCCATGCGCTTGGCATCGACGCCAACGGAAACGTAGTCTCTTATCCAAGCGAGCGGCCTAATGCTCAGCGACTTCGCGAAGTCCTCCGATGCCAGTATCACCGCTGCCGCGCCGTCGGTGATGCCGCTGGCGTTGCCCGCCGTAATAGTACCATTCTTTCTGAAAACGGGTGGTAACTTTGCAAGCGCCGCCGCCGTCACGCCCTCTCTGGGGTGCTCATCGGTTTCAACGACCACCGGCCGGCCCCTGTCGTCGATTGCCGTAACGGGAATGATCTCGTCCGCGTACCGCCCGTTTTTTTGAGCCGCTTCAACGCGGTTTTGACTCATTGCCGCCCATTCGTCCTGTTCTTCGCGCGGTATGTTGTATTCCTTCGCCAACACCTCGGCCGTTTCGCCCATTACCATATCGGCAACGGGACAGTCGAATCCATCGCGATACATTGCATCGAACAGCGGCGCGTTACCCAACCGGTAGCCGAGCCGCGCCCTGTCGAGCAGGAAAGGTGCGCGGGTCATGTTTTCGGTCCCGCCGGCCACCACGCAAGACGCACGGCCCAACACGATGGCTTCGACACCGAGGGCAATCGCCTTGATACCGCTGGCGCAGGCCATGTTGACCGTGAAGCTCGGAGTTTCTTTGGGGATCCCCGCTCTGTGGGCGATTTGCCGAGCCGGGTTCGGCCCGTTGCCCGCCTGGCGCGCGTTGCCGAAAATGAGTTCATTTATCTGAGACGGCGTGATGCCGGTGCGCTCGATGACGGATTCTACGATCTTGGCTCCGAGCTCGACGGCGGAGCTATGGCGGAAGAAGCCGAGGAATTTGCCAATGGGTGTACGTTTGGCTTCTACGATGGCTACTCGAGGTGTCAATTCTTTACCCCCAAAACATGCGACGGCGAGAATTCGCCGCCGGCGGTCGTCAAACCGGTGTAGGGGGTGATTATAGAGCAACACGCCATTCTGCGAAATGTCCAATTCATACGGGGTCACCCGGGCAGCAGGGCCGTACGATCGATGGGATGGGGCGTGGCTGGAAAACAGTTGACTATACCACAGATACGAGCTTGGAGGGAGACCAAACTGCCGCATTTTGGGTTCGCCGGGTCACTCGATTCGTGTCGACAAGACCATTTTGAGGGGGTAAATTTCGATTGACGCCTACACGGCGAATTCCTATAGTTCCAGCGTCCCCTGTCTAGGTAAGCAATTGCGCGTTTTCGGCGCGTTTACAAGGAACCTCTGAATACCATCCTTTGCTATTGAGACAGTCGGTTCGACGCCGAACGCCGACTAATCGAAGTGGGCTTGCATCTGTGATACACGAACAATCAATAGCAATCGTACCGCCGCCCCGGAGGCAGCCGGAAAAGTCTGTGCAGCCCATGGACGTTGACGTTGTCTCCGACGTCGACCACCTTCAGTGGGACAATCTCCTCAGCGAAGAACCGCATTCGACGTTTTTTCATACGCTTGAATGGAGCGATACCCTCGAACGTGCGCTTTCCGGGTGGAGTCGGTTTTTCATCGTCGGCACCGTCGACGGACGTATGGTAGCCGGGCTGCCGGCGATGCAGTATTCCAAACGCGGTTTCCATGCCATTATGTCGATGCCGTTCGGTACCCACGGAGGCCCGCTGGTCGGAGACGCGGCGCCGCAGATGGCCGGCGAAGATCTGTCACAGCGGTTTTTCGACGAGGCGACTTCTACAAAGCGGGTGGCGTACGCCGAGCTGGTGGATCTGCCCTCGCGCGTAAACCCATCAGCGGAGTCCGGAATCAGAAGCATCGAAGACGAAACACAAGTCCTCGAATTGAGCCTCGATTACGACGAGCTGTATAGCGGGTTTAAGCCGGCCAACCGGAACAAGATCCGCAAAGCGCAAAAAGCGGGCGTGACAGTGAGACGGGGTCGCAGGAGAGACGACTTTTTGCGCTACAACAGTATCCTGCTCGACTGCTCCAAGAATTGGGGGGGACGGGTCCGGTTCGGTGAGAAGTTCTTCGACGCTCTCTCGGAGATCGACAACGGTTCGGTTCAGTTGTGGCTCGCCGAGTACAATAAGACCGCGGTCGCGGGTCTCCTGAATTTCGCGCACAACGGAATGGTCATGAATTGGGGCGCAGTCATGTTGCATGAATCGCGATCTCTCTCGCCCATGAACCTATTGCACTCCGAGGCGATAAAAGACGCCGTAGATAGCGGGTTTTCGAAGTATAGCTTTGGGTCGAGCGCCGGTTTCAAAGGCGTCGACAAGTTCAAGACGACGTTTGGTACCACGCGGGCAACCTACTACCATCACGTGCTGCAGAAAAAGTGGTTTTCCGTTCTCAAGCGCTGGTCCCGGCGCAGGCGATCTTGACCTCGTCGCGCCCGCCGATCGTTCCGCGCCGTGAAAATTCTCGTAAAATTAATTCCTCCAGTGCTACTTTTGCTTGCCGGCATTGCATACGGGTTACTCGCCGGCCGCTACGATCTGTTTCCCGCAAATCTGCTCAAATCATCGACGCACAATAACTACGGATTATTAAACGTGAGACCTGGCAGCGGGCTCATTCGCAAGGATGGCGGTTTCTGGCATCTGCGCCGGGGATTCGAAGTGGGCGAGCGTCGGAAGACGCTGGAGCAGTTGCGATCCTTACCATACGTGACGGGCTCGGAATCGCTTACCGAAAAAACCGGTGTGACCGTGCACGAACGGGATCGGACGGCGGCCGGTTACAACTTGTACTCGTCCGCTCATGGACCGCAGGCGTTCATTATCGATATGGACGGTCGGGTGCTTCACCAATGGGAATACGATCGGGACGCGGTTTGGCCGCAGTTGTCACGGACGGACGTCGACAAAGCTCGACGTTATTTCAGGAGTGTTCATGTATTCGAGAACGGCGATCTGCTGGCGATCTACGAATTCACGGGTATAATCCGGCTCGACTCAGAATCGAAACTGGTCTGGGCCCACCAGGGGTGGAACCATCACGACTTGGACGTTGATCACCAGGATAGGATATATGTACTGGGCCGCGACATCGACGAAATGGGTCGACACAATCTGGAAGCCAAAGACCGGACGCAACCGCCGAAGGTGATCGCCGGGAGGCGCGTATTCGATGAAAGCATTACGATTCTCAGTCCGGGCGGAGACGTAATCGACAAGATTTCGATAATTGAGTGTATTGAGAATTCGGTTTTCGCACCGTTGTTGGACATGGTCTTTTATTTCCCGCCTCAAGACCCGCTCGACCTTTTGCACCCAAACACAGTGGATGTTCTTGACGGAACACACGCCAGCCGGTCCCCGGCTTTCAGAAAAGGCAACATCTTAACGTCATTCCGCAATCTCTCGACAGTTGCGATTATCGACCCGACCGCGCGCGAGGTCGTGTGGATTTTGTCGGGTGGTTGGCGGTATCAGCACCAGCCTGTATTGATGGAAAACGGGATGATGTTGGTTTTCGACAATCTGGCGGGAGGCTGGTTCGTGCCCGAAGGCACTCAACGCTCCCGCGTGGTCGAGTTCGATCCGTTGACGCAGGAGGTGGTTTGGGAATTCGCAGGCAGCGTGGGATCGCCATTTTTTTCGAGCCTAATGGGGGCGAACCAGCGTCTGTGGAACGGGAACACGCTGATAACGGAATCGGATTATGGGCGGGTGATAGAAGTCACGCCGGACAAACGGATCGTGTGGGAGTTTAACAACCCGCACACCGCGGGCGATGACGACGAGTTTGTCGCTACTATCCCAGAAATGACCCGCCTCCACCCCGACTTCCCTC
>CBDVBX010000181.1:0-7880 GCA_965372335.1 uncultured bacterium | reverse complement strand
CGGGAGGTCCTGTTGCATTGACGCTTTCGAAAACAAGTCACTAAAATTTTTCGTCGTATTTTGTCCACAGCTCGTCGCCCAAGCGCCACGCCCGCTCGACGACACGGTCCCCCCATTCGATGCCGTATTCGGTGAGGTACCTGCGGGCCTTCTTGGGACTCTTCTCAAACAATCGCAACGCCTCTTCCTCCACCGCCGCTTGGTTGGCAAAAAGCTCCGCCTGCATGGGGCCCCACACCGCAGTGACGTCGTGCCGCATGTCACCCCAGCGTTGCGCCGTCAGTGTCCCCAGCCGGTTAAACGCCCACCACGCGCTTTCCTGCGTGTAGCCATTGACACGGCCCGGCGTTTTGTACGACTTCGGCACATTGGTGATACCACAGTAGAGCGGCACGTAGATCGACGAGGCCACGTTGTCGAAGGCCAGCCAGACCACGCCGCCGACTTCGTCGGGAAGCCAATCGCGAGACTGCATGATGGTGGCGTACATCGTGTACCAGCGCGCGATGGTACGCTCGCCCCGCCAACCCCAGCCACCGTTGATCTTGAACAGCTTGTTCATGTCGTAGGGCATGAACGGATTGGCCAGCGGCGAGATCTCGGTCACGCCGTCTTTGTTGACCCACGTGAGGTTTTTTACAAAATTAAAATCGGTGTCCTCGTAATAATCTTGAAAAAACGACACCATCTTCGCCAGCGTGATCAAAGTATCCGGCTTCACCGAAAACGGGAAGTTTTCCGAGTTTGGGTTGAGTCCCAACGACGGAGCGGCCAGCGACAGGACGCGCCACTCGCGCCGGGTGGCCGCGGCCGACGTGCGACCGGTGGGATCGTAGGCATAGCAGAATTCGAACTGTCGACCGCTGGAGGGATCCCACCAACCGCTATCCTGGGCGACAGTGTATACGTTCTCGGACGCCATGAAGAAGTCCGGGTCCTCCAAATCAATCCAGCGGATCCGGCTGCCGTTGGCGTTGACGGTGATGTGCCCGTCGGGCACCCGCTGCGCCGCCCACACCGCACCCACGTTACCCTTACCCGGCCCCACGATTTCCAGGTGCCACGCTTCTTTGGGGTCGCAAATCGACAGCAGTTCACCCTCATCGCTCCAACCGTACTTCTGCAACAGATCTCCTGCCACACGTATCGCCTCGCGCGCCGTCGCACACCGCTCTAGCATGAGACGGACGAGCAGCTGGCAATCGATAAGCCCGTCCTCCGAATGGAGCGACTCGCGACCGCCAAAAGTCGACTCCCCGATCGCCAACTGTGCGTCGTTCATACACGGATACGCCGTATTGATGAAGCCGTGCGTTTGTTCGACCTGCGGGATTTTGCCAACCACCGGGTGTCGGTATGCCGGCATCGCCAGCGAGTCTTCTTTGACCCGCTTGACCATCGTCGTGGTGGACCCCTTCTTGTGTTTCTGCGCGGGAACGATATCCAGCCACGAGCGCGTACGGTGGCTGTCGCACGTGTGCGACGTCATCACCGAGCCGTCTGCCGACGCTTTTTTGGCCACGGTAATTACCGTACATTCGTCGCGTCGAGGATCACCCGATCCGCCGTCCGCCACAGCGACTGTTGACTGGCAGACGACGATCGCCAATACCACACCCAGCACCACGTTCAACCAGCCAGCCGCTCGATCTACACGCATCTTCGAAATCCTTGATGTATTGATAGCTCTCTCCTCCTGGGTCATTACTTCGACACCGCCTCGAGCGCCCGTTTGGTGGCGCTCAACAATGCGTCTGCCTCCACCGGCGAGCCGGTCGCGTTTTCCATCCACAGGTCCGGCGCCACGTTGCCCATGGCAACCATCCTTTCGAACTCCGGTCCTATCTTACCCTCCTTCTTCATCTGCTCTTCCACCTGGAATGCGATGAGGTGGCCGATCGGGTAGTCCGGCAGATACAACCACGAATGAATCATGTGCGAATAGACGCCGAGCAGGACGACGTCTTTTTGACCAAAAACGGGAGCGTAGTACTTATTCCAAATCGATTTCGAGATGCCAATCGTCGCCTCCTTCAGTTCGGCGGGTGTCGCGTCGGGATGATCGTACATCCAGTGCCAAACCGCCATATCCACCAGTGCCACAGCGGCGATTTCGCACGCTCCCCAGTAGTCGTCCAGTGTTCTCAGTGCCTCTGTCTTTTCATCCGCCGCCGCCAGACCCAGAAGTTCCAAGTCGCGCGCTTGAAACACGAAGGCGAGCGCCTCTGTGAACGCCGTGTTGGGCACGCCGCGGAGCAGCCAGTGGTCCATGTCGTTGAGTGTCAATACCTGTTCGACATTGTGTCCCATCTCGTGGACGGCAATGTTGAATCCTTTGTAGTCCATACCGTCTTTTCCCACACGCGTCCTCAGATGCGATTTTTCCGTGCGCATCTCCGCGCCCCAGGCGTGGCCCGACCCCCGTGCCGGGTCGACCACGATGTTCGCTGCCAGGTAGTCCGCTCGGTCCTGCGGAAAATCCAGTTCTACCAGCAAGCGTGGAATGTCCGCTTCGTACGCGCCCGGGCCGGGGTAACGCTCTTTGCAAATGACGTCCAACTCGGCGGCCGTGTAACGGCCCTGGGGCCGGAACCCGTTGTACCAAATGTCGAACGGCTCCAATGGCCGTCCCAACCGTTTCGAGATCAACTCGCCGGTCTGGAGCAATAATGGTGACGTCAACATCTGCTGAAACATCTCCCCGACGCGCTCTTCGGGTATCTCTCGGTCCTCGTCGAAGCGGCGCGCGATGTGAGTGGGCGCGGCGGGCGAATACGGATCGACCATGCGGGCGGCGTGATAGGTCGCCAGCAGTACCTCGTAACGCGTATCGGGTTCGGGAGAGTTGGTGATCTCCAGGCCGGCCGTCGGGCGGGCGTCGGTGTCGCTCGATGTGGCTTTCGACACGTCGTTCGTGTACGGGTTCCAATCCACATACGGGTTGTCGACGACCACCGCAGGAATTGTCTGTGTGACGATTCGTTCCATTACTCTTTGGATCATGCGCTGGCGCTCCAGAGCACCTTCGGCGACCTGATATTGCGCTTTGATTTCGTCGCGTAGATTCCAATGCGATAATAACCTCATGCCCGACGGAAACAACCGCTCGCCTTGGTCGTTCACCAGGTGGTACATCCAGATGTTATACTCCGCGATGTACCGACCGGCCAACGCATTGGCGCGACCGATCTCCTGATTGACCTCGGCCGGAACGCGCCGGCTGAATCTCTGCGCCAATCGCGCCTCCGCCCATTGTCTCCGCGACCACGACTCACCCGCCGCCAGCCTCTCGTCCAGCGTGGTCAGCGGGAAATTCAAAAGCACCACAAACGCCAGCTTATTCTTGAAGAAATCGTCGTCAACGTGTGCCGACGGTGCGTACGCGGCGAAGACGTCGTCGAATGGGTAGATCCTGCCGATGTCCAAGTCGGACCGTTCCCGGAATACGAGGTGTATTTCGTGCATGTGACCGTTGAGGATCTCGAGATTTCGTTCGAATCGTTCGAACGTCTCATCGAGGGTCGCCTGATCGCCTGCAAAGTTCTCCAGGACAAACGCCTCGTATGCGGCGGCATCTCCATCTTCAACCCGCCACAGGCTGGACACCTGTTCCAGGCCCCGCCCGGCCCGATCGCGCTGCTCTTCGCCGTACCTACCGGCCAGTTCTCCTTCTAGTTTCTTGTTGGTGCCTTCGATCCAACTCGGTTTGTCGGCACTGCTACCTTCCGCTCCGCGGGCGTCGCGCGCTTCGCCGGGTATCTGACTCATGGTGACTACCCCCACCGTGAAGAAGATCGCCAGGACAACGGCCTTCAACATATCGAACAATTTCACAGCTTTCTCCTCTTGCCGTGACGTGGTTCCGTCGTGTCGGAAATTCACTAAGTAGTTAACTTACCGGATGTTATTGATTTATTGATCATTTCTAAGCTAAACGCAGGGATCCCCTAGGATAGCGTAAGCGGTTGGATCGTTCAAATTAAATCAAAGCACGTAACTGCAAATCACAAGGGATGTTAGCACCCGTCGCCTTTCTGATTTCGTGAGACATCTTGGTATGTTATAATTACATAGTCAGAACTCGTTGCATAACTGGAGGTTTCATGTTCAAGCGCACAATTTTCACGTTTTTGGCCGTATTGGTGGCCGTTGCTGCAATCCCCGGTACGCTGATCGCCCAGGAGCGCCCGATAGTCGAGTCCCGCACACCCGATGAGGTCCGCCAACTCCACAAGGAGCTGGCCGAGTCCAAAGCCGAACGTCTCGCTCGGTTCCGGGGTCTCGATGCCGTGCAGACGCTGAACCAATCCGACTACGACGTCGTCTATTACGACCTCGATCTCGATATGGATCCGACAACGTCGACGGTATCCGGTACGGTGACCATGACGGCGGAGGTGGTGTCGGCCACGTTGTCGCAAGTCGACGTCAACCTGCTCAACAACATGACGGTGAGCCAGGTAACCGGTTCGGGCGGGCCCTTGAGCTTTACGCATTCGAACGATATTGTGTCGGTCACGCTCGACAGATCCTACAATCAGGGCGAGTCATTCACCATCGCGGTCGACTACAGCGGCACGCCCAGCGCCTCGGCAGGGGCATTTGGCTTCGACACTTACAACAGCCAACCGATGATATGGAGCCTGAGCGAGCCGTTCGGTGCGCGCAGCTGGTGGCCGTGCAAGGACATCCCCGCCGACAAGTCTGATTCCGTCGATGTGCGCATCACCATCCCGGCCGGACTGATCGTCGCGTCCAACGGAACGCTCCGAAGTGTCACCAACAACGGAGCGACGGACACCTACTGGTGGCACGAACAATATCCCATCACCACGTATCTCGTATCGGTGGCAATTCACCCCTACACGACATTTTCCCACTGGTACAACTATTCTCCGACCGATTCGATGGAGGTGCAGTACTACGTATTCCCCGACCACTACACCTCCGTCCAAGCGACCTATGCGCTGGTCGTACCCATGATCGAAGTGTTTGTCCCGTTGTTCGGCGAGTATCCTTTTTTAGAAGAGAAATACGGTCATGCGGAATTCCTGTGGGGCGGCGGAATGGAGCACCAGACGATTACCAGCCTCGGCGGATGGGGAGAGTACCTGATCGTCCACGAGCTGGCGCACATGTGGTGGGGCGACCTGATCACGTGCGACGACTTTCACCACATATGGCTGAACGAGGGATGTGCCACCTACTCCGAAGCGTTGTGGTCGGAGATGGCGTACGGCAAGGCTCAATATCACCAGGACATGTCGGCGGCAAAGTACTTCGGCGGCGGGACGATCTACGTTCCCGACACCAGCAATACCAGCCGCATCTTTCACTCCGGTCTTTCTTATAACAAGGGTTCGTGGGTGCCCCACATGCTCCGGCACGTGGTGGGTGACACGACGTTCTTTGACATCATGCAGGCCTACTACGCCGATCCCCGCTATCAGTACGGCACCGCGACCACCGAAGAGTTCCGCGATTTGGCAGAAGATGTATCCGGGATAGACCTCGACTTTTTCTTCCACCAGTGGATCTACGAAGAATACTACCCCAGCTACGCGTACAGCTGGACCACCACGCAGAACGGCGGCTCGTGGGACCTCGACCTCACGATCGATCAGACGCAGACCCATTACATTTTTACCATGCCGATCGACATCGCGGTCACCACCGCGCTTGGCGACACGACGTTTGTCGTGTGGGACAGCCTGGCCGCACAGCAGTTTACACTGTCACTTCCGGCAGAACCCACAGTCGTTCAACTGGACCCAGAAGAGTGGATACTGCGGACGATCGAACAGTCGATCGTCGATCCCACATTCGATCAGGGCATTCTGGTGGTCAACGGTGTGGACTTCAACGTTTACGGCAGCGAGATCTGGACCGCCTACGAGGACAGCGTCTTCTGGGGTACCCATGATATCGATTTCTGGGACTTTTTCGCCGAAACCGGGTCCGGGTATCCGGCCAACGTGCCCGCTCCTTTGGGCCACGGAGCGGTCCCCGGCGATATACTCAAACAGTATTCAGCCGTCGTGTGGGTGGGTAACAACTACAACGGTGACATCGGCGGGTGGTACGACACCGCGATTCTACCGTATCTCGAGGCCGGTGGAAACGTCTTACTCATGAGTCGCTACGGGCAGACCTTCCTCACCGAGCCGTTGCGCGAGTATCTAGGCGTCACGTGGCGGGAATCGGCGACCGCTACGCTCAACAACTGCGTATCGACCTATTCCGGACTTACCAACATGTCGCGTATCGGGACGCAGAGCTATTGCGCCGTTTTCGACACGTCGCTGGCCACAAGTGAGACCACCCTGTTGTTCAAGGAGACAACGACTTTCTCCACGCACCGTGGCCTCGGCGCGTGGCGCAAACCCGTAGGCGGCGGCACCGACCGCGACGACGGCGGCCAGTTGGTGTTTATCAGCGGCCGGCCGTACCGGTACAACCACAACAACTTGCGCGACAACGTCCAATTTATACTGGACAACTTCTTCGGCGAGCCGTATTCGCCGCCCACCGGTGTGGCTGCGGCGCCGCACGGACCGCCGTTCGCGCTCGGACAGAACTATCCCAATCCGTTCAACCCGCACACGACCATTCGCTTTTCGGTGCCCGCGGCAACTTCGGTGACATTACGAGTGTACGACGTCGCCGGAAGGCTGGTGGCCACGCTGGCCGACAAGGCGTACGCGCCGGGCATCCACGCGGTGACCTGGAACGGCACCAACAACAGCGGACAGGGCGTTTCGTCGGGGATTTACTTTTACAAGATCACCGCCGGCCGCGACGTCGCCACCAAGAAAATGGTTCTGTTGCGCTGATACGGCTCGCGAAAATGGATGGGCAGTATAATGACCGAAACGCCCTCCGGCACAAATGCCGGAGGGCGTTTCTTGCACAACATCGCCGGGCAAGTTTTTATTTTGCCTCGCTGACCCGCAGCACCAGCGACTCTAGCCGTGTTATTCGTTTTTCCAGTTCAGCGATCTGCGCGTCTTTCCTTGTCAGCGCCCGATTGAGCTTCTGGTTGAGCGCCTGGATGGCGGCCAATGACACACCGTCGGCATCCACCGTGGTGATGCGTTTTTCGTCGCCGCCCAATTCGAACGCCGCGTAGAAGTCTTGCGCCATCGGACCCATGTGGCGTGTCGACGATTCTTGGGCTTTGTAGTTCCACGTGGTGATCTCCAGCTCGGAGACAAGCTCTAGTACGTTGTCGCTATCGACGGGCTGGAAGTTCTCCTTGGCGTCCCGATCGCTCAACGTTCCCCACGTGCCGCTGCCCGCCGCCAGTGTCACCCCCGCGTTGGGCGTGCCGGTGCCGTCGATACCCGTGATCAGGCGCACGCCGCCGGTGGCGCGCACGGCAAACTCTCGTGCCGCCGCCGAATTGAAGTCAAAGTCAACGCTGTCAGACAGTAGGATTGCGCCGTGATGAATGGGGTTTATCTTGGCGCGGTATCCGGCCGCAAAACTGAAGTCTCCCTCCGCAGCATTCTGCCCGCCTCCGGCCACCGCCGCGCCCAGACCTGTCGCCAGGTTGGAAATACCGCCTCCGACCGCGGCGTACCACCCCGAGGCCGTGTTCAAGTGCCCGCCGACGACCGAAGCCTTGTTGCCGGAGGCGACATTCTCGTCTCCCCCACCCACAAAGGCAGCCTCCGCGGTGGCCTGGTTGTCGCTGCCGCCTCCGACCACGGCAAACCCCAGCGCGGCAGAGTTGCCCGAACCACCGCCGACCGCAGCATTCTGGCCGCCAGCGTTGTTCATTTGGCCGCCGCTGACGGTAGCCCATACGCCGGAGGCAACGTTTGTCTCACCGCCGCCAATGAATGCATAGTCCCCGCCGGAAACGTTATTTAGTCCCC
>CBDVBX010000180.1:0-7965 GCA_965372335.1 uncultured bacterium | reverse complement strand
GGGCATTGGTGCGCAAGTCGCTGGACGAGCGCAAGCGACTGTACCGCCTTGCGCCGCACCGCGTGTCCCCGTTGCGTTTCGCCGTGCCCCTGTACGACGGCGACCGCGTGGGTCGATGGTGGCTCAAGGCGGGTTTGACGCTGTACGACGCCATTGCGGGCGGGGGCCAGCCGGTCTCCCCGCACGACTACCTCGATTCTCGAGAAACCGCTGCCAGGTACCCGTTTCTCGCCCGCGAAGGACTCAAAGGGGCGTTTACCTACGGCGACTGCGTCACCGACGATGCCCGCTTCACGCTGGAAGTAGTGGACGGCGCCGCCCAAGCGGGGGTGGTGGCGGCAAACTACGTCGCCGCGAAGCGGCTGCTGCTCGACGGCGACCGAATCACCGGTGTAGAGGCCACCGATCGGATCGGCGGCGCCGATCTGGAGATTCGGGCCGGCGTGGTGGTAAACGCCGCCGGCCCATGGGCGCCGTCGGTGATGGACGGGGCGGCCGCCGCGAGGCCCACGCGTCTGGTCAAAGGCGTTCATCTAGTGATGCCGCCGCTGCCCAGCACCGACGCGATGTTGGTGTTCGCACGGCGCGATCGCCGCGTATTCTTTGTCATCCCCTGGTACCGGCGAACACTCCTGGGGACCACCGACACCGATTTCACGGGCGATCCGTCTCTCGCCGATGTCGACGATGGGGAAGTCGACTACCTGCTGGAGGAGGCCGGGCGCGTTCTGCCAAATCTGGCGTGGGACCGTTCTTCGATCCTGGGAAGATTTGCCGGCGTACGCGCACTCCACGACGTGTCGGGCAAGTCGGCCGATTGGCTATCGCGAGAGTGGACGCTCGACACCCCCCGCCAAGGGCTATTGGTGTCTACGGGCGGCAAGTTCACGTCGGCACGCGCCGATGCCTCCAAAATCGTCGCCGAGGTTTTCCGAGTACTGAAACGCCCCCTCACAGACACCGACCCAACCGGCGAACGCCCGCTTCCGTGGTGTCCGAGTGAAACGTGGGATTCGTGGCGTAGAACGGCGGTGAGCGACGGAAGAGAGGCGGGGCTCGCTCACGACTCGATCGAGGCGGTCGTTCGTCGCTACGGCGTCCACTCGCACAAGGTCATTGCCCTGGCGCGCGTCCGTCCCGAACTGGCGGAGCCGGTGGTTCCCGGCCTTCCGTTTGTATGCGCGGAGATCGTACACGCGGCGGCGAACGAGATGGTGGTTACATTGGAGGATTTGCTGCGCCGGCGGTTGCCGTTGTTGGTGCTGAACCCGCCCGACCGGCACGTGATCGAACGGGCGGCCGACCTCGCCGCGGCAGCACTGGGCTGGAACACGAGCCAGAAGGACTCACAGGTCGGGACCGTCCTCGAAAAATGGCACCCCGGCACGAAATAACGCCTGCTACGCTTGATCCCCGGGCACCGTATATTGTAATTTGAATATAGGTCTCGTCCGAAAAACAACAAGGAGCACACATTCATGGAAGCGTTTGGACCGGTGCCGTCGAGGCGGCTGGGTCAGAGTTTGGGCATCAACAACGTCCCCGCGAAGACGTGCAGCTACGGGTGCGTGTACTGTCAGGTGGGAAGAACGAATTTGATGCAGATCCGCAGGCAGTTTCTGTACGAACCAGAAGAGGTGTTCGACGTCGTGCAAGACAAGGTCAAAAAGACGCTGGCTGCCGGCGAGCGAATCGACTACCTCTCGTTCGTCCCCGACGGAGAGGCGACGCTGGATGTCAACCTGGGCCGGGAGATCGACATGCTCCGGGTATTGAAGATCGACATCGCCGTAATTACCAATGGGTCTATCATAGACGACCCCGACGTACAGCACGAGCTGGTCCGGGCCGACCTGGTGTCCCTCAAAGTCGACGCCGTGCGCGAGGGGGCGTGGCGGCGGGTTGACCGGCCGCACGGCCGGCTGGATCTCGACTCCATACTCGAGGGGATGCTGACATTTTCGAAGATGTACGATGGCCGCTTATTAACAGAAACGCTTCTGGTCCACGGGACGAACGACGGCGAAGACGACGTCACCGCCACCGCGGACTTCATCGCCAAACTTCGCCCCGAAGTCGCGTACATCTCTATCCCAACGCGGCCGCCCTCAGAGGATTGGGTCCGCCCTCCCGACGAGGACGTGATAAACCGCGCGTACCAGATCTTTGTAGATCGAGTCGAAAACGTCGAGTGCCTGCTGGGGATGGAGAGCGGATCGTTCGGGTATTCCGGCAATGTCGAGCAGGACATATTGGGTGTGGCCGCCGTGCACCCCATGCATGAGTCGGCCGTACGAGAACTACTGGCACGGGCGAACGCCGATTGGTCTCTTGTCGAAAAGATGCTCGCCGACGAGAAGATCGTCGAACTGGCCTACGACGGCAAAAAATTCTACTTTCGAAAACTCCCCAAGGTCCGGCGGGAGCTGAGCTGAGCGACTGGATGAGACCGAGTCACAAAACGCCACTGTTATGCGCCGCGATCGTCGCGGCGGCGGTCCTATTGATAACCTCGTGTTCGCGCGAGCAAAAGCCGTACAACCTCGTCTTGATTACGGTGGACACGCTTCGCCCCGACCGGATCGGTTTTGGCGGACATGCGCGTGACACCAGTCCCACCATCGACCAACTCGCCGCCGAGGGCGTTGTATTCCCCAACGGTTACAGCCAGTCCGGTTGGACGCTGCCGTCGATCGCGACCATTTTTACCGGCCAGCACCCCAAGGACCACGGCGCCACCGATTTTCATTGGTCGCTGGACTACAAGATGCCGACGCTCGCCGCGATACTCCGGCGCAACGGTTACGACACACAAGGTTTTGTCAGCCATGTGATGCTCACACCCACCTACGGAATTGCCGAAGGGTTCGCCAGCTACGACTACAGCGTGCTCAACATCGGCCCCCCGCACGAAGTGGCCACCGCGCGCGAGCTGACCGACCTGGCGATCGTCGGGGTGAAGGGAGCGGAGGCGCCCTACTTTCTGTGGGTGCACTATTTCGATCCGCATTTCGAGTACCTGTCCCACCCCCCGTATGCTTCGTTCGGGGATACCGACATCGACCGCTACGATCAAGAGATCGCCTATACCGATCATCATATTTCGCGGCTTTTGAAAAAGCTCCCCGACAAGGACAACACCATCATTGTGTTCACATCCGACCACGGCGAGGAATTCAAAGAGCACGGCGGCATATTTCACTACACGCTGTACGAGGAAGTGATGCGCGTCCCCCTGGTCATCAAGGCGCCGTTTTTGGAGCCACGGGTCGATGAGTCGATTAACGAACAAATCGATATGCTTCCCACAATACTGGCGATGTTGGGCATCGAGGCACCCGAAGGACTCCCCGGCAGAGACCTGTTGGCCGGGGCGACGTCGAACAGTGAGACGCCGGGCCGTCCCATATTCATCGAACGAGACCGGCCGCCGCCGTGGCGCCAACGTGGCGTGATCAAAGACGGTTTAAAACTGGTGTTCATCGAGGAGGCGGACAGCAACGCCATACCGCCGGCCAGCCGGGGAACCCACGCCGAAGTTGTCAATGTCCACCCCGGCACCTACATGTACGACTTGACGAAAGATCCCAACGAGAAACAAAATATCTTCGATTCGTCCGACCCGCGCGCGCTCGAGCTACTCGGCCTCATGACCACCCACTTCAGCACGCGCAAATACGAGGAGACCAGCGTCGAGATGGACGAGGAACTGCTGCGAAAACTCCGCAGTCTCGGATACATTCGGTAAGCCTGCGTAAGCCGGCGCAGGCTGACGTAAGCCGGCCACGCCGTGTTGCTGGCGCGCGGAAAGGGGAGATTCAAGTGACCAATATCACCGGGAGGGACCGTTTTCGGGGGTGCCTGCTGGGGCTGGCGTGCGGCGACGCGCTGGGTGCATCCGTCGAGGGGCGGGGTAGGGGATCGTTTCCGCCGATCACCGGCATGACCGGTGGCGGTGTGTGGGGGCTTGGCGCGGGGGAGTGGACGGACGACGCGTCGATGGCGTTGTGCCTGGCCAAGAGCCTGCTCGACCAGGGCCGTTTCGATCCACGGGACCAGATGGACAAGTACGCGTTGTGGATGACCGAAGGGTACATGAGCAGCGTCGGCGACTGTTTCGCCATCGGTTTGACGTGCGCGAAGGCGATTAGGTCTTACATAATAACGAAGGACCCCTACAGCGGTTCCGAAGACCCCATGACGGCGGGCAACGGGTGTATCATGCGGTTGGCGCCGGTGCCGATGTTCTACCATCCGGAGCTCGAACGGGTGATTCACTACTCGGCGGATAGCTCGCGGACCACGCACGGTGCCCGCGAGTGCCTGGACGCTTGCCGGCTGTTCGGTGCCATGATGGCGTCTGCACTCGGCGGGGACGAGAAAGGACAGATCTTGTTCGGGCACTACTACCGCAAACAGCCTCAGGGAACGCTGGTCGAGAGCATCGAGCTTGTCGCACACGGCGTGTATCGACACAAAAAAGAAGCCGAGATCAAAGGGTCGGGCTACGTTGTCGAATCCTTGGCGGCCGCGCTGTGGTGTTTCTTGCATTCGGACTCGTACGAAGAGGCGGTGCTCAAAGCGGTCAACCTGGGGGACGATGCCGACACGACGGCCGCCGTGTGCGGGCAGCTGGCTGGCGCGTACTACGGCGAATCGGGTATCCCACTGCAGTGGCTCAACGCTGTGGCGATGGGCCAAGAGATCGGCCGAATCGCCGACATGCTGAGAACGACCGAGCCGGAAAACGGCGCATCAGAATAACCACGAACAACGGGAGATTTGAATGAGAAGACTACTAACGGCGGCGTTCGTCGTGCTGGCCGCCGGCGGTGCCGCGGCCCAAACGGCCGACGATCCGGTACAGGACATCGGCGAGTTACTCGACGCGTGGCACCACGCCGCCGCAACCGCCGATGAAGACGTGTTCTTCGGCAGCATGGCCGACGACGCTATTTACCTGGGCACCGACGCCACCGAGCGGTGGACCAGGGCGGATTTCATGGCGTGGGGGAAGAAGCACTTCGAACGCGAATCGGCGTGGTCGTTCGAGCCGTACAATCGAACGATCTATGTCTCGAGCGACGGCCAATTCGCCTGGTTCGAAGAATTACTAAAGACGTGGATGGGGGTGTGCAGGGGCTCCGGTGTTCTCACACGCGACACCGCGGGCAAGTGGAATATCCAACACTACAACCTGGCCGTCACGGTGCCGAATGATCTGATACAGGACTTCATCGCAATCTTCGACAGAACACCCGCGAAACCATGAGACCCTCTGCCTTCTCAAGTAGATTCGGTGTGTTGTTCGATGGGTAATGTGATGGTGATGGTAGTGCCTCTGCCCTGGCCGCTGTCGGCTGTGATGCGGCCGTGGTGTTTTTGGATGATGTTGTAGCTGATCGAGAGACCCAACCCCGTACCGACGCCTACACCCTTGGTGGTAAATCCGGGATCGAATATATGCCCCACGTCGTCTTGCGCGATACCCCTGCCTGTATCGCGTATGCGGACGACGACCGCGTCGCCTTCCCGTGCCGTCTCGATCGTGATTTGGCCTTCACCCGCGATCGCCTGTTCGGCGTTTGACAGCACATTCATGAAAACCTGGTTGAGTTGATTTGGGTAGCACTGGATTTGGGGCAGGTCGCCGTACTGTTTGTTGACCTCGACGTGGTTTTTGAGCTGGTGGCGCAGAAGTATGAGCGTGCTGTCCAGTCCGTCGTGGATGTCGGCCTTCTGGAACTCGGCCTCGTCCAGCCGCGCAAAATTCCTGAGGCTGCGGACGATCTCGGCGATTCGCTCGCTGGCCGTCACTGTGACGGCGGTATTGTTCTTGAGTATTTGGATCGCGGTCTGAAACCGCTTGTTTTCCTTGAGTTCGTTCAAGTCAGCGCTGTTTTCCAAAGAGTTGCATACCATTTCGATCGAACGCTCCGAGGTGTCGGCGGCACTCTTGACGGCGCCGACGGGGTTGTTGATCTCGTGCGCCACGCCGGCTACCAGATTGCCCAGCGATGCCATCTTTTCACGCATGACCAGTTGTTGCTGCGCGTCCCGCAATTGTTTCATCGCGTCTTCGAGGTCCCTG
This sequence comes from uncultured bacterium, assembly GCA_965372335.1. Taxonomy (GTDB): domain Bacteria; phylum Krumholzibacteriota; class Krumholzibacteriia; order WVZY01; family JAKEHA01; genus CBDVBX01. Next base: position 1,874 of record CBDVBX010000180.1, on the reverse strand, counting down.
TTCTTGAAACCCAGTTCGACATTGGCCGATTCCAATTTGCGCCGTTGGGTTTCGATCTTGGCCCACGCCTCGCGCAGCGCGAGTGTCATTCGATTGAACGAGCGCGACAGATCTCCGATTTCGTCGTCGGCGATAACGTCGATTTGGACGTCGATAGCGCTCTCTTGGCCGCTTATGGCCGCTCGCGCGATGTTGTCCGCGGCGTTCGCCAATTGACCTAAGGCCCTAGTGATGAGTCGTAACAACACCGTGGCAAACACCAGCGCCACCACGAGCGCGACAACCAGTGTGACAACACTCAAACGACGGGCCCTCTGGTACGTTTCATCGGCCCGCCACGCCGCATCGAAAGAAGCCTGCTCGTTTAGGTGGACCAATTGTTCGAGCACATTGCCCAACTCCGAGAACACATCGCCCGCTTCGCCATTCAGCAGTGCGACGGCTTCCTCGTACCGGTTCTGCCGCGACAGCACCGTGATCTGACCGAAGAGATCGAGGTACTCGTCCCACAGTTCGTTGAAGGTCGCTTGCAGTTCGCTCTGTTCCGCGGTCTTTGCCAGCCGGTCGAAATCGTCATGGTTTTTTTGGATCTTCTCAATCAGTCCGTCCATCACCAGCTCGAGCCGCCGTTTGACGGAGTCTTCCGGCGCGAAAGCGTGCTGGAGCTGCGTGATTCTCAAATCAGAAGTATATGAGTCGATGTTTCCGACGGCGACGGCGCTGGGCAGCCACCTCGAAGTCACCGTGTCGATTGCCTCGCGGAGAACGTTCATCCGGTATATGAGCGCACCGTTGGCTGCGGCCATGAGGAAAAGAATCACGCCGATGAAAATTGCACCCTTGGTGGCAAGTCTGCGATCTTTGAATCGTTTCACGCGTCTACAAAAAAGTGGGGGCGTCCAACAACCGAACCGCCCCTCGACGACTGCCGATATTGGTCAACATCAAGTGCCCTCGATGGGCCGTCACTCGCTTTTCCCGTACGGGATAATCCTCAGTGTGATCACGCCACCGGTTACCAATTCGCGGTTGACGTAGCCGATCGCGCCCGGCGTGTTGGTCACCCGCTCCAGGATCTCCGCCTGGCTCTCCAGCGACTCCGGGGGCGACCCCTCGCCGGTGAGCATGTTTCTCATCCAGATCGATTTCATACGCGAGGACGACTTTCCCAGGTAGTCGTAGAATGCCTCTTTTACATCGCTGCGCGGCTTTAGATCCACGATCACCACCGGTTCTCCGTTTTTCCATTCTTTGACGTCGCCGGTAAAGATGTCGAGCAGATGTGACTTGGAGATCTCGCTGGCCGGCACCGACGGATGGGCGATAACCGCCACCTCGGCCGACGTGGCGGGTGCGGCGAACAAAACGCAAAGAATGCCAGTAATCAGAATTCTCACTTCTATCCCCGGTTAGAACATGACCGATATGGCAAGCGAGTAATGGTTGAACTTCCGCTCTGGGTGGGGGATGGGATAATCAATATCTATGCGAACCCACGCGACCCCCGCTTTAAGCGTGATCGTATCGTCGTGCATGTAGTAAGCGGCGCCGACTCCCGGAATCTTAATTTTGACATTCGCCGATTCCCAGCCCCTGTCCTCCGTCCACTGGGCCTGGTTAATTTCTGTATCCCAGTACGTGCCGAATATGAACAAGCGGTCGAAAAACTTATTCCCCAGTGTCGCATACCAGAACGCCTGGTCTACGTTCACATCGGGAATCCCGTCGTCGTACTGGACGGAAATGACCTCTGCCCAAAACGAGATATCGCGGTACTCAATCCTGAGGTCTCCGCCGAGCCGTACGCGGGGCGTGTCCTCGAACTGCGAAGCGGCGCTCTGCGTCAAGCTGTCCGGCGACAGCCCGGATAGCTC
>CBDVBX010000179.1:0-7988 GCA_965372335.1 uncultured bacterium | reverse complement strand
ACCGGCCGGTGCCGAACGAGCACACCCCCACGGAGGAGATCACGCGGCCCCTGCGAACACCGCGCTGCCGGTCGTCAAGGTTCAGCACCACTACGCCCACGTGCGGGCGTGTATGGTTGAAAACGAATTGGATGGCCCCGTACTGGGTGTTTCGTGGGACGGAACCGGCTACGGCACCGACGCGACCGTGTGGGGAGGCGAATTCTTACGGGTCGAAGGCGGCGAGTTCGAACGGGTAGCGCACCTGAACACGTTTCCGCTGCCCGGCGGCGAGGAGGCTGTCAAGGAACCACGCCGCTCCGCCGTGGGATTACTCTACCAACTCTTTGGAGAGGATGCATTCACATGGGAGCGCCTGGCACCGGTGCGAGCGTTTAGCGATCGAGAACTCACGCTCATTGCCGGCATGCTGCGCGGCGAGGTGAACTCGCCGGTCACTTCCAGCGCCGGCCGCCTGTTCGACGCGGTGGCTTCGCTCGTAGACCTACGGCAAAAAACCCGTTACGAGGGCCAGGCGGCCATGGAGCTGGAATTCGCCACCCACGGACTGTCCGTCGGCGAATCCTATCCAGTCGAGGTTCAGCGGCCGCGAGGTGAACCGGCGGTGGTCGACGTACGCTCGCTCATTCGTGGTATAATGGCGGACGTGGAGAGCGGGGTGGACACGGGGATCATCGCCACCAAGTTTCACAACTCGCTGGCCGAAGCGATCGTCGCTGTCGCTCTCATGGTGGGCGAGAAGCGGGTACTTCTCACCGGCGGGTGTTTTCAAAACAAGTATCTCACGGAAAGAACCGTCGCCCGGTTGGAAGCGACGGATTTCAAGCCTTACTGGCACCAGCGAATTCCGCCCAACGACGGCGGCATCGCTCTGGGACAACTCGCCGCCGCGGCGGCTTTGCACCAAAAAGAACGGAGATAACGACGATGTGTCTAGCGGTTCCGGGCAAAGTGGTTAGCATCAAGGATGAGAATCCGTTGCTGAGGATGGGCACCGTGGACTTTGGCGGCATCAGAAAAGACATCAACCTTTCCTTTGTGCCGGACGCCGAAGTGGGCGACTACGTATTGGTGCACGTAGGATTTGCATTGAACACGATCGACGAGCGAGAGGCCGATCGGGTGTTTCAGTACCTCGAGGAAATGGGGGAGTTGGGAGAACTCGAAGACGGGGAGCCGACGGAAGACGTCTCATGAAATATCTCGACGAATATCGCGACGCCGATGCGGCCAGAAAACTGGCCGATTGCGTCCGCCGAAACACCACACGACCGTGGACGATCATGGAGATTTGCGGCGGGCAGACACACGCCATCATTCGGTACGGGCTCGACGAAATGCTGCCGAAAGAAATTACCTTGGTCCACGGACCGGGGTGTCCCGTCTGCGTGACGCCGGCCGAGCTGATCGACAAGGCGTGCGAGATCGCGTCGCGTCCAAATGTCGTCTTGTGCTCGTTCGGTGACATGCTCCGCGTGCCGGGTACGCACACCGATCTGCAGCGCGTCAAGGCGGCCGGCGGCGACGTTCGGATCGTCTACTCGCCGATGGATGCACTCGAAATCGCTCTCGACGACCCCGGCAAAGAAGTCGTGTTTTTCGCGGTGGGTTTTGAGACCACCGCGCCAGCCAATGCGATGGCCGTCTACCAGGCCAAGCAGCGCGGCGTAACGAATTTCTCCGAGTTGGTATCGCACGTCCTGGTTCCGCCGGCGATGGAAGCGATACTGTCGTCGAAGTCCAACCAGGTACAGGGCTTTCTCGCCGCGGGGCACGTGTGTACCGTGATGGGGTGGCGCGAGTATCCGCCTTTGGCAGAGAAGTACCAGGTGCCGATCGTGGTGACCGGGTTCGAACCGTTGGACATTCTGCAGGGCATCGACATGTGTATCCGGCAGCTGGAGGAGGGCCGCCACGAGGTGGAAAACCAGCTCACCCGATCGGTCCAGCGCGACGGTAACAAAGGCGCGCAGAGCATAATCGCCGAAGTGTTCGAGATTGTCGACCGCAAGTGGCGTGGAATCGGCGGGATCCGGCAAAGTGGCTTGGGACTCCGCCGAGCGTTCGAAGCATTTGATGCGGAGAAGAAGTTCGAAGTCGGCGACATCTCTGTCGACGAACCGGCGGATTGCATCAGCGGCATCATCCTGCAGGGGTTCAAGAAGCCCCACCAGTGTGCGGCGTTCGGGACGAAGTGCACGCCGGAGCATCCGCTGGGTGCCACGATGGTCTCGTCCGAGGGCGCGTGCGCGGCGTACTACCGTTACCGCCGTCTTGCTCGAAGGGAGGGGTGAACCTGTCTTCCAAGCCGAAGAAACCAACAGGCGGATCTGACGACGGGGCCCAACAACCAGATGACATCACGTTGTCGTGTCCCATTCCGATCTCCGATTATCCACACATCCTGCTCGCACACGGGGGCGGCGGCAAGCTCACCCACTCATTGATCGAGAAAATCTTTGTACCCACTTTCAACAACGCCATGCTTGAGGCGCGTCACGACGGCGCCGTGTTTCAGTTTGGCAACTGCAAAATTGCGTTGACCACCGACTCCTACGTAGTCAAACCACTTTTTTTCCCCGGCGGCGACATCGGATCGCTGGCCGTCCACGGTACGGTCAACGATCTGGCGATGTGCGGGGCACGGCCGATGTTTCTGTCGGTGGGTCTGGTGCTCGAAGAAGGACTCCCCATGGAGACATTGTGGCGGGTGGTGCGTTCGATGCAGGATGCGGCAAAGGCGGCCGACGTCGCCATTGTTACCGGCGACACCAAGGTCGTCGATCGCGGCAAGGGCGATCAGATCTTCATCAATACTTCCGGCGTCGGTCTCGTCGAGACACCGAGGCCACTAAGACCCGACCAAGTAACGCCGGGCGATGCGGTCATCATCAGCGGTGACATCGGACGACACGGCATGGCGATTATGTCTGTTCGAGAGGGCCTCCAGTTCGAACACGACATCGAAAGCGATTCGGCGTCGTTGGCCGACATCGTTGCTAAGCTCCTCAACTCTTCCGTGTATGTCAAGTGCATGCGCGACCTCACCCGCGGGGGGCTGGCGAGCGCTCTGGTAGAGATCGCCGAAGGCAGCGGGTCTCAAATCGATGTTGAAGAATTGGCGATCCCGGTTCGCGAGGACGTCCGCGGCGCGTGCGAGATCCTGGGGCTCGATCCGATCTACGTGGCCAACGAGGGACGCTTCATCACATTCGTCGATGCCGAAGACGCCGAAGACGCCGTCGAAGTATTGCAGGCGCATCCGCTGGGGTCTGGTGCGTCGATCATCGGCCGTGTCGTCGAAGGGACACCGGGTTTGGTTACAGCAAAGACGCGGATCGGAACGTCGAGTATAATCGACATGCTCAGCGGCGAACAACTGCCGCGGATCTGTTGAGCTATTTTAGGAAACATCCATAGGTATACCGAGGAGGATATGAATGGCCATTGAAGAAGGGAAAGCCGCACCATTTTTTGCCCTCAAAAACGGCGACGGAAAAAAAGTCGCGCTCAAAGATCTACGCGGCATGCACGTGATCGTGTACTTCTATCCCAAGGACGACACTCCGGGTTGCACCAAAGAAGCGCAGGGTTTTCGGGACCTGTGGAAGAAGATCCAGAAAGAAGACGCCGTTGTGCTCGGGATATCGCCGGACAACGAGGCGTCGCACCAAAAGTTTGCCAACAAATACAAGCTGCCTTTTGCGCTTTTATCTGACCCCGACAAGAAAGTCATGACCCAATACGGTGCCTGGGGCGAAAAAATGATGTACGGCAAAAAGACAACCGGCGTCATCAGATCCACCGTGTGGGTGGGTCCCGATGGCAAAGTCGTCAAGCACTGGAAGAAGGTTCCCAAAGCAGCCGACCACCCAGCCAAAGTGTTGGAGGCCCTCCAGGCTTGAGTTTGATGGGACAATCCAAGCCTGTTCGGATAGTGGCGCTGGTTTTTTGTATCACCCTGGCCGCGGCGACGCGAGGTGGTAACTGCCAGGTTCAAGAGTGGAATGACTTTCAGACTTGGGGCGACATCCGGACGGTGTACAATTTCACCGAATATCTATATACGCCTCAGGGGGGGTGGCGGGGCGGGGATCCACGCCACCGACCACGTTCTGAGAATGAGGCTGGCATACATAATTCGTTAACACACTCGGGCATCCGATTTTACTTTTGACAAGGCTGAGCCCGACCGGTAATATGGACCATCAAAACAAGCATCGATTGACACAAGGGCGGAGGATTCGATGAATCGCAGACAATTCACCAACGTACTGATGACGGGCGGCCTGCTGGGCTGGTTGGGCAGCGCGTTGTATCCCATCTTGTCGTTTCTCAAGCCTCCAAAGATACCCGAGGCCAACGTCAGCTCGGTCAAGGCGGGTTTGGCATCGGAATTTCCCCCGAACTCGAGCGAAATTGTCAAATTTGGGCGCAAGCCGGTGATTCTTATCCGCACCGACGGAGGCGATTTCCGGGCGTTCGCTGCCACCTGCACGCACCTCGACTGCATCGTCCAGTATCGCACCGACCTCAAGCAGATCTGGTGCGCGTGCCATAACGGCTTGTACGATACCAGGGGACGGAACATCTCGGGGCCGCCGCCGAGACCGCTCGAAGAGTACGCCGTCAACGTCATAAGCGACGAGATCATGGTGTCTCAAATCGCATGAGTGATTCGAAACGCACAAACATAAGCGCTGCCGGGCGATTGTACGGTTGGGTCGACGAACGCTTCAGCGTCACGCCGTTGATCGATTTCATGAAGCACAAAGAGGTGCCGGTGCACCGTCACACCATGTGGTATTACATGGGAGGGGTAGCGCTCTTTTTGTTCATCGTGCAGGTGGTCACCGGAATTCTGCTGGTGATGTACTACCTTCCGGGTCAGGAAAGCGCCTTCGAGAGCGTCCGCTTCATTACCACCAAAGTCAGATTCGGGTGGCTGATTCGATCGGTTCACAACTGGTCGGCCAACTTGATGGTCTTCTTTGTGTTCGTCCATATGTTCAGCACGTTTTTCACCAAGTCGTTCAAGAAGCCGCGCGAGCTGACGTGGCTAACGGGTTTCGTTTTACTCGCGCTGGTGATGGGGTTCGGGTTTACCGGATACTTGCTCCCGTGGAATGAACTGGCGTATTTTGCGACTAAGGTCGGCACCGACATCGCGGGCGCCGTCCCGCTCATTGGGGAGCCGTTGAAGATCCTCCTGCGCGGCGGCGAAGACGTCACTGGTGCGACCCTTTCCCGGTTTTATGCCATTCACATCGCGATCCTTCCGGCTATTCTTACCATACTGCTCGGGCTGCATCTGTTGTTCGTGCAGCGGCAGGGGATGCACGCGCCGGAATACGTGGAGAAGCTCCCGCCCGACAAGAAAAAAATGATTTCCTTCTTCCCGAACTTTCTGTTGCGGGACGCGCTGCTCTGGTTGATTGTGCTCAACATACTCCTCTACCTCGCGGTGTTTTTTCCGTGGGAGATCGGGGAAAAGGCGGACATGTTCGCCTCGGCGCCGGAGGGGATCAAGCCGGAGTGGTATTTCATGTTCATGTTTCAGACCTTGAAACTACTGCCGGCACACGTGTGGTTCATCGAGGGAGAAATTTTGGGGATCGTCGGATTCGGTTTGATGGGACTGGTGTGGATGCTCGTCCCTTTCTGGGAAAAGAAGATCCGTCCCGACAACAAATTCGATCCCATGATGCTCGTCGGCGTGATCGGAATCGTTTTCATTATCGTTATGACGATTTGGGGTTACCTTGACTAGATTCGATCGATACGGCCTCTCGATATGGGCGACCCTGTCGCTTCTGGTTGTCGTGCTGGTTGCCGAATTCGCGATCACGTCCTTTGGCGTAGCGGCAGATCTTGAGCGCGAAGTGGAAGCGGCGCACCTGCGGTTTCTGCAGGAGGACCAGTGCTATATCTGTCACCTCGATGAGGACTACCTCCCCGAGGATTTCCTCCTCGACGACGCGCACATGCAAGCGGGGCTGTCGTGTTCGGGGTGTCACGGAGGGGACCCCACGTCCGACGACGAGGACGTATCCATGTCGGCAGCGGCCGGGTTTGTGGGTGTGCCTTCGCGTGCGGAAATGTCCGAATTCTGTGGCCGCTGCCACTCGTCGATCGAGTTCATGCGCCAATTTCAACCGCGGATAGCGACGGACCAGGTGAGCCAATATTATACCAGCGTCCACGGGATCAAGCTGCGAGAGGGCGACGGCAAGGTGGCCGCTTGCACCAGCTGCCATTCCGCCCACGGGATTCTGCCGGCCAGCGACGCACGGTCGAGCGTGTATGCGTCAAACGTACCCGCGACGTGCCAGAAATGCCACAGCGACTCCGACTATATGGCTGGGTACGAAATTGCCACCAATCAGTACGAGAAATACGCCAAGAGCGTACACGGTGTGGCGCTCCTGGAAAACGAGGACACTGGCTCGCCGGCGTGTAACGATTGCCACGGCAACCACGGGGCGACGCCACCGGGCGTCGGTTCGTTGTCCCAGGTGTGTGGCGAGTGCCACGTGAACAATATGCTGTACTTCGAGGCGTCGTCGATGGCCGAACCGTTTGAGGAACATGACCTCGTCGCCTGCGAGGAGTGCCACGGCAACCACGAGGTTCAACGCACATTCGATGACATGGTGGGTATAGGGGATGACTCGGTGTGTTTGAATTGCCACGAGAAGGGCGATGTGGGGTATGCCGTTGCCGACACGATTCGGCTGCACTTGGCGGAATTGACGACGATCTACCACGCGACCGTTGTCAAGCAGGAGGAAGTCCAGCACAAGGGTATGGACGACGTCGAAATCGAGTTCCTCCTCCAGGAGGCACATCAGAGCCTGATCCAAGCACGGACACTGGTCCACACATTCGATCCCCAAAAGGTTGGTCTCAAAACCGCGGAAGGCGTCAAAAAAGCGGACGAGGCCATGGTGCTCGCCGAAGAATCGATCAAGGATCACTTCATTCGCCGGCGCGGGTTGGGATTTGCCACGCTATTTATTACATTGCTGGTCGTGGCGTTGATTCTCAAGATCAGACAATTGGACCACTAGCAGAAATCCGGTCAACCACCGCCTATACCCTATCGGGAGACACGCCCGATGTGGCCGATATGAGTATTACGGTCAATAGCAGGGGCTTCATGGTATCCCTCACTCGAGAAAAGCGATTCGCTGATTTGGCACGTCGAACACGACGTCATAATTGACTAGAAACTCCCGGCCGACCATGCCGCCCAATCGGCCTGGTGCTACGTCGGCAATCGAACCGGGTTGTAATATCGTTACGGCCAGCTGGTCGTACGTGTTGCTTCCGATCTCGAACACCCGGACGGTGCTCTCCAATTCGGTGGTCTCACCGCATAGCGTATAAGAAGGCTTTTCTGACGTCGGTCGTCCTTCGAGGATGTCGTGGGTGGCGGCGAATACAGAATAAAATGACACGCCGCCGCTGTAGCCGGTGTCGATGACGAACGGCGCTGTGTGTGTGCGGTTCACGCGAGCGGTCATCACCGGCTGAAAGTAGAGGGTCCCGAGCGGTTGCCATTTCTTTTCGGTGAGTGTGAACGAGTTTGGAGCAAAAATTGAGACGCGATCGTTGTTGCCGTCGCTCCCGTACTCGATTTTGACGACGGCGTGAGCAAAAACGGGGAATCCTAGCATGCCGACGATTTCCTCGTCGAATTCCTGCGACACGCCGGATAGGTCGAACGCGACGACATCGAGGTTCTTGATCGTAAGCGGTCCGACCGTCAACGCCCCGGCGTGGTATACGGTCACCGGCAATTTGCAGGGGTATGGGATCTCGGTTTCCGATTGCTTCGACAGTTTCCGGATCCGGGGCACCTGTTTGGCGTCGATCACGATGTACGACGAACCGCTGACCAGCATGAACCACCCGAGCTCTTCGCCGTTGATGGCGGCGCGTACCAGCGTGACCCGTTCGCCGTGCCGGCTGGTGGCCGTCCGGGT
>CBDVBX010000178.1:0-8139 GCA_965372335.1 uncultured bacterium | reverse complement strand
CTAACTATTATATATACAGCAGCAAAAATACCCCGGACAGAATCCGGTGACATAACGGTCATTTTTTTGACGGATCAAGGTTAGGTGTCCTCATGGATCGTTATTTGCGGCGCGGGCGGTAGACGTGCGTGCTCTGACCGAAGTACACCTCGGCCGCCTCCATAACAGTTTCGGACAATGTCGGATGGGGGTGGATGGTGAGCTTGAGGTCGGTGGCGTTGGCGGCCATCTCTATGGCCAACACCCCTTCGGCGATCATGTCGCCGGCACCCACTCCGGCGATACCGACACCCAGTATGCGGTCGGTTTTTGGATCGACGACTAGTTTGGTAAGACCGTCGGTACGCTCCAGTGTTAGCGCGCGACCCGACGCCGCCCAAGGAAACTTCGCGACGGTGACGTCGATTCCCTTTTCTTTCGCCTCGGTTTCAGTGAGACCGCACCAGGCGATCTCGGGGTCGGTGAAGATCACCGCGGGAATGGCGTTGGGTTCGAACGACGTCTTGTGGCCGGCGATCACTTCCACGGCGGTACGGCCCTCGTGGGAGGCCTTGTGCGCCAGCATCGGCTCGCCGACGACGTCGCCGATGGCAAATATCGACGGCTCGGCGGTGCGGAGTTGGTGGTCGACCTCGATAAATCCGCGATCGCCCACCACCACCTTCGTGTTTTCCAGACCGATGCCCTCGGAATTCGGCCGCCGCCCAACAGAGACCAGGACGCTTTCGTAGGTGACCTCCGGGTTATCCACGCCTTCGCCTTCGAATGTCACCGCCACACCGCCGTTCTTTTGCTTCATCGACGCAACGGTTGTGTTCACCATCACCGATTCGAATTTCTTATCGATTCGCTTGGCCAACACGTTGACCAGATCGCGGTCGGCACCGGGCAGTATTCCCGGCAGCATCTCGACCACGGAGACCTTTGTCCCCAATGCGGCGTAGACGCTTCCTAATTCCAGCCCGATGTAACCCCCACCCACTACCAACATCGACTGTGGTACCGACTCGAGGTCGAGCGCGGTCTTCGAGTTCAATACCCTCGGAGTGTCCAAATCGAATGCCGGGATCACCGCGGGACGCGAACCGGTGGCCACGATTGCATGATCGAAGTCGATCGTCTCTGTGGCCCCGCCGGCACGTTCTATATCAATCGTGTGCGCGTCGCGAATCGTGGCGGTTCCCTGGATGTACTCGACCTTGCGCCGTTTGGTGAGTTGACCGAGTCCGCCGGTGAGCCGATCGACCACACTGTTCTTCCAGCCGCGTAACGCCTCAACGTCGATTCTTGGCTCGGGATAGTCGACTCCCATCTGTTTGGCTTCCTCGACTTCGTTCATCAGGCGGGCGACGTGGAGGAACGCTTTCGACGGTATGCACCCCCGGTAGAGACATACGCCACCGGGGTTCTTCTCAGGATCGACCAGCGCGACGTTCATACCGAGGTCGGCCGCCAGAAACGCGGCCGCGTAGCCGCCAGGCCCTGCGCCGATCACGACCAACTGATACTTCTCTCCCGCCATACCTCTATCCTTCCAGTGCCAAGAGTACGGGGTCCTCGAGCGCGGCAACAATCCACCTGATAAAACGGGCGGCGAGCGCGCCGTCGATGAGACGGTGGTCGTAAGAGAGCGACAAGGGCAGCATCAATCGGGCCTCGAACTTCTCGTCGTTCCATCGCGGTCTCATGTCCGCGCGGGAAACGCCCAGTATCGCCACCTCCGGCGCGTACACGATCGGCGAGAAATAGGTGCCGCCGATGCCTCCCAGGTTGGAAATGGTGAAGTTGCCGCCTTCCATCTGGTCGGGTGTGATCTTTTTGTTGCGCGCCCTGTCCGCGATCTCGGTCAGCTCGACCGACAGTTCGATGATGTTTTTGCAATCAACGCTGCGGATTACCGGCACCAACAATCCTCGATCGGTTTCCACCGCCACGCCGATGTTGACAAATTTTTTGTAGATGATTTCGCCGGCGGCCACGTCAACGCTGGCGTTGAAGTCCGGAAACGTCTTGAGCGCTCCCGCGCACGCCTTGAGCAGAATCGCCGTCATGGTGAGCTTTCCGCCCGCATCCTCAGCTCGCTTACCGTGGCGCTTCCGCGCCCCTTCCAATTCGGTGATGTCGGCTTTGTCGTATTGGGTCACGTGCGGCACGGTCGTCCATGCCGCAGCCATGCTATCAGCCATCAGGCGGCGAACCTTGGTCATCGGCTGCCGTTCAATGTCTCCCCACTTGGAGAAATCCGGTAACGGCCTGGCCGCAGGCCTCACGGGCGCAACGGCGGCCGCCGTTGCGCCCGTGACTACACCTTTGGTGTAACGCTTGACGTCGTCGGCCGAGATCTTCCCGCCCTTGCCGGTTCCGGAAACCTGTCGAATGTCGACGCCCAGTTCGCGAGCCAGACGCCTCACGCTGGGGGCCGCCGGCACCGGCGCGCCGCTCTCTTGCGGCGGCTCGGGCTTGTGTGCGGGGGCGGGTTCTGCCGGTTCCGAAGCCGCTTGCTCTGGTTCCACCGTCGCTTTCGGTTCCTCGGGCGATTTCTCCTCGGCCACGGGCGGCGTCTCGGCCTGGGCTTCGTCTTTCTTGGGCGCCTCTCCCCCCACGCCGGTTTCGATCGATACCAACGCCTGCCCCACCTTGACGGTGTCACCCACGTTGACCAGAATCTCGGTCACGGTACCGGCGACTGTGGCGGGCACTTCGAATACCGCCTTCTCCGTTTCAAGCTCAACCAGCGGCTGGTCGATCGTGACAACGTCTCCGACCGAGACCAGCACCTTGGTCACGTCTCCGGCTTCAACGCTCTCCGATATCTCGGGGAGGCGGATTTGCTCTATCATAAATTCGTTCCCTATTGCTGAACTAATCTACCAACGGGTTTTTCTTCCCCGGATCGATTTCCAGATCACTGACCGCTTTCTTTACAACCGACAATTCGAGTGTTCCTTCCTTCGACAACGCGTTGAGACCCGAGAGTACGATGTAACGCGCGTCGACTTCGAAGAAATCTCGCAACGCTTCCCTGCTGTCGCTGCGACCGAATCCATCGGTACCCAGAAACTCGATCCCCCCAGGCACCCATTTCGAAATGGATGCGGGCAACGCTTTAACATAGTCTGACACGGCCACGAATACGCCCTTTTCGTCATCGAGCACTTGTCCCACGTAAGGCACTCGCCGTTCACCGTCCGGGTTCAGCAGGTTCCACCGCTCGGTCTCCAGGGCGTCAGAGTAAAGTTCCTTGTAGCTGGTCACGCTGTAGACGTCGGCGGGGACGTCGTACTGGTCCTCCAGGATCGCCTTTGCCTTGATCGCCTCGTTCAATATGGTACCGCTGCCAAATATGTTGACCTTCTTTTCCGACGAAGATTTGGCCGAAGCAGCAAACTTGTAGATTCCCTTCAGTATTCCCTCTTCGACGCCGGACGGCATCGGCGGCTGCTTGTACGGTTCGTTCATCACCGTGAGATAGTAGAATACGTTTTCGTTCTCCTCGTACATGCGGCGTATTCCGTCACGAATAATTACCGCTAGCTCGTACGCGAACGCCGGGTCGTAAGCCCTCAAGGTCGGGATCGGATAGGCCAGCAGATGACTTTGGCCGTCCTGGTGCTGCAGCCCCTCGCCGGCCAGCGTGGTACGCCCCGCTGTACCGCCGAGCAAGAATCCTTTGGCCTGTTGATCGGCCGCCGCCCACATCAGATCGCCCACCCGTTGAAAGCCAAACATCGAGTAGAAAATGAAAAACGGGATCATGTTGATACCGTGCGTGGCGTACGAGGTACCGGCCGCGATAAACGACGACATCGATCCCGCCTCGGTGATCCCTTCTTCCAAGATCGCGCCGTCGACCGCCTCCTTATAATAGAGGAGACTGTCGGCATCGACGGGCTCGTAGAGCTGTCCCAGACTGGAATAGATCCCCACCTGCCTAAACAGCGACTCCATTCCGAACGTCCGCGCCTCGTCGGGGACGATGGGCACGATATGGCTTCCTATATGCTTATCTTTCAATAGCTTAGACAGTATGTGAACAAACGCCATCGTTGTGGCAACTTCGCGCTCGCCCGTCCCTTCGTGGAACTCCCGAAACGTCTCCAACGGCGGCGTCGTCAGCGGCGGTGCGGTCGAATGACGAGCGGGAATGTAGCCGCCCAGGGCTTTTCGTTTTTCGTGCAGGTAATTGAGGTCCTCGCTGTCGTCGGCCGGCCGATAAAACGGCGCGGCGGCCACGTCGTCGTCCGAAATGGGAATCCCAAACCTGTTGCGAAATTTCTCGAGCTCTTCTTCGTTGAGCTTCTTCTGCTGGTGTGTGATGTTCTTACCCTCGCCGCTCTCTCCCAGACCGTAGCCTTTGACCGTGTAGGCGAGCACCACCGTGGGCTGGCCGGTGTGATCGACGGCGGACCGGTAGGCGGCGTGGACTTTCACGGGGTCGTGCCCGCCGCGATTCAGCGTGCGGATCTGTTCGTCGGAGTAGTTTTCGACCATTTTCAACAGTCGCGGGTCGGCTCCGAAAAAGTCGTTGCGGATGTAGGCACCAGTTTCGGTGGCGTACTTCTGGAACTGGCCGTCAACCACTTCGCCCATCCGCTCTATCAGAACGCCCTCGTCGTCATCGGCCAGCAGCTTGTCCCAGTCGCTTCCCCAAATAACTTTAATGACGTTCCACCCGGCGCCCCGAAACGCCGCTTCCAGTTCTTGTATGATCTTGCCGTTGCCGCGCACCGGGCCGTCTAAGCGCTGCAGGTTGCAGTTGACGACAAAGACCAGGTTGTCTAGCCGCTCGCGCGCGGCCAGCGTGATCGCCCCCAACGATTCCGGTTCGTCCATTTCTCCGTCGCCCAAGAACGCCCACACGCGGCGACCCGATGTTTTCTTCAAACCGCGGTGTTCGAGATACCGGCAAAAACGAGCCTGATAGATCGCGGTAATTGACGTCAGTCCCATCGACACCGTGGGGAATTCCCAAAAGTCGGGCATCAACCTCGGATGCGGGTACGACGACAGGCCCCCGTCGGGATCCAGCTCGCGCCTGAAATTCTCGAGATCTCTCTCGCCGAGTCGTCCCTCGAGAAACGCTCGCGCGTAGACGCCGGGTGCAGCGTGCCCCTGGAAATACACGATGTCGCCGTCGTGACCCTCGCCGGGGCCGCGGAAGAAGTGATTGAAACCGACTTCCAGTAGCGTGGCCGCCGAACCGTACGTGGAGATGTGCCCACCAATGCCACTCGACTTGCGATTGGCCCGAACCACCATCGCCATTGCGTTCCATCGAATGATGCTCTTCAGGCGACGCTCGATTGCACGGTCGCCGGGATAGGCGGGCTGCTGCGAGACGGCAATCGTGTTGATATAGGGGGTGCTTCCGGGATAACCAACGCGCACACCGTACGACTGGGCGCGGTCGCGCAGCCGCTGCAGGAGGTCCTGGACGCGTTCGGATCCTTCGTTTTCGTAGACGTAGTCGAGTGACTCCAGCCACTCCCTATTTTCGGCGTCGATCTCTTCTGCCTGGGGCTTCTTGTCCTGATCATTCATACAACGGTCGCCTTCGGGTTTAGACTGTTCGAGCCGCGACGCCGGCCAACCGGCCGGACTAACCATTTTAGCCAGGGGAATTTCCGGGCGTAATATAACACCACACCGGTTTGGAAGCAGAAGACAAAATGACGCGCCTGGCCGCCTCGTACCGGACTCTTCGGTCGGCTTTTCGACCGTCGGGCGGAGATGCAAGGGCGGCTGTCCCCCGCCAGAATCAACAGCGGGGGATCAGCCGCCTATCGCTTCGCACAAGCCAGCGGGCTCCTGCAGCCCGTCACTTGAGGAATTTGTAAAACTCTCCCTCGGTCGACATGATCAACGAGGTCTCCGCATCCAGCGTGGTCTCGTAGATCTCCATCGTCCTGAGGAACTCGTAGAACGATCGCGTGTCCGCCGACCGGTCGTAAGCGGCGGCGTAGATGTTGGTCGCAAGGGCATCGGCGCGACCTATGATCTCCCTCGCCTCCCGGTACGCCCCCGATTGAATGCGTTTGAGCTCGCGATCTTTCTCGCCGCGAATCCGTGACGCCTCCCCCTCGCCTTCGGAGCGGTACCGGTCGGCGATTCGGCGGCGTTCGGCAATCATCCGCTCGTACACCTTGCGTCGAACCTCTTCGACGTAGTTGATTCGTTTGAACTGAACGTCGAGGATCTCGATTCCCAGGTCACTGGTCCGCGACTGGGCAGCCGCGAGCACCTGTTCACGGATGACGTCACGACCGAACTCGATTAGTTCCAGCGGGGTTTCGTCCTCGTCCAGCTCAGCGCCAACCGCCTCGCGGTTGGTCACGCGGATCAATTCCACCAGGTGGTGGTTGGCGATCGCGTTTCGCGTCTCTCCGTCCAGGATGTCGTCAAGGCGGGTCTGTGCGCCGCGCTCGTCGCGTAGGCGTTGAAAGAACAACAACGGGTCGCTGATCTTCCAGCGCGCGTAGGTGTCGACCCAAATAAACCGCTTGTCCTTTGTGGGCAGTTCGTTGGGGTCGCCGTCCCATTCGAGAAACCGCTTGTCGAAGCGGTGAATCTTTTGGATGAGCGGCACCTTTACCTTGAGGCCGGGCTTGAGGATCGGATCACCGATAGGTTTGCCGAATTGGGTGATGATGACTTGCTCGGGCTCCTGCACCACGTAGAACGCGCCTCGCAGTACGACTAACAGTACGAGTCCGATGATGATGAGAAGATTTCTCATTATTCACCACCCCCCTTCCCCGCCGCATCGAGGTTCAGCAGCGGCAGCACACTCTTCAAATCTGCGTCGATGACGATCTTCCTTTGGACCTGCGGCAGTATTCGGCTCATCGTTTCCAGATAGATGCGCTTGCGCGTGACTTCCGGCGCTCTGCGGTACTGGTCGTAAATTGAAACAAAGCGCGCGGAGTCGCCGCGGGCGGTATTGACGCGACTGAGTGCGTAACCCTCAGCTTCCTGAATGGTCTGCTGCGCTTCGCCGCGTGCACGCGGGATCACCTTGTTGTAATCGGACTGCGCTTCGCTGATGAGTTTTTCTCTTTCCTGCTGGGCCTGGTTCACCTCGTTGAACGATGGTTTGACCGGATCGGGCGGATTGACGTCTTGCAGGACGACCTGCTCCACCTTGATGCCGGTTTCGTACTGATCGCACAAAGCCTGCAGATTCTGCTTGGCCAGATCCGAAATCTCCTGCCGGCCGACGGTAAGCACCTCGTTGACCGTCCGATCGCCGACGATCTTGCGCATGACGGCTTCCGTCATGGCACGAAATGTCTCCCTGACGTTTCGAACACGAAACAGGTATTGGTACGGATCGACGATTCGGTACTGAACAACCCATTCGACCACTGCTGCGTTGAGGTCGCCGGTCAACATGTTGGCCTCGGACTCGCGTCCACGGACCGAAAACTGGCTCCTGACACCTGCCGATACGGTCTGAAAACCGAACTCCTCTTTGAGCTGACGTTGAACGGGCACCTTGATGACCCGTTCGATCGCGAAGGGGAGTTTTGCGTGGAGCCCCGGATCGGTCGTGCGTACGAACCTACCCAGGCGCAAAACCACCCCGATTTCCTCCGGGCCCACCGTGTAAAAGCTGGAAACAGCGACCAGCAGTAATACAACGGCGATAATGATGCCGCGGATCGCCCCGCCGGGTAGCTTGGGAATCTGTATCTTGGGGATTTTGAACTCGTCCCCAAAACCGCTTTGAGACATGATTTTAACTCTCCTTCCGCTACGACGTTACGTCGGAGCACACCGAAGGTAGCACAGGGTTGGATTCGAGTCCAAGGGATTTCTCGATCTGGAATTTACGCTTGACTTTGCACCAG
Organism: uncultured bacterium; assembly: GCA_965372335.1. Classification (GTDB taxonomy): domain Bacteria; phylum Krumholzibacteriota; class Krumholzibacteriia; order WVZY01; family JAKEHA01; genus CBDVBX01. The sequence goes on along the minus strand of CBDVBX010000178.1, from coordinate 289 downwards.
TTACAGATAAACTATACCGATATTCACGGGAGCACCCCTGTAGCTCCCGGGCGCCCACCCGCCTCGATGTTCAATTATCATTAGACACGACCGTTATGGGAGTTATTTCGCATGAAGCGCATCCTAATACTGCTACTGCTATCCGCCACTATCATATCGATCGCTGCCCCCAGTTTTTCGGCCACCAGAAAAAAGGGGTTCCAGTTTAGCACCTCGATCGGTCTGGGCGTTGGGTTTCCGCTGGCCCCGGACGAATTCGAGGAGAACTGGGATCCGAGCTTTGGCGCAA
>CBDVBX010000177.1:0-8187 GCA_965372335.1 uncultured bacterium | reverse complement strand
TCGAAGGCGTCGACTGCGTATTGCCGGACCCGGGAAAGTTTTTCCCCACCGGCGGCTCGGCCGTTATCAACCCCGACGGAACTTGTGACTGCTTGATTCCCGTTAGGGACACCACCTGGGGTGGGGTCAAGGCGCTGTATCAGTAGACCGACAGCGAACGCATCGACAGGAGTTTGAGATTCGTTCTCAACACCTCGTCGTGTAGGAAAAACAAGGGGAGCGCCGCAAGGCGCTCCCTGTCGTTTCCGCGCTCACCCCGCGAACGTGCACATACAATCTGTTGACACACCGTTTCTTATGGTGTCGGCGGCCGGGTACAACGTCGGCGGCTGACCAAGTCCGGCCGAGCCGAAGAAATCCCAAAATCCGCGTCGGAATCGCAATTTTGTGCTTCCAAAAGACCTACCAAATCGGTTATAATAGCCCAGGTCGCGGCCTCTACGTGAACAGGTCATTTCCGTATTGGGTTCAGTAGATTGGACGTGCAGCATTACCCCACCTTCACCACCTATAGGAGGTCGTTATGAAGCGTGCGATGATAATCGCGTGTTGTCTTGTTTTCGGCGCCAGTATGGCGTTTGGGCAGGCGGGTTCCATCGGGGTTTTCTCCGATGTGGGTGCGACCAGCTGTAACTTCGTCGATACCGGTGGCCTGGTTCAGGTTTATCTAGCTCACGTGTTCACCGACGGTGCCACGGCAAGCCAGTTCAAGCTTGACGCCCCGCTTAGTTGGACACACCTCGGTGACACCTGGAACTTCACGACCGTCATCGGAACCTCGATCGCCGGCGTATCGGTTGCATACGGCGCCTGTTTTACCGGCCCGATCGCACTCGGCGTTGTTAACTTCTTCGGCGGTGCCGTCGCTGGATGCACCTTTATGTCGATCATTCCCGATCCGGGTGCTCCCAGTGGCCAGATCGAAGCCGTCGACTGTGCACTGCCCGACCCGAACAAACTGTTCCCGACGGGCGGGGGCGCACGCATTAACCCGGACGGGACCTGCCAGTGCAACGTTCCTGTGCAAGACACCACGTGGGGCGGTATTAAGGCCCTGTACAAGTAGTAATATTTGCAATCGAATCGACGCGAAACGCTTTGCATTGACGCGCGTCACGTTCGCGTCGGGTTGAAATAACAAAAGGGAACGCCAGACGGCGTTCCCTTTTGTCGTGTAGTCAGGTCGGACGACCAATCGATCCCCGTCAGTCGTACTTCGCTTTTATCACTCCCCAATTGGTGAACTGGGTGCTAGGCCCGCACAAGCACGTCCCGTCGGAATTGACCACCAAAAACGCACCGATCGCTTGCAATCTGGATTGACCGCAGTTGACCACTTCGATCGTGCCGGTGAACGTGTTGGGATCCGGCACCACGCGCAGCGTAGAACACGTGGCGGAGGATCCCGAAGTAAGATAATAGATCGTCATGACCAGGATGTCTGAAAAGCGGCATTCCCCGTCGTACGCCACGGTAACGCCGGTTTGGGAGTTTCCGATGACCAGCGGCCACTGCGTCGACTCATCGAGATAAGACAGCGTCACTCCCGCATCGCTCACGACGCGGAACTGCGAGGCAACAGAGCCGCTCGTCGTGGTGTGAACCACGTAGACGGAGACCCTTCCTGGACCCGTGTCGTTGAACTCGCACTCGGTGTATTCGGTATCGGTGAAAAGCCCTATCGTATCCGTCTGAGCGGCTGCCGGATTGCACAGCGCGAGCAGCGGCACGGCGAACAGTAAAAAACGGCGCATAGGTACCTCCGAGATACAATTACATATGGACGGAATCAGGGGCGGTCCGAACCACAACGAGGCTTAGGTGGCGGGCTGTCGTAAGTAGTATAGCAGGTGTTGTCTCAGAAATCGACAACACAAAATACGGGCCGGGCAAGCTGATACTCGATTTTACTTCTTCTTGTCCGAACCGATATCGGTACTGCCTTCCCTGGTCAACACCTGGGAATTCGAGTCACTGCGCGAGTCTACTTGGCGACCCGATGCCACGTGCCGCGACAACTCCCAGTCCGAGAGAACGCTTTTCCGGAATTCAAACTTATACTGCACCCAATCCATCGAATCTTCGTCGATGTCTAGATAGATCCAGTATTCGACGTTGTCCGTCGGTTTTTCCCTTTTGTTCGGGTTGCCCCAAGACGCCAGGACCTCGAGGAAATCCATCCCTTTCACCACTTCTCCCCTGGCGATGGACTCGTTGTACTGGCCATCCGGGTGTGTCTTGAAAAACTCTTCCCGAAGCATGCGGATGTAGTCCGTTTCCTTGGTATCGTCCATCCGTGGAGTTTGGGAACACGCGACGATTAACAGCAGCGGCAGCAAAGGAAGCGCGCGCAGCATTCGTGGGGTTCTACACATGCCGAGCCTCCTCCGAGGTAGAGGTATTGTAGACACAGCGCAGGGTTGACATCACTATTTAGATATCGACGCTTCGACTGTTAACTTAATGCTATCCCAACAATTCACGACTGTCAAGGCGTTAGGGCACCATCGCCCTTTTGGGGCGCCTTTGCGCCCATTTCCGCAACTGTATATCACTGCAACAGTTGGGCCAGAACTGATCCTGCAGCTGCAGAAAAACGGATTTCTTGATGGAAATATGTTCCAAGTGCAGGCCTTAGAGAGCATATGCCCCACACCACGCGATCAGTCGTGGTAGATCGCTTTTATGTGGCCCCACGTCCGAGTTTCGACCGACACACCGCCGCAATCGGCCGCGAGCGCCCCAATCACACCGCAGTCCGCTCCGTCCGGGTGGTTGCCCGGCGTGCACGGCGATCCGCCCTCGAGGTGGTAGTCAAAAGGAAACATTTGACTGCAGAACAACGGGTCGGCAGAGAAGTTGCCGCCGTTGTCGACCGCTCCCGCGGGTATGCCGCCCCCGGGACCGTAGACGTCGGTGCAGCCAATGTTGAGAGTAGACAGGCCGTCGACGAACAACGCCTCTCCGTCGATGGTGAACGCGACGATCGAACGATCCATCGTGAGGATCGATCCCCCGAATAGATAAACGCCGCCTCCCGATTGGTTCGCCCCGTTACCCGTCAGGGTGCAATTTGTCATCGTCGAGGCGTCGACTTGATTTTCGTACAGGGCGCCGCCGAGCGTCCCAGCGGTGTTTCGGGCGAAGATGGTATTTTCGAAGGTCAAAATATTATTGTACGCGTGCACGCCGCCGCCGCGAGCGCTGGCTGCGTTGTCTTGAATGACGCAGTCGTAAAAATACGGACTGTTGAAGCTGTTGATGAAATAAATGCCCGCGCCGTATTCCGCGTTGTTCTGCGAAAACTCGCAGCGGATAAACTGCATGTTGCTCACCCCGCCGCACCACATCCCGCCCCCAAATCTAGCCGAGTTCCGCCAGATGACACAATCCCTGAACACAGCCGGGCAGAGATGGGCGATGATGCCGCCGCCGCCAAAATTGCCGAACAACGGGGCCTCCCCGCCGGTGATGGTAAAACCTTCGATCGTTACCTCGTTGTACGCCATCAAGTAGAACACGCGCCCCTGGCCCTGCGCGTTCAGCACCGTCGAACCGGCACCCGCTTCGCTGCGAAGTGTAAAACCGCCGACGTATCGCAGAAACGTGATCAGCCCGAATTCGGTCCCGGTTCCCTGGTTGGCCCAGGTGTAGACGCCGGGAGCAACGACGATCTCGTCACCGGCCTCCGCGGTGTCGACCGCCGCTTGAATGGTGGGTACGTCTCCCGTACCGTCGACTGTGACGCGCCATATCCGCCCCGATGCCGGTACGGTGTCCAGACACGAAAATGCTGCACCAATACAGGCCACGATGACGATCGATCTCACTGAGCGGTTCCTTTCGGTCGGCTGTGCAGTTGGTCGGGTCGAACAGGTGTTCGAGGGGCCGGGAGGTGGGGTCGGCGGCGCGCAATGCCGGAGTGATATTCGGCGCCTTGCTTACTATACAAACTAACACGTTCAAGCGTTTGTCACAAGGACGTTTACACGGTTGCCCGCGCGTCGTATACTCTACCGATCCATTCAGTATAAAGTCAACACACGGAGGGAACGGCAAATGCGCACGGCGTTGATCGGATTGGTTTTGTCGGTGGCCGCGACGGCCTGGGCGGACGACTGGACGACGTTTTACGAGAAATCGGGTCATGAGAAAACCCCGGACTACGAGACGACGGTGGCATACTGCAAACGTCTCGCCGCCGCCTCGCCCTGGGTCCACTACACGACGTTTGGAACCAGCCCGCAGGGGCGGGACCTCTCCTTGGTAATCGTCGATCGAAAGGGGCGTTTTGGCGCCGACGAGGTGAGACAATCGGACAACGTCGTCTTCCTGATCCAGGCGGGCATCCACGCCGGAGAGATCGACGGCAAAGACGCCGGAATGATGTTGATCCGTGACATCGCCATCGAAAAAGAGCTCTCTTCGCTGCTCGATCACGTCACGATTTTGTTCATGCCCATCTTCAACGTCGACGGCCACGAACGCTTTGGTCCCTACAATCGCGCCAACCAGAACGGCCCCGCCGAGATGGGCTGGCGGACGACGGCCGCCAACCTCAACCTCAACCGCGATTATCTCAAAGCGGACGCGCCCGAGATGCAAGCCTGGCTGAAACTGTACACGGAGTGGCTGCCCGAGTTTTTGGCCGACTCTCACGTCACAGACGGCGCCGACTACCAGTACGTGGTCACTTATGCCCTGGAAACCGGCGGCAACATGGACGCGGAGCTGACGGCCTGGACAAAGGACCGGTATCTACCACCGCTCGAGCGCGCGATGGACGCGTCGAGTTTCCCGATAATACGATACGCTTCTTACCGCACACGACACGAACCCAAGACTGGCATCGTCAAGTGGGCGTCGCCACCGCGACTCTCTACCGGTTACGCGGCGCTTCAAAACCGGCCGGCGCTGCTTATCGAGACGCACATGCTCAAGGACTACGAGTCACGTGTGACGGGCACGTACGAAATCCTGCGCCACACGCTCGAGATTCTCAACCAAGAGCACGACACGCTTCGCCGCCTGGTGCGAGAGGCCGACGAGCGGTCGGCATCGAGTGAATTTCGCGAGACGGAATTTCCGCTGGCCTTCGAGTCGAACGGTGACAGCGTGATGATCGACTATCTGGGTTACGAATACGAGGTCGTCGACAGTGATTTGACGGGCGGCAAGTGGCATCGCTTCAGCGACCGCCCGGCGACGTTTCGGATACCGTATTTCTACGATTTGAAACCCAAGACTACCGCCGCCCTGCCACGGGCGTATATCATTCCCGTGGAGTGGCCGGACGTGATCGAACGCTTGGGGTTACACGGCATCTCGATGGTGCGCTTGGAGCAAAACTGGACGCTTCCGGTGAGGACGTACAAATTGACGGATCCGAAGTGGGCGCGATCGCCCTACGAGGACCGGTTCCGGGTCGAGTACGAGATGACCCCGGTAACGGAGGTGCGGACGTACCATGCGGGCTCGGTTGTGGTCGACATGAACCAGCGGACATCGCGCGTGGCGGCGCATCTACTGGAACCGGCAGGCGCCGATTCGTTCGTTCGCTGGGGGTTCTTCAACGCGGTATTCGAACGGAAAGAATACATGGAGTCGTACGTCATCGAAGCACTCGCGCGCCGAATGCTGGAACACGACGAGGCGCTGCGGCAGGAGTTCGAAGACGCGAAGGCCAAGGACGAGGAGTTCGCAGAGAGCCCGTATCGCATTCGCATGTGGTTCTACGAGCGCACGCCGTACTGGGACGACCGCATCGGCATCTACCCTGTGGGCATGATCACAGACGACAAACTGCTCGACCATCTCCCCAAATAAATCGACCTCGGAGGCTGCGAACTCCGGGTCGCGAGGGGTTAGTGAGAGGAGGAGAAGACGATCTCGCCGCCGACGATCGTGTGTGTGACGCGTGTGTTCAGCAGCTCGTGCGGTGCGATGTGTAGAATGTCCCGGTCCAGTATCGTGAAGTCCGCGAGTTTGCCCGCCTCGATCGTGCCGACTTCATCCTCCGAGAAACTCGCGTAGGCCGCGTCTATCGTGAACCCACGTAACGCCTCCAGCACCGTCATCCGCTGGTCAGCGTACCAGCCGCCATCCGGCCAATTGTCGTGATCCTGTCGCGTGACCGCCGCGTAGATGCCCCACAATGGGTCCACCGACTCGACCGGGGCGTCTGACCCCAAAGGCAGCGGGTTGCCGTCGTCCAAAAACCGCCGCCACGCGTAGGCCCCTTTGATACGCTCCGGTCCCACGCGGTCTTCAGCCCAGTACATATCCGACGTGCAGTGCGTCGGCTGCATCGACGGAATCACACCCAGTTCTTTGAAACGCGCGATGTCTTCGAGCGCAACCACTTGTGCGTGCTCGATGCGAAACCTCCGGTCGCTGCCGTCGCTATCCAGAACCCGTTCGTACACATCAAGGATGACGCGGTTGCCGCGATCTCCGATGGCGTGTGTGCATACCTGGAATCCACTCTCCGCCGCCAGGCGCGCCAGGCGCTCCAATTCCTCGGGCGTTTCGACCAAAAGACCCGTGTTCTGGGGGTCGTCGGAGTACGGTGCCAGGAGTGCGGCGCCGCCCGACCCCAACGCGCCGTCGGCGTAGAGTTTGACCGCCCGCACTACCACCTTGTCGCCCGCCGTTGCGTGCGGGCCCTTTTTCAATTGCTGCTCTGTAAACTCCAGGTCCTTGTCGTCCGTCGACAACATGCAGTACACGCGAAACGTCAACTCACCACGCCCGTGCAACCGTTCGAAGCACGCCAGGTCCTCCTCCTGGATTCCCGCGTCGTGCATTCCGGTCAAGCCCCGCTCATTGCAGTGACGAATGGCGGCGCCCATCCAGGCGTCGGTCTCGTCGGGCGACGGATCGGGAATATGATTGGTTATCAAATCCTTGGCGTTGTCGATAAAAATGCCGGTCGGTTCGCCCTGTTCGTCGCGGATGATCTTACCGCCGTCCGGATCTGTCGTGTCGCGTGTGATACCGCACAACTCCAGTGCCTTCTTGTTGACCCAAGCGGCGTGTCCGCCGACGCGGCGAAGATAGACGGGATGCGACTCGGTACCTCCTAGATCCTGCCACGTCGGAAACTCTTTTACGTTCCAATCGTTCTGGTCCCACCCACGTCCCTGAATCCAGCGATCTGGCGGCGTGTCGGCCGTGGCCTTCATCACGATCGCCCGAACCTCTGCCGGTCCCGACGCGTTCACCAGTTTGAGTTGTGCCAGATACTTCCCGATTCCCTTCAGGTGGGCGTGGGCGTCGACCAGCCCGGGGATCATCGTCTTTCCGTCGAGGTCGATCCAACGCGCACCCTCTCCCGCGTGTCGTCGCGCCTCCGTCAGAGATCCCGCGTATACGATGCGATCGCCTTCGACGACCACGGCTTCGACTGTGGGGTTACCCTCTGCGATGGTGTAGATCGTTCCCCCGTGAAACACCGCGTCTGCCGTTGCCGTTGGAATCGCACCGCAAGAAATCGCGATCCACGCGACACACGCGAGCGCGCATATCCATAAGTAACGGAGCATTCGGGATTACTCCTTATCGTTGTGAATGAACAGCGATATGCCGGTGACGAAACGGTGCTCGCTGAAGTCAGCCACCGGGTCGTTCAACATACGGCGATACTGGTAGGCCACCGTCACCGCCACCCGGCGTGACACCAACGCCTTGATTCCGACGTCGAGGCCCAGCGGATATCGGGCCTGGCTAAAACTTCCCACCCACTCTTGACGCAGCCCGCCGCCGACCCCCACAAAACCGAATGCCGTCGAACCCTCGAGCTGCCGGTACACGGCAAACAGTCCTTCGAGATCGACGCGATCCAGGTCGCTCACGCGCGAATACGCCATGACACCGCCGGCGCTCAACGCCACGGCACCGGTGGTCCAGAATCGGTTGGTGAATACGGCCAGTGTGGTGTTGACGGCTCCCTCGCGTGAGACCATAGATCCAGTAAAGCCCAGTTCCCAAGCACCGTTGGCGATGTCGATCGCCGCGGCTGGGGCGTCACTCTGGCCTTTGTCGGTATCAGCGAGAGCGACGCACGGCGACACAACCGCCACGACAGCGTACGTCAACGCGGCGACGATCTGTCGCACCGCATGGTTAAGCATCGCTGAGTCAGTTACCCCATGCACCGGCGAGCTCCTCTTCGGCCATCTTGTCCTT
>CBDVBX010000176.1:0-8215 GCA_965372335.1 uncultured bacterium | reverse complement strand
GAGGCGTTGCTGGTTGGCGGGGCTTTGCGACTGGGCGTCGTACTGGCGTTCGAGCGTGACGGTCACGAACACAGTCGCGGCGGTGGCGAGCACCACTATCGCGACTGCCAGCCCGCGCCGAGCGCGGCCGCGTTTGTACAATCGTTCCAGCAACTCCGTCGAGATCAACGCACACAGCGGCGCCGCGGCGAAGTACACGTACCGAAGCTCGAGCCAGCCCTCCGGCAACCCGATAAAACAAAACGGTATCAACGCCACATACAGCCACACCACCAGGAATTTCGCGCGGCGGTTCCCCCGGAGGAGTAGATACACGCTGCCCGCCACCACCGCCGCACCGAGGATCACATGCAGTGGACCCGCGATCCCGAGTAGCGACCTCACCGGCGCCGGTTGACCGTGAACCAAACTCGATTCCTGAATCGGTAGTAACATGAAACCCAGATAGCGAAACAGAACAACCGGTGCTCTCAATACTGCGTCGACGGCATTCTGGTACGTTTCGTAACCCCCCGAAACCGCCCCGTAAATCATCGCCCACACGACGACAGTCAGTACCGACGGCACTAGCAACCACCGTCGCCCCGCGGTCTTGCCTCCCCACACCCACAACAGCGCGACCGTTAGAAACGGCGCCGTCAAGCCGACTTCGTGAAACGCCGGCGCGATCATCATGAGGATACTGGCGCCAGCCAGAAGCCCGTACTTCTTGGCCGGCTGCGTGGGCGGCGCGTTGGTCATGATTCCCATGTAGCCCGCCGCCTGCCATACCGCGCATACAACCAACAGTATTGCAAACAGTGGCCCGCTGGTGCTGGCCCACATCACTTGCTTGCCGTAGTGCCCCAGTCCGACGGCGAACAATCCGCCCGCCAGAAGCGTCGTATTCCAGGTAGCTCCCAGTCGACGGAGCAGCCCCAATAGACACGCCGATAGAATGATGTGGATTCTGAAATTCATCCGAAGGTATGCACCCGCGTCTTCGACACCGAAAAGCAGGTATTCTCCCCAAAACAATACTAATGCGCCCGGTCGATAAAACGCGAATCGCTCACTCGTGTGAAAAAGCTCCTTCGGACTTTCGCTTTCGGCAACACTCCGAATGAATACAAAATCATCGTCGCGAAAGGAATTGTCAAAAGAAGCGAGATAAGCGGCTAGTGTTATAATGAGGAATGCAAAGTAGATCAGTATCGATCTCGCTGGTGGACGCGAAAGCACGTGTGCTCTCCTCGGGGCGAGCGCCGATGGTTTGCCGCGCTAGCTACTTGGTGGCCACTTCCGACATACGACCGTGTTGTATCAGGTCGTAGCGCAACGCGTAGTCCTCGAGGGCCCTCAAACCGTCCATCGCTGCGCTGGTAAGCTGGTACTCCCAGCAGTTCGTCAGGTAATCGCGGATAAGATCGGCCGGGTACTGCGTCGTCGGCGAGATTCCACCCGCTAAACGGGAGAGGTTTTGAGTGCCGAGATTGCGCGACAGCACCATGATTTTTGTCAGCTGTCCCTCGAGGGATTCATCGTTGTACACCCACAAACCTATTACCATAGGGAGCGACGTCATCTCGTCCCACATCGAGGCGATGTTGTACACCGTGAGGTCTGGGTCTGGTCGCTCGGCGAGGAACTGTAAACCCTGGTCACCAGATAGTAGGATCCCGTCGTACTCGTTCTGCCAATCGCCTTGCGTGTTTTTACATACCCACATATCTGGTGTCGCGCCGTACTTCTCCGCCAGCACGATACGAGCGGCTGATACGGGCGAGCGGCAAAACTCACTCACCGCAATCCGTTCGAGGGCTTCGGCCGGCTTTCGGGCGAGCAGTACCAGGCTGCCATGCGTCGGTTGTGCGACTAGCGCTGGGCCTTCGAGAAAGTACCCGCCTACACCGCGCAGATATTCGATGCTGGGGATGAGCGCCGCATCGAGCCGGCCGCGCGAAAGCGAGTCCGAAAGCATGCCAGGCCCCTGGTATACGAGCTCGACCTCCGACGCCTGCCGGCGAGTGATCCCAAACAATAATGGCCGGACCGAAATGAAGTCCGGAGCCCCGACTCGAACATGCCGCAAGTTTCTCTCCCTCCCGCTGGATTGGTCGGATATCGACCTGCTTATAACACCAAAACAGAGACTTGAGCAAGGATTATTCCCCTCCGGAATCAAGCGAAAGACGCCGCGCCAGGCAAAACTGACGATCATTACAACTTTTTGAGAACAAACATTTTACTAGACTTGACACGCCAGATACCCTATCTGTTATGGAGTCGTGTGAATCAGGAGGGAGTACATATGGCGGACCCGTCGGCAGGCCACAAACCGGCCACCGCGCTGAAAGAGTTTTTCTTTTATGTACTTCTGCTCGTCTTCGCGTTCGCGTTCTTCGCCACCGTTCGCAACAATGGCTTTTGGCACACCGGCGATTATCTTTCTCTACTAAAAGCGCTCAGGATCAGCCAGGACTGGCGGGAAGTCTTCGTCATCGCACCCATGGGGACGTTCCAACCCCTGGTCAATGCCGTCTTCTACGTTGAATTCAGTCTTTTCGGGGATAACCCCACCGGTTACTACTTCTTCAACATTATCGTGCACGCTCTGAACGCGTATCTGGTGTATCGGATCGTATACACGCTGCTCAAAAACCGGACGATCGCCGTCATGTCCGGACTGCTGTTCGTGTTTGCCGTTGGGAATTACGGCAAAGCGGTAATGGTCGTTTCCGGAACCGGAGACCTCCTGATCACGCTTTTGACCTTGATGACACTGCTGTTGTACTTCAAAAACGAATTGGAGAAAGAAGGCAGGTTGAACACCGTTTGTTTTGCGGGTGCGGTGCTGTTTTTTCTTCTCAGCGTCTTGTCCAAGGCGACCTCGTTCAGCATTTTGGGCTGCATCCTGGCGTTCAACGTGTTTTTCCGAGTGCAAACCGGGCGGCGAGTTTTTGGGAAGAGCTTCCTGGTAGTGGCCGGCCTGGCCTTCGTCGTCCTGGTGGCCAAATTCTCACTAATGAGCGAGATCCCGGGGGCGACCGACTTAGGCGTGTCCGGCCCTGCATTCATCAGACGCTACGGGTCTTACCTCGTGCGGATGGTGTTCCCCATTCAAGCGTCCGGCCTGGTGAGCGACTCGGGCCCGGTCGTCCGGTTCGTCTATCGTATGGCCACCGAGATCCGAATTATCACATTCTTGTGTATCTTGTCGTATTCGGTATTTGGTTTTCTATTCGGTAATCGGGCTATACGTTTCTTTATCGCGTGGACGTATATCACGGTGACCCCGTTCTGCTTCTTCAACTTTCCCTCAGATTGGTTCAACATCCGTTACCTATATCTCGTGTCCGTCGGCTTCGTCATGATTCTGGCCTCGGGAACGGCGCTGGCGGCGGGGCTTTTGTACGAAAAAGCGTGGCGGCGGTTTATTCCCTACCTGGTACCGCTGCTTTTTGTGTTGCTGTCGCAGTTCATCATCCAGCACCTGGACAGTAACTACGAACGCCTGGCTCGAGAGGAACATCTGGATGGTCTGAAAACGCAATTCTATCGGGAATATCGCGCCGGCGGCCGCTGATCCCTTCTTGTTCAAAACTGGTGCAGAAATCTGAAATCCTCACTTTGTCTTTAAAGTGTCTTTATGCGGTCTTTAAACGCGTTTCTTAGTATTTCCTAGTCAAAAGTATGAAGCAAAGGCAAAGAAGTTCGACGGAGGGTGTCGGAATCGGCGCCAAAACCCAACGAAGGAGGTAAATCCGTTGAATCGCACAATAGTATTGGTGGCTTTGGTCACATTGTTCACTGGCGGGCTCTCAGCGGCGAGTGCGGATGACGGCGACGAGGGCAGGCTCAAAATCGGCGGCGACATGCGCGGTCGACTGGAGTCATTCAGGTTCTCCGAAGACGAAACAGGGACAAAAAAGGACACCCGGGGACGGATTCGTTATCGATTTCGACTGAACGGTAAGGTCAATATAGATGCCCGTGCCAAATTCCAGTTCCGGCTGGTGAGCGGCAACGACAGCCGGAGCGGCAACCAGACCCTCGGCAGTCCGGTGGATTTCGGACCCAACTCGTTCGCAATCCGCTTTGCGTATATGGTCCTGACGCCGTGGGCCGACGGTAAGCTCCCCAACTCGAAAGGATATTGGGCATTTCATTTCGGCCGAGTCGTAAACCCATTCATTTGGAAAGGCGGCTTGGACAAAATGGTGTGGGACAACGACATCGCCCTGGCCGGCGCCAGTACGGTGTTCGATTACCGCCTCGGCGAGTCGACCAAGTTGTCCGTCAATGCGGGCTACTACCAGATCGACGAGAACAGCAGCGGTCAGGATCCGCACTTTAGCGCAGCCCAACTTCGCCTGGAGGGTGGAGGCAAGTCCGTGACTGCCGGCATCCGAGGGTCGTATTACTTTTTCGCGGAACTCGACAGCAATTTCGTCCAACGTGGTGTAGATGGCGAGGGTGGTGTCACGGCGTCGGGCGGCAACGTCCCAGACGGTCTGACGGGCAGCCGATACGGAGGAAAGCTCGAAGCAATCGAGACGCAGGCGTACGTCAAAGCGAAGGCCGGGAAGGTCCCCCTCGTGCTATACGGTGGCTACTCCGACAACTTGAGCGCGGAGCCGTCGCAGATGTTCCCCGGCGTGGGTAAGGAGAGTGTGGCCTACAACGTCGGCATCGAGGGTGGCGATAAGAAGAAGTGGATCAAGCTCGGCACTGCCTGGTACCACATCGAGGCGAACGCGTTTCCGTCGCAGTTTATCGACAGCGACTTTCTGGACGGATTCACCAATAGACAAGGGCTTCTGGTGTACTTCCAGCGACGCGTGCTCAAAAACACGGATTTCAACATACAGCTCTTCGGATCTGATGCGATCGAATCGGATGATCGGGATGATAGCGGGCTCGATCCGTCGGTCAAAAACTCCGAGCGGGTACGCTTGCAGGTGGACCTGGTGTACAAATTTTGAGCTAAAAACAGGCACGGCTTGCAGCATAAGCCGGCTGTGTAAAATTACAGAATGTAGCGGACATCGGCGCCGGCAACGCTTTCGAGGCGGCCCATCTGGTCGAACTCTATGGTACCGCTGAGAACGCAAATATCGTCCTCGAAAGTGCCCACGGCGTCGCGGAGCACGTCGCGAATGCGGGCGATGGTCCGTCCGTCGCCCGCGGGGATCTTGACCTCGACCCGAACGTTCTTGCCGTAGAAAAATTCCTCGATTCTGGCCCTTACTGCGTCGAGCACGATATCGTCTTTGGCCGATATGAATACCCCATCGGGGTATCGCGCTTTCACCCCCACCACTTCTCCCTCCGATAGCAGATCGATTTTATTGAAAACGTAGATGGTGCTCACTTTTGGATTCTCTATCTCGCGGATGGTATTGTCTGTTACTTCCATGTGTTCCTGATACGCGGGGTGCGCGGCGTCCACCACGTGAAGATAGAGGTCCGCCTGGGCGATATCATCCAGCGTGGCCCTGAAGCTGGTCACAAGGTGATGCGGTAGCTTACGGATGAACCCCACGGTATCTACCAAAAGAACGCCGGCGTTGCTATTTGGCCTTTTCCCCGCTTTATCGATCGTTCCGCCGTTCGCTCCGTTCTTGTCGTTTCGGATCCGGCGCGTCGTGGTGTCTAGCGTGGCGAACAACTGGTTTTCGACGAACACATCCGCTCCGGTCATTCGCCTCATCAATGTCGACTTTCCCGCGTTGGTGTACCCGACCAGCGCTACCACCCGGAGCTCACGCCGGCTCTTGCGAATGGTATCTTTGCGCTGCGAAAGTTTTCCCAGCTCGCGGCGAAGCGACGCCATGCGCTGGTGGATTCGGCGGCGGTCGACTTCGAGCTGCGTCTCCCCCGGTCCGCGCGTACCGATCCCGCCCGCTTGACGCTCGAGGTGGTCCCACATGCGGACCAACCGCGGTAGCGCATACTCGAGTTGCGCCAACTCGACCTGGATCTTGGACGCCCGCGTTTTGGCGTGCCGTGCGAAAATGTCGAGAATGAGCTCGGTGCGGTCGATGATGTTGATGTCGAGGATTTTTTCGAGGTTGCGTGCCTGCGCCGGCGAAAGGTCGTTGTCAAAAATCAAAAGGTTGGCGTCGGTGCGGATACAGGCTTCTTTGATCTCTCGCGCTTTGCCTGTGCCGATGTAGGTGGTGCCGTCGATACGCGTGCGGCCCTGAACGGATCGCCCCACGATTTCGGCGCCGGCCGTCTTGGCGAGCTGTTCCAGTTCCTCCAGGTGTTCGTATTCGCGGGCGATCGAGCTGTTGGGCAAGCTCACGCCGATGAGGTAAGCCCTCTCACTGCGGGTATGAATGGTATTTTCAAACCCCTGCTTCACTTATGGGGTCCCTCCCTGCGTGTTCTAGCTTCGTGAATCTTGATATCTGCGAAACCTCCTTTCTTTGAGCAAGTGATCAATATATTAGCACAATTCACACACCGAAACCACAATTTCACACCGGAGGTTTAAAGGCCTGCCTTTGGACCTTCGGCCACAACTTAGATAATGGAGAATGGTTAGCGGATGATGAGGACTTTTCTGGCATCCGTGGCTTCGCCGGCTTTTGCTTTGATGAAATACATCCCTGACGGTACCGCGGCGCCTTTGCTGTCCGTCCCGTCCCAGGTTACATTGATCACCCTGTCGATCACCGCGTCGTTGTACAGCAATTTGACCCTGCGGCCCGCCACGTCGTATACATAAACCGTCACCGTCACCAGCTCCAGTTCGCCTTCAGACGGGGCTTTGTTGATGCCGCTCGAGGGCTCCAGCAGCGATATGCCGATCGCCCCCGGAACATTGACCGATATCATCAGCTCCTGTTCCGCCATCGCCGGTATGTACGGATTCGGTACTGGCGCCGACATGATCCCGCCCGTTCGGGGAATCGCCGGGGTTACCCGTTTTTCTTCCGAACGGGAGGTGATTTCCACTATTGACCCACTATAGTCGAAGTTGAACGAGCCCGTGACATAGTACCCAAATTCTCTGCCAGGAGACGCACTTTTGTCGTGATAGTAGTATTGCGGCAGTCCGCCTCTGTCCAATCCAATCGACTGTAGCTGAGCCGCGCCTGCAATGACCGTGTCGATCACCGTTTCCGCACCGTAGTCGACGCGATGGAGTTCCAACTGCACGTCCACGTCCCCGAAGTCGTCCGAACTGATCAGTGACCACATTAGTCCAACGCCCGCATTCCGGTGCTCGTACCTTAACTGGTAGAACTCCAGTCCCAGATAAAAGATATCTTTCACGTAGGCACCCGGATCCGACTTGGCGCCAAAGCCGTTTCGCGTGGCCACCTCTATCTCATTCCCTCCTGGATGCAAATACGCGACTTGGAGTTCGAATTCTTCCGCTATATCGTCGATCTCGCCGTCCAAGGGGTACGTGAAGAACGGTCCGATTCCTTCGTTTAATGTGTAGGTGACGTCTTTGATCGGTGCCGCATAGTCGCGCATGGGCAGGCCGGCATCTATCTGTTGTGAATTTCGATTGGGTACAGCTCGAGATACGACGGTGAATCGTACCGGCTGGTCTAGCGCCAGCAGTGTTTCGGGGTGCGCATTTTGGAAGATGACTTCGGGCGCGGCGCCGAATATGTCTGGAACATTGTCCCTATCTTCGTCGATGTTGCCAAGGTGACCCATTGTAAAATCGCACGGCGGACCGGTGTAGCCATATTCGATATCCCCGAATTTAGCCGAACAGGAAAATGGCCAGTCGCCCACACAGTTTATCTGTGCCCCCGATGGACCTACCTTGTCCACTTTGTTCCCGTGCTCTACGTTGAGATAGCCGGTAAACAGTCCACACCCCCAAGGGCTACCCAAGTCTTCCGGCATCCCCCAGAAAACCGGTATCATACCGAACTTGAACCATTGTTCGAACGTGGAGGGGGCCGCGAGAGGGCCGGCTGGATAGGGAAGAACCATAAAAGGTCCCCCAAGCTCCGAGTACACTTTTCTCTTAGAACCGTCGAACGAATGGTCATCGTCGTTGGTGCTGTTCACCACGAAAACTGTGAACACCCAATCTGCGGCTGTATAGTATCTCCGCGCGTCGTTGTTGAACGCGTTGACCTTTTCTTTGTACGTGAGGCCTTGATCGATGTAGCCCATTCGAAACATCACATCGTCGACCCACTCTTGGATTTCGGCCGTCGTCGAAGAATATTGTATCGGCTCGAATGCGGTTTCAGCG
>CBDVBX010000175.1:0-8219 GCA_965372335.1 uncultured bacterium | reverse complement strand
TATCCGAGAGACGTTTGTGGCGAATCGCAAGTCGACGATACTGTCCAGTGCCGCGTATCCCCACAAAATCGAAATCGAGCCGGATCCGTTCTGATCCCCCGCCGATGACACGGCGAGGTCGATCAGTCCATCGCCGTCAAAGTCTCCGGTCGCAAATGCTTCCCCAGCTTTGTTGCCTTCATTCGCTCCGTAAATGGTCACATCCGCGACCTGTTCGATAGGCCAGGTTGCCGCGTAAGACGTTGTCACAATGACACATATGGCAACTAGAAAAGCTGCCCCGATCCCGAAGTTGATTTTGGGCAGGAACTTCATGAGGGACGCCTCCGCTGACCGCGGAGTTTTATTATGGATACCCGTATATTGTGATTATAACATCTTTTCAAGTCGAAACAACTGACCTCACCCCACCCCGACATTTTGCTGGAGTCATTCGATACTAGCGGATGAGGGTCATCTTTTTGGAGTGGGAGAAGGCGGGGGTTTCGAGTCTGTAGAGGTAGATGCCCGAGCCGACCGAGTTGCCTGCGTTGTCGCGGCCGTCCCATTCGACCGACCAGAAGCCCGCCGGCCGGTTGTCGTCGACCAGCGTTCGAACTTCCTGGCCGCGTACATTGTAGATCCGAAGCGTCGAGTGTCCGCCTCGATGCAGGTCGTAACGAATCATCGTCGTGGGCGTGAACGGGTTCGGGTAGTTCTGATACAGCCGATACGCGGCCGGGACGCCGAAGCCCGCTCGTGACGACCGAATGCAAAACGTGTCCGGGCTGGCAGTAGAGTAATAAAAGTCCGCCGACGACACCGTCCATTCAAATTCCGGGAGCGGGTCGTGACCGTTGGCCGAGTACACGTAGAACGTATCCGCAAGACCTTCGATGGTCGTTTCGCCGCCGTCGCTCATTATGTGGAGCGAGTACAGAAGCGAGTCTTGTTCCGCGTCACCAGCGACCGTCCATGACAGTGCGACCGTCCCCGTTTCGACGATGGCGTTGTCCTTTGGACTTACCAACCGCACGACCGACGGAGCCGTGTTCACATACTCGAACGCGAATTCGTTCGAGTACGGCCCAATGGTCGACCACCTGTCCACAGGCCTCACTCGGAAAAAATAGCGCGTGTTAAGCCGTAGGTCTGCGATGTCAATCCGTTTCGACGTCGTCGAATCTGCCAGAACCAAAGGCCCCGGATACTCGCCGATGTACAGCAAGTATCCCGTTACATTCTTGTCGCCAAACTTATCGAAGTGGAGCGTCAGCGTTCGCGTCCGTTTGTCGAAGGCGCCTTCCCACAACAACGGTTTCGGCGCCGTTCCGCTCCACGGAAACCGGTACCCCCGGTAGGCCAGCGTTCCGTTACCGAACGTGAGCTCCAACGCTTTGGTGCCGTCGGCGTGGACTTCCGTCAGCGTGGGAGTACCGGCCGCCTCCGAACCACCCCAGGCAATCACCGTGTTTCCACCCGGCAGCCGTTGCGCAGATCCCAAGAAGTGGGCGAACACGTCGGGCGTGTCCCGGTACTGCCACACCCGCGTCGCCGTCATGTTCTCGGTGTCCAACTGGTACTCCACCGCGCGGGAGTAAGGGGGCGAATGAAAGTTGCCGTTGTCGTACAACGTGACGTTTCCGTTGGGCAGCCGCCGGATGTCGTGCTGATAGTGAAATCCAGTCGAATCATCGATATCGCCAACGAACCGAAATTGACTGTTCTTGCCGCCCAGCCGCCAGATGATCTCACCCGTCGAACGGTCGATCTTCGTGACTTCCGACAGGTGCCGACTGGATACCAGCAGGTTGCCGTCTGCGTCCGGAACCAGCGCGTTGGTGTGAAAGGGATCGATCGTCTTTGCCGAGAGGTCCACACCGATCGCATCGGCGACGTCGAAGTGATCCCAACTGCGCCACTCGAACACAACGTTTTTCGACAGATCCAGTTCCTGGTAGATCATGCCGACGACCGTGGCGTTGGGATCGCCGCCCTCGACAATCCGGCTCATGTCGACGATTTGACGGTCTTGGCAGATGATCAAGTAGTGACCATTGTCGAGCACGTTAAAATCGTGCGAGTCGACGACGTATCCGTTGCCGCAACGGCACACATCGACCGTCTGATACGTCGAGTCCATGACGATGTAGCCAAACGGTCCGAACTCGAAGTAGGACAGCAGTTCGTCGGTCTGCTTTTTGAAGTCGAGCACAAAACTGTCCGACTTCTTGAAATAGAATGGAGCCCCTGTGTTGTCCAGGATCATGAGATAGCTCGGCGCCGGAAACGGGTACTCCCACAGATAGTCGGTGAGAAAGAT
This sequence comes from uncultured bacterium, assembly GCA_965372335.1. Classification (GTDB taxonomy): domain Bacteria; phylum Krumholzibacteriota; class Krumholzibacteriia; order WVZY01; family JAKEHA01; genus CBDVBX01. The sequence continues at coordinate 5,917 of CBDVBX010000175.1, read as the reverse complement.
GTACCCGTCGCCCGGATTGTCGACCGCGCCGATGTGGATGGGTGGGAAACCCTCTGGCGGCGAATACTCCGCCGCGTGTGTGTTGCCCTGTTCGGGGGGGTCGACCTCCAGGCACGCCGGCAGGTTTCCTTCCGGGCGCGAGCGCTTCTGTGACACCACAAATTCGAAGGCGTACAAAGTGGTCGCTTCGTGGGTTGTCCTGTCGCGGTACCTTACGGTGACCGAGACCGTTTCGCCGGGTTCAAAGGGGATGTCGGGCTCGAAGAGGATCGTCTCGCCGTCGTCAGAAACGATGGCCTCGCCGAAATGGCCGCCGCTCATTGAGCCAACCACGGTAAACATCGTCTCCAACGCGACATCGTAGCGAACGAAACCGCCGTCGAATCTGACGATAATATTAGTCTCTCTGGAAACGAGTACGGCCCCCGGGATGGGCGAGAGGTACTGAATCGCAGCAGGACGCGCATGAGTCTCGGCGCCGCTGAGGACGATTGTGAGGAGGCCGACGACGACGTTGACGAGACTCGGGATGCGGTGGCGTTTTGTCTCGTGCCTCGCTATGTGCATACATATAAGTGTAAATTACATTGATGCTTATGTCAACAAGCGCCTGTCGTTTTGCGCCTAGTCGTTTGCGCCTAGTCGTCTGCGGGGTGATCCATCGCCGCGTTTGAAGTCTGTCGGGCGTGCCTGTGGTCGTCGATGCTCGCCTGGTATAGACCCGTCATTTCGTCCTGGAGTTCGCCGGCGTTGTCCAGCAGATCCCACACCAGTTCGGAGTCCCGCTCCGCCGGTGTTTCGGTGCCGAGCCTTTGCAGTAAGGCGATTCGGTCTCGCGCCGGCGGGTGGCTGTCGTCCGGGGAAACCGACCGCTCCATCTCATCGATGAACTTTTGTTCGATCTCCCGTAGCTGACGCTCGTCATCCGGGGGTTGTAACGTGTAGACGTTTTGTATTCGCCGCCCCTCTCTCTGGGAGAGTTCGATCTCTCTGCTCACCTGCGTACTGAACACGATGCTTTGGCGGATGGTGTGCTCCAGCCCCTCTGTAAAGTTGCCGACACCGAATGCCTGCGCCGCGTTAGTGTCCGCCAGCAGTTCCTGCACTCGCGACGCACCGAGCGTTATCCGAGAGAAGACGCGGCCGAACGCGGCCAGGAACATCCAAACCGGATTGAACCACTTGTCCCGCCCATCGATGACCAGCTTGAGGGTGTTTCGGTACAACGACAAACGAACTTGATGCGCGACAGGGCCGCAGGCAACGGTTCCTGTGGCGGTGCCAGCGGAGAAGTGGCCATACTCGTGTGCCAGCAACGCTTCGAACGGTCCGCGGCGTAGACCCGGAAGAACGCCCAACCCGAGCAACAAACAACGTTGCCCCTTCCCTTGGAGTATTTGCAGCGCCCCGCCGCGTTCGGTAACGGCGATCTCCGTTCCCGGTGTTACAACGATCCGATCTACAGGACGCGTGTTGAGGCGTCGCGCTACCGCCGTCGTCACCGACCACAAACGCGGCGCTTCTCGCTCGGACACCGCGCGGCCGGACACCGGATCCTCAAAACCGACAAAAACGTTGCTCCCAATGAAGTACAACGTGACGATCGCACCAAAACCGGCAAGAAGAATCATATAAACAGGAATGCGTCCGCCGGCCAGAATCTCGTAGATGATCCCGGCCGTAACGCCCGCAACGGATAGAACGACGACGGGGATCGCCAAGTAATAGCATAGTGAAACGATTGCAATGACGACGTGGTAGATTGAACGCACGAGGAGCATTTCTCTGCCGACGCCGGCCGTCCGGGCGACTGGACCGCGCGCCTCGCGCAACGTCAGCCGGCTCAACAACAGCCCCAGCAAGCACGAGATGACGAGACCGGTGGCCCACACCGCCATAACGAGAATGCTCGTCCAGGCCGTGGTCACTCTGCCCCTCCCGGAATGCCGCAGGCCGGCCAGCGGGACGGGAAGGGAAGTTTTTGCGTTCGCATCATCGGCGGACTATACTGACTTGTTCGAAAAGCGGCAAATACGCAACACATCGTTCAGGAGTTTATCATGAGACCCATAGTCGTTTCCCTGCTCATTTTGCTCTTCGCCCTGTCCGCGTCCGCTCAACCGGCCGCCGAGCCCGCGAAGAGCGCGAAGCGCGCGCTCACCATAGCCGACCTGTACGACCTCAAAAACGTCGCCGATCCCCAATTTTCTCCCGACGGCAAGCGGATCGCGTTTACCGTCACCGAGCACGACATGAAAAAGGGCAAGAGCAATTCGGACATCTATATAATGAGAGCCGACGGATCAGGCCTTCGCCGGCTAACACATCGAAAAAGTGCCGACTACCACCCGCGCTGGTCGCCCGATGGAATTTGGCTGCTGTTTGTGTCCACGCGCGAAAATGGCGCGCAGGCGTGGCGGCTGCCGCTTGGCGGTGGCGAGGCCGAGCAGCTAACGGATTTCTCGACAGGGGTGAGCGATCCGATGTGGACGGCGGACGGGAAAAAGATTGTGTTCTTTACCGAAGTCTGGCCGGAGTGCGGCGCCGACAGCGAGTGCAACGAAAAACTCGGCGAAGACATGGACGATGGCCCCGTGCATGCCCACCTGGCCGACGATCTGCTCTACCGTCACTGGACGTTTTACAAGGATGGCAAGTATTTCCACACGCTGATATACGACATCGAGAAAGACGAGTACAAAGACCTCACGCCCGGCGAGCTGGACGCGCCGTACTTCATGACCGGCGGGGGCAACGCGGGGCTCGCCGTTTCGCCAGACGGCGGAGAGATCTGCGTCTCGAGCAACGTCGATCCCAACCACTGGGAGACGACCAACAAGGATCTGTTCCTCGTCCCCACGACGGGCGGCGAGATGAAAAATATCACCGACGAGAACGAGGCTTTCGACGGCAACCCTCAGTACTCCCCCGACGGACGCTACATCGCCTACATCACACAGAAGGTGCCCGCTTACGAGGCCGATCTATTTCGCCTCGCGCTCTACGACCGGGAGGCCGGCGAGAAACGCGTTCTCACGGACGAATTCGATTATTGGGTGAACGGATACCATTGGGCGCCCGACTCGAAGCGAATTTATTTCACCGCCGAGGTTCAGGGGATCAATCCGCTGTACAAGATCGACATCAAGTCGGGCAAGATAGAGGAGATTACCGACTTCCGTACCACCGATTCGTTTGATATCTCTCCCGACGGAAAACAGGTTGTGGTTGCGCGGCGGTCGATCGGCGCGCCGCAGGAAATCTGGAGTGCAAATACAAAGGGAGGCGCGAAGAAACGTCTCACCACATTCAATAGAAAGGTGGAGGACGAGGTGGATATCCGCCCCGCCGAAGAGGTGTGGATCGAATCCCCCACAGGACGCAAGATCCACACGTTTGTCGTCAAGCCGCACGACTTCGATCCGGATAAGCAATACCCGTTTATACTCAACGTACACGGCGGCCCGCAGGGAATGTGGTGGGACAGTTTCCGTGGTGACTGGCAGGTCTACCCGGGTGCAGGGTACGTGATCGCGTTTCCCAACCCGCATGGATCGAGCGGTTTCGGCCAAGATTTCACGCTGGCGATCTCACGCGACTGGGCGGGCAAAGTGTACGACGATGTGATGGCTGTTGCCGACTACATGGCCGACCAATCTTACGTCGACGAAGACCGCATGGGGGCGATGGGATGGTCGTACGGCGGTTACGTGATGATGTGGATGGAAGGGCACACCGACCGGTTCAAAGCCGTTGTATCGATGATGGGCGTATACAATCTTCCCGCGATGTGGGGTGCCACAGAGGAGTTGTGGTTTCCCCAGTACGACCTTGGGGGCGCACCGTGGGAGTCGGAAGACTACACGAAACTTTCACCGCATAACTACGCCGACAAATTTGCAACTCCGTGCCTGGTAATTACCGGTGAGAGAGATTACCGCGTGCCGTATACACAAAGCCTCGAGTTCTTCAGCGCACTTCAAAAGAAGGGTGTGGCGTCGCGCCTCATCGTATTCGAGAACGACGGCCACTGGCCGAGTTGGACACGGTCGATGCCGCTCTACTACAACGCTCATCTGGAATGGTTCCACCAATACCTGGGTGGTGACCCGGCTCCGTGGGACAGCGCAGATATGGTAAAGAACCGGGCGTACGAGAACAATTCAGAAGAATAAGCCTGCGGTCGACCTCAAGTCGACGCGAAAGCGGGCCGGCTGCGGATTACTCGCCCGTGGCGGGCAAATCGCGTTTGAGCCACTCGGCGGCTGCGTCAACGGACTTGAATACGCTGGTGTTCACACCGCGCATCTCACTGAACACCATCGCCATACGCATCATACCGAAGAGGACGGGCGACTGCGCCACGAGCGCGCAGCGATTCCCTATCCTTCCGGCACGAGCGCTGAAGTGGTCGACGACCTGGCGAAGCTCTTCGACGGTGCGATTGGCTAATGACTCCGAGGCCGAAACGTCCATCAAGAAGCGGGCGTTTTCGGGAAAGGCGGAGTCCACCAAAGCCCGGTCGAACGTGTCGATGAGCTCGTCCATTGGACAAACACCGTCGAGCGTCATGACAAACAGATTACTATTGAATTCGTACGTGACTCCCATTTGTCGCTCCCATCTTCCTTCGGTTGTCTCCCTCCCGCGCGATGCCACGTTCGAAATTACGAGGGCTTTAGATGCTCCGGCATCTGGACCGCGATGACTTCTCCCTGTGCACAAATTTCGCCGTTGGCCGATACCGTCACTTCGACCACGACCTTGCGTCCCTTGACTTCTTTGATCTTGCCGCGCACCTCCAACGGGGGCCCGAGAGGAGTAGGCTTGAGATAGTCAACTTTCAAAGAAGCGGTGACGTATCGCAATGGCGGGTCGGTGTCCATCTCACGCCCCTCCGCTTTGTAGCCGGCGGCCGCGGCGGTGCCGGTACCGTGACAGTCGATCAGCGAGGCGACCATACCCCCGTAGACGTAACCGGGGATCGCCGTGTGGTACGGCTTGGGTGTGTAAATGCATACGGTCTCCTCGCCGTCCCAGTAGCTCTTGATCTGGTGACCCTGTTCGTTGAGTCTGCCGCAGCCGTAACACTGCGCGACGTCTGCTGGATAATAATCTTGAAAGGCTTTACCTTTCATCGATCCGAGCCTCCAATCGTTGTGTCCGTCGTTTTGTGCGCCTAGTCCGGATCAATCGGATTTTAACCGTATGCCTTATCGCCGCAAAGAAATCTTGACGACCTTCGGCTTGACGAGTCGTTCGTATTCCGCGTACGGCAATTTGATCAACTCGGCGTGGGTCCCGGCGTTGAACACGATCTCATCGTCCTCGGCCAGAGTCTTGGCAACGTAGACGTCGAGGCCGTAGAGGTTCCCGAATGGCGGCATCGCTCCGACGTCGCAGTCGGGAAACATGTCCTTGAACTCCGCCTCCGTGGCCAGCTCGACGTCGTTTGCGCCGGCCGCCTCCGTCAACAAGTCGAAGTCCACCTTGTACGTCGACGGCAGGACTGCCATCGCCATTTTGCCGTCGATTTTCACCATCACGGTCTTGGCTAGGTTTTTGCCCCGGACGTGGGCCCGCGCAGCGATCTCCTGCGCGGTGTACGCCACCGAGTGACTTACCGTGACGTATCTGACGTTCTCCATGTCCAGTAATTCTTTTACTTTGCGTACCGGCATGACGAAGCCCTCCCTGTTGAAAGAGAATCATCCGCCCGGCCGTTAATCGAGGATGCTGGGAGGTGGGGCTGTCAAATCGAGGGTGGAAAGGCGCGCCTCCAATCGGGCGTACGGCGTGTTATCTGTTAACAATCAGATTATCATACGGAGCGATCCGGTGTCAAGCGACCGCAGGCACATTTCTCAGATGAGGTCACCGACTTCCTCTCTGAAGTACTTCTGGACAATGGCCTCCA
>CBDVBX010000174.1:0-8275 GCA_965372335.1 uncultured bacterium | reverse complement strand
GAGGTGTTGAGCGTGATCTCGGTGCACAGGTTCGAACTATGGACCACGCCGGCGTGGTCCTGGGGCGAGCGAATGTTACACGGGTCTTTGAAAGTGATCCACGGGTGCCCCGTCTCGAACAGCATCGTGATCATTTTGCGCCACAGATCGACGGCCCGTACTTTGCGAAACAAACGAATATCACCTTTGTCCGCCATCCGCTCGTAGGCGCGATAGCGCTCCTCGAAATCGCTGCCGTAGGTTCCGTGCAGGTCGGGTGTTTCATCCGGCGAAAAGAGCGTCCACTCCTTGTCCTCGGCAACCCGTTTCATAAACAAGTCCGGAATCCAGCTCGCCGTGTTCGTGTCGTGAGTACGCCGCCGCTCGTCGCCCGTGTTTTTGCGCAGTTCGAGGAAGTCCTCGAAGTCGTAGTGCCACGCCTCCAGATATACGCAGGTCGCACCCCTCCGTTTCCCGCTTCTGTTGATGGCGGCTGTGGTGGCGTCGACGATCTTCAAGAAGGGAATCACCCCCTGGCTGCCCACGTTCGTGCTCTTGATCAGCGCGCCCGTACCGCGGATATTGGACCAGTCGTTCCCGAGGCCGCCCGACCATTTCGATAACTGTGCGTTGTCGCCGATGCTCTTTATAATGTGCGCGAGATCGTCGTTAACGGTGGTCAGGTAGCACGAGCTCATCTGCGCGTGCGTCGTGCCCGAATGGAAAAGCGTCGGCGTCGAGGGTACGTAGTGAAGGGACGACATAATGTCATAAAAGCGAAGCGCCCAACCTTCCCGGTCCTCCGATTCTGCCAGCGCCAAGCCCATAGCCACACGCATCCAAAAGTACTGAGGCGTCTCCAGAATCTCCTGCTCGATATTCTTGAGGAAGTAACGATCGTGCAATACCTGCGCACCGAGGTACGTGAACAAGCGATCGTGCTCGGGTCTCAATTCGCCGGCCAACTTGTCGAGATCGTATTCGAGGAGCCGTGGATCGAGGCGGCCCGCTTCAACTCCGGCTCGGATTTTTTCGGAGAACGCTTCCCGGTGCCTTTTGGCAAACGCATCGTTGAACTCATCTAGTCCGACCACTGCCTTGTACAAATCGTTGATGAGAAATCGAGCGGCGAGCGACGAGTATGCCGGATCGCGTTCGATCCGCGCGCGCATCGCCATTACAACGGCCTGATTGATTTGAGCCGTTGGCACACCGTCGTAAAGCGAGAGCTTGGTGTCACGGATGATACCGACCACGTCGATCGTCTCGGTAAAATCTCTGCAGCAGTTGGTTATCGCGCGCTCGATTTCGCCGACGTTGAACTCGACGCTCTCGCCATCTCGCTTTACGACCGAGATCTCTCGCCGCTCGATCCGTTCGAGCAGCTCTTCGCGCTCGTGCGCGCGAATATCGGCGTGTTGCCTGCGGTAGATGATGTACGCTTTGGCTACTTCGAATAGACCGCGATCGGCCAACGCCATTTCGACGACGTCTTGGATATCCTCTACGCCGGGGATGAGTTCGGTAAACTTGCGGTCGAGGACCTGGTCGACGTCATCGGTGATGGCTGAAAAAACGTTCGGTTCAACGGATGCGCCGGTGGCCACGCACGCGTTCTCAATCGCCTTCTCGATCCGCGACCGGTCGTAGTCGACGATGGAACCGTCGCGTTTCTTGACTTTCGTAATCTCCATCTTTCTCCTAAATAAGGACAGTATTCCGAGGGTCTTCGACCCGGGTGTGCTCGACTCTTGCTGGGTGGTTATCAACCGGTACCGCGGGCTGGGCCGCCGGCGATGGGTAGGGCTTCCCCCTGCGGGACAATCCCTACATATTGTATAGTGCGCTGGCGCACACCCCAACCGGTTGAGGGTTTGGGCATCATAGGAGAGCAAAAAAATAGAGTCAAGACTTTATTCTTTTGTGAAAAAAATAACCACTCTGGGGAGCTTCGCGGTCATTTTCTACTGTGAAACGTGGGGTGTTGGCCGTTAAATTCCGCATATGAGTTCTGTGAGAGACAACGTGTTGCGCGTGCAGGATCGTATGCAAGCAGCCCTGCAACGAGCGGGTCGATCCGGCGAGAGAGTGACGATCGTCGCGGTCACCAAGACTTTCGGACCGGACTTGGTGGACGCAGTCGTCGCTGCGGGTATCGAGGACATCGGTGAAAACCGGGTACAGGAGTTTCTCGAAAAACGCGGCGCGGTCACGCACGCCTGCCGGTGGCACCTGGTGGGCCACCTGCAGCGCAACAAGGCGACGAAAGTGGTCGGGGCGTTTCACTGCATACAGTCTCTGGACAGCGTCCGGCTGGCGGAGACGCTCAATCGGCTGGGTGGGGAGCGGGGAGTGGTGACGCGCGCGTTTCTCCAGGTGAATACGTCGGTTGAGGCGAGCAAACACGGGTTCTCTGCCGACGAGGCGGTGGACTGTGCGGCGGAGATCGCCACGCTGCCTCACATCGATCTGGCCGGGCTGATGACGATCGGTCCGGTGTCGATGGACTCGGTCGACACGAGGAACTGCTTCCGTCAGCTCAGTCGACTTCGGGATGAGATCAACCGGTCTGTCGATCGGCCGCTGGCCGAGCTGAGTATGGGGATGAGCGGCGATTTCGAGGCGGCCGTCGAGGAGGGGGCCACCGTCGTGCGGCTGGGGCGCGTCCTGACTGGCGAACGTTCCGGCTAGGGTGAAAAAAAATTTACCACACTAGAGCAATTTGTGTATGCTCGCGCTGGCGAGCGACGAACCGGCTGGCCAGCGTGGCGACTTAACGTGTTTTGTTTTAGGCTATTATGGCGTTTACCATCAGTCGCCGTACGGGGTGGCGGTTGGCGTATTAATTGCTTTTTGCGAGACTCAATAAGATAATCATTTGAACTCGGCGTAACCAGAGCAAAACCCGTCTGGAGGATTCGATATGCGTCTCACACCGTTGGATATTCGAAAACAAGAGTTTCGTAAGGCGATGAGGGGGCTGGATGCCGAAGAAGTATACGCGTTTCTGTCCACGGTCGGAGACGAGTACGAAGCGATCCTCAATGATAACACGGCGTTCAAGGAGCGGCTCCTCGAACTCGATGACAAAGTCCAGGAATACCGCTCGATGGAGAAGAACCTGCGAAACACGCTTTTGACGGCTGAACGCGTGACGGTCGAGGCCAAAGACAGCGCGAGAAGAGAAGCGAGCCTCATAATCAAAGAAGCCCAGATCGAGGCGGAAAAAGCGCTCCGGGACATCAAGACACAAGCGATGAAGTTACGCCAGGAGGTCTCGCAGCTCCGCAGCCAACGTGAGAGCTATCTGGGCCGGATGAAGGTGATCGCCGAGTCGCTGCTCAAGTTCATCGAAAGCGTCGAGACGGACTTCAACGAAGAAGACGACGCGTTCCAAGCCGTGTTGGCACAAGAAAGCGCCTCACAAGAAGCGCTTCTGGCCGACGCGCCGGCGGAGAATGGTGACCTATTCGAAGACGCGAACGACGAGACCGAGAACAAAGACCGATCCGAGACGACTCGGGCGGACTACCGTCGCCCTATGCCAGACGTTCCGGGAATACCGCGCGAGATGAGATCGCCCGGCGTGGTCGAATCTCACGGTGGGACGCTAACGAGTGAACCTGCTCCGGCTGACGCGCCGGAACCGGACAGACCGCAAGCCGGCGATTACTCGCCTCCGACCCGAGCGTTAAGATCGAGCGAATCGCTGCCATTCGAAAGATCCAACGACATCAACCGGGACGTCAGCCCCGTTGAAGCGAAAAACACTCCCGTTTCGGGATACGAGCCAAAGGCCAAACTGGCCGACATCGATGCCATCATCGAACGCATGGCGGCCGGGCAAAAAGAGATATTGAAGGCGCCGCGGCCCACGTTTCGTGAAGACGCTCCGGACGAGCGGACGGGCAACCCACATTTCGAACCCATACCGCCGCGGGCAACCCCGTTGGTCGCCGGCACCGGTGGCCCTGACGGAACGGTCGAGCCGAAGGCCAATGACCCAGCGTCCATCGGTGGTGGGCCGCAGCGCTTCCGCCCGACACCCGGGGAAGTTGCACTGGAAAACGTACCGGAAGTCGCAACGGCGATAGAAACCCCCGCGGAAGAAGTCGAACCTCCACTTCGAGGACCGGCGACAGACGACGCGCGCCGTGTCCCGACGGGGACGGACGTGACGAGCGAGATTTCCCTGGCTAAGATCCGGCGAGACCTCGAGTCGCAGATGCCTCACGAAAAGGGGGACAAGGACCGCTAACCGAGCCGGGGCGGGAAGTGCAATCGAGAGAATATTAGGGCCCGTCGATCCAAGTTTGGGAAACCGGAACGGCGGGCCCGAATGCGTCGAGTATTGAGTCGAGTATCAACTAGATAAGTCTTTTACGGCCCAAGCTGTTCTGCTAAAATCCTCAATTTGTCAATCCGTGCGTTAATAGTCCGAGCGACACACCCAGTAGTCGCAGACTAGAGCGTACGGACATCCGGACCACTTGAGAAGGGATAGCGAGTGAAAGGACTCTACGAAAACATCGGCGAGGCCACCGACTACATCTTGACGAAGACCAAGATGCGGCCCAAATTCGGCCTCGTGTTGGGTACGGGGTTGGGCGACGTTGCCGGCGAAATCGAGGTGCAGGCGACCATACCGTACGGCGAGATCCCGCACTTCGTGGAGTCGACTGGCATCGGCCACGAAGGCAATCTCGTCATGGGAACACTCGGCGGGAAGAAAGTGGCCGCGATGCAAGGACGGCTCCACTATTACGAGGGCTACTCGATGCAAGAGATCACGTTTCCGATCCGGGTGATCCGGACGCTGGGGGCGAAAGAGCTGGTCATTTCCAACGCCGTAGGGGGCATGAACCCGCACCTCGATCTGGGCGATATCGTCACCATAACAGACCATATCAATCTCATGGGCGACAATCCGTTGATCGGCTGGAACGACGATCGTTTGGGACCGCGGTTTCCGGACATGTCTCAACCGTACGACAACCGGCGGCGCGAATTGTTCGAATCTGTCGCCGCGGAGGATGGCACACCCGTCCGGCGTGCGGTTTTAGTGGCCGTTGCCGGGCCCAACTTGGAGACGGCGGCGGAGTACCGTTTTTTGCGGAGAGTCGGTGCCGACGTGGTGGGCATGTCGATGGTCCCGGAGGCACTGGTGGCTGCGCACGCACAAATGCGCGTGTTGGGCTTGGCCGTGGTAACCGATTTGTGCCTGCCGGACGCCCTCGAACCCGCGGACATTCCCAAGATCATCGCAACGGCCAGCGCGGCCGAGCCCAAATTGAGAAAGCTAATTGTCAGTTATTTGGAACGAGCGTAACGACGATCCATGAGTAATAGAAGAGTCACCAAATTAGCATCGGCGGACAACGCGCCGCGGGCAGAGGAAGCGCTCATCGCCTATTGGGACCGGAACGACGTGTTCAAAAAGAGCGTCGAAGAGCGGCCCGAGTCAAATCAGTTCGTGTTTTACGAAGGACCGCCGACGGCGAACGGCCGTCCGGGAGTTCACCACGTGATCGCTCGATTGTGCAAAGACCTGGTGTGCCGGTACAAAACGATGTGCGGGTACCGGGTGGTGCGCAAGGCGGGCTGGGACACGCACGGCCTTCCCGTCGAGATCGAGGTCGAAAAAGAACTGGGCATCAAAAACAAGGAAGAGATAGAAGACTACGGGATGGCGGAGTTCAACGCCAAGTGTCGCGAAAGCGTGTTTCGCTATGAAAAGGATTGGGTCGAGTTTACACGCCGGATCGGTTTCTGGCTGGAGATGTCCGACCCCTACATCACGTGCAAAAACGAATACATCGAGACTGTCTGGTACATCATCGCCGAGATATGGAAGAAAGGGTTGTTGTACGAAGGACACAAGATCGTCCCGTTTTGCCCGCGCTGTGAGACATCTCTATCGAGCCACGAGGTAAGCCAGGGTTACAAGGACGTCGTCGATCCATCGATTTTCACCAAGTTCAAACGTAACGATGTCGAGGGCGAATACTTCCTGGTGTGGACGACAACGCCTTGGACCCTTATCTCCAACGCCGCGTTGGCCGTTGGCGAATCGTACGATTACGTGCGCGTGCGCAACAACGGAGAGACGCTCATACTCGCCGAGGCGTTGTTAGGCGTACTGGAAGGCGACTATGAGGTGATCGAAAAGCTCAAAGGTGCCGAACTGGTGGGATCCACTTACGAGCCGCTGTTCGATTTCTTCATCGGCGAGGAGGGTGCCTTCCGGGTCCTCGCGGCCGACTTCGTGAGCCTGGAGGACGGAACCGGAATCGTCCATGTTGCTCCGGCATTTGGTGAGGACGACTACAGACTCCATCTCACCGAGGGGGTGCCGTTACTTCAACCGGTAAAGCCCAACGGCACGTTCGAGGACAGGATCGGGCCGTGGGTGGGACAGTTTATAAAGGACGCCGACCCGGACATTACCAGGCAGCTCAAGGAAGACGGCAAACTCTACAAGAGCGGGACGGTCGAACACACATATCCTTTTTGTTGGCGATGCAAAACGCCGTTGGTCTACTACGCCCGCAAATCGTGGTACATCCAGACGACCGCATTCAAGGAACAGATGATCGAGGCGAACCAAAAGATCAACTGGATCCCGAGAGAGGTGGGGGAGTACCGCTTCGGCAATTGGCTGGAGAACAACGTCGACTGGTCGTTGTCGCGAGAGCGCTACTGGGGCACACCGTTGAACATTTGGGTGTGCGACGGGTGTGACTACAAGCACGCCGTCGGTTCGATCGAAGAGCTAAAGAAACTGAGCCGCAATTTCCCCGACGATCCGTCCCAGCTCGACCTCCACCGTCCCATGGTGGATGGGCTCGAACTGACTTGCCCCGAGTGCAGCGGCGTCATGAAACGCGTTAGCGAGGTGATCGACGTCTGGTTTGACTCGGGCTGCATGCCGTTTGCGCAGTACCACTATCCTTGGGACGAGACGGGAATGTTCAAGAAGCAATTCCCAGCCGATTACATCAGCGAGGGTATCGATCAATCGCGCGGATGGTTCTATTCGTTGCTCGCGATTTCGGTGTTTCTCACCGGCGAGAGCTCGTTTCGAAACGTGCTGTGTACCGAACTCATTCTAGACAAAGATGGACAAAAAATGTCGAAGTCGCGCGGCAATACGTTCGAGCCGGGTGATTTACTGGCGAAAGAAGGAGCCGACGCGCTCCGTTGGTACCTGTCGACAACCAGTCCGCCGTGGGTGCCGACCCGCTTCGACCGCAAGGGTGTGACTGAGTCGTCGCAGAAGTTGTTGGGCACACTTCGCAACGTTTACGCGTTCTACGCCATGTACGCGGCGATCGACGATTACGTCTTCGACGAGAACGATCGCGGTGAACCCAGCCTGCTCGATCGGTGGGTGCTCTCCAGGTTCCACTCGACGGCCGCCGAGGTGACCCGACAGCTCGATGTTTACGATCTGACACGCGCGGCTCGCGCGTTACAGTCGTTTGTCATCGACGAGTTGAGCAATTGGTATGTTCGCCGGTCGCGTCGCCGTTTCTGGAAGGGCGAGTCGGGAGCGGACAAAACTGCTGCTTACCATACGCTCTACACAGTTCTCGACGGACTGGCCAAGCTCTTGGCACCGTTTACACCATTTGTGGCCGAGGAGGTGTATCTGGCGCTTCGCGACGGCGAAGAGCAAGGCTCGAGTGTCCATCTGGAGTTTTTTCCGGAGGCGGATCCGTCGCAGGTGGACGAGGCGCTCGAGCGGCAGGTCGACATCGCCATGACGGTGTCTTCGCTGGGACGAAACGTGCGCAACGACGCCGGAATCCGGGTGCGCCAACCGCTGTCGGAACTAATTGTCCACAGTGACAACAAACACCTGTCCGATTTCTTGCAGCAGGACGAAGTCGTCGAGTCCGTTCTGGAAGAACTCAACGTGCGGACGATTCGGTCGGTGGATTCGGTAGAAGAGTTCGCCGACTGGAAGGCGAAACCGAATTTCCCCGCGCTGGGGAAGCGGTTCGGCAAACGGGTCCCGGCGGTCGCCGAAGCGATCAAGGCTTTGGACACCGCGGCGCTCACCGCATTCAACCGTTCGGGCGAAGTCGTCGTGGACACCCCCGATGGCAAAGCTACTCTTTCGCGCGAAGAACTGCGGGTGGAGATCGATGGCAAACGTGGTTACGGAGTGAACGCGGACCGCGGCATCACTGTCGTCTTCAACCTGGAGATTTCGGAGGAGCTAAGGCTCGAAGGGTTGGCCCGCGAGGTTGTCAATCGGCTCCAGAATTTGCGCAAGAAAGCGGGACTGGAG
>CBDVBX010000173.1:0-8293 GCA_965372335.1 uncultured bacterium | reverse complement strand
ACGTTTCGCCACAGGTAACTCTCCGGGTTGATCGTCTTACGCGCGGAGGTCACCAGTTGAACCGGCAAGTGGACGTAAAGCCCGTGCCAAAGCCCAATAACGACGTCGGTCTTCCCCGCCATGCCGGCGTGGACGGCGTTTCTTGCCAGGTTCTCACAAAAAATCGCGTCGCTGGCGTTGGCGGGAACACTGCGGATGATATAGCTGGGGTCGATGTATTTGAGAGAAAAAGATAAGTCAGTCTTCTTGAGATAAGCGTTGATCTCGTCTTTGAGGAAAAGACCGATGTCTCGATGGAGGACGTTGCCCGACTCGTCGGTGGCAAAAGAAGATTCTTCGAACAACTTCTGCCCCGCACCCTCGGCGACGACGATTACGGCGTGCCCGCGCTTGCGAAGCCTGGCTTCGACCAGATCGAGCAGTCCCCCTTTACCGTGCAGATCGAATTCCACCTCGGGTATCAGACAGAAATTAACCTCCATGCTGGCCAGCGTACCGTAGGCAGCTATAAAACCGGAATCGCGGCCCATGACTTTGACCATCCCAATGCCGTTGGGCGCACCCACCGCTTCTGTGTGCGCTGCCTGCAGCGCCTCGCGCACGATACCAACTGCCGAATCGAACCCGAACGTTTTGTACACGAACGCGATGTCGTTGTCGATTGTCTTCGGTACGCCCACGATGGCGATCTTTTCGCCGCGTCTCTCGACTTCTTCAGTGATTGCGTGCGCTCCCTTCAGCGTCCCGTCACCTCCGATACAAAACAATATATTGATACCGTTGCTTACCAACGAGTCGACCAGTACCGATGGCTCTTCGGCGCCGCGCGAACACCCGAGCACCGATCCTCCCTCGCGATGAATCATACGTATGAACTCAGGCGTCATCACGACAGGATCGATTCCCCGCTTGGGATTGATACCTCGGTAACCGTACCTGAACCCGATGACATCTTTGATCTGGTACTTATAGTGCAGTTCGAGGAACATCGATCGAATGACGTTGTTGAGACCGGGCGACAGCCCCCCGCACGTAACCATCCCCGCGCATGTTTTCGGCGGATCGAAATAGATGTGTTTCCGCGGGCCTGCCCGTTCCATCTTGAGGTCCGTCCGGAATTCTTCGCCCTCCGCGCTGGTTACTTGATACAACACGCATGTGTTATCGTGGACATAGTTCGCTATCCCGTCGTCAGGTTTTTCGGAAAGTCCGAGAGGTGATTGATATTCGCGTGCGCCCAGACACTTGACTTTGAAGTCACCGGGAGAAAGTGCCACTTTGTCTCCTATCGTTCAATCTACGTCTACGCCGGGTTTGAGTATAACGGCGTTGCTCCGATTTCCATCCATGAGAACCGATATCGGTTGTTCGAAATGCACGCGGCGCGAGTACTTTGCCTCCCCCACAGCTTTCTGGCTTGCCAACCACTCCCAATCGACAAAACTCCTGTCCGTACCTTTGACCGTGATGTATCCAATCTTCGAAGACGTAATGTTTTGGAAGAAGTGCGTCCCCTGCGACGGAGCCACCTTGACATCCCTCAACCCCGCCTCGACGATGACCCTCGCGCCGTTGATGTCCTCCCACCGCACCGGTATCCCCAACCACGGGTCGGCCGAACCCCAGCGTCCTACGCCGATCAGCAAGTACGGTGCGCGTTCGACAATCAACTCGTGGTTGAACGCCCGGATCTCCCCCGCTACTGTGACGCTCTCACTACGTTCGAATCGCGCGTGATCCACCACAATTACGTCGTAGATATCGGTGATCGCGCCGTTACCCAGGACGACGTCGCTCCGGCAAATCAAGTCTTCGCGGTGTGTATCGAGTATACTGAGGCGTTCGAATTCTTGTTCGATCACCATTGGCCGCGCCTGCAGCAAATAGAATTCGGCTGGCTGGCCATAAGACACCGACATTCTCACGGCGAACTCAATTTCCACCGGTCCATTCATCCCCGTTCCACACATATCGAGTAGTTGTTGAAGAACTCCCGGAAGTGGAAACAAATCGTTCTTCAAAATAGGCGCGAACGTAACGACTCGCGCCCCCTTACGAGACACGCCGTCGTAAATGGCGTGGTTTTCCAACGAATAAGTAGATCCGACGAAGGCGAGTACTCCGTCGTCTTCCGCAACCTTCAGGTCGTGACTGGTAAGGGTCATGTCGAGACTTGTGTCGCCACGACTGTCGGGATCGGGCAGATCCAACGCAAAAAAAGCTTTCTGCGAGTACTTGAGCGAGTCATCTACCGTTGCAAAGTGCACAATGTGCTTCGGGTAGCGTGGACAGAATCGGACAGTCGGCCCACCCTCCACTACCGCTTTCCCAAGCCCCAACGCAACCGATGCGATGCCGTCAGACGCAATCATTGGTTCGATCGGATAGAAATTGTGCGATCGCGCAACACCGGAGAAATCCGGGTAGAACCGGTCGGCGTGTTCGGTCCCAACCAGTTTCTGTACAATCACCGCCATCTTTTCTTCCTCCAGACGGTACGGTGTCGCTTTAATGTACTGCTTGACCTGCTCGTAAAACGTCGACGCGTACACGCGCTTGATACCCTCGATCAAATCGTGAAGCCGGATCTCCTGATCGTGGTGGTTGTTTGGAATCATGTACGTGTCGTACACGCCGGCGAACGGCATGAACTGGGAATCCTCCAACAGGCTGGACGAACGAACCGACAGTGGGTCCCGCATAGTGTACAGAAACGCATTCAACGCCTCCGCATACATATCGGGAAACTGCGCGTCCAAAAACCGCTCTGTAATCTCATCGTCGTTATTCGATCGAACGGCAAAGTCCAGTAAACCGTTTTCATCGAGAAACTGATCGAACACGTCGGAACCCAAAATTACCGAAGGAGGAATCGCGATCTGCACGTCGTCGAATCGGTTCTCGAGTGCAAATTCGTTGATAAGCGAATTGGCGAATCCCAGGCCGCGCGCCTTACCACCCAACGATCCCCCGCCGATACGAGCAAAGCTCCTGTGCTGGTCGAAAGTGTCCGGATCGAAATCGACAATCGATCCGCGCTGTTGTTCTCTGCGGTGTTCTCGAAGCCGGCTGATCAAGTACTCGCGTAGTCCGGTCAACGACTCAAAATCCGTAAGCTTGACCGGCCGCAACCTGTGGGCAAGCAAGAATTCGGTTCGGGACTTGAGCCAGATAGAATAGTCGTTGCGACCGCCGTGATACTCGATGCTCTCGTCGGGCACCACGTACAGCTGATCTTCGAGTGATCTCAAGTCTGA
Source organism: uncultured bacterium (assembly GCA_965372335.1). Taxonomy (GTDB): domain Bacteria; phylum Krumholzibacteriota; class Krumholzibacteriia; order WVZY01; family JAKEHA01; genus CBDVBX01. Next base: position 5,036 of record CBDVBX010000173.1, on the reverse strand, counting down.
GGCACGCCCCACCACGGTTCCGTCCGGCAGCCGAAATATAAAATCGCCAAAACCGAAATGGTGAATCATGAAGCGCTTGAGCTCGTGGAGGAGCACCGCCGAACCCTTCTGCAGGAACTGCGCACCCAGCGCTTCGGTTTTCGTTCTTGCTGTGGCGTCGCGCGACTGCAAAAGAACCGGGATGTCAGCATGAGATCGTTTGACCTGCTTGGCGAATTCGAAACCCGCCTCCGGGTCGGACTCACCGCCGCGCGGAAATTCGATATCAGATACTACGCCCAGAATGTTGTCGTGATAGGTCTCGAAGTATCCCCACGCTTCCTCGTAATTGCTGCATAGAATGATTTTTGGCCGCGCGCGCATCCGAAGTAATTTGTGAGCGGGATTGATCCCCTCTGCGATGAGTTCCGTCGTGTGTTCCATCACAGCAGTGTAGACCAACGGCAGATAAGACGAGTAAAACTTGACGTTGTCCTCGATCAGAATGATCGTCTGAACGCCGACCGTTCGGGTGTCCGCCTCGATATTGTTCCGGTCCTCGATAAACTTGATGATCGCCAGGAATATCCGGAAATCACCCTGCCAGACGAAAACCTTGTCGAATTCCGCCACGCCGCCGGATTGAATCAGCTCGTTGAGTTCGCGATTGTCGTAGGTCAGCAGCACTATTGGTGTGTCGATCCCGATCTGTTTGATCTCCTTGGCCAATTCACGCGCGTGCATGTCGCCTGCTCGTAGCGAGGTAATGATCAGGTCGAAGCGATTGGGAATGGATGCCAGCGAGACCGCCTCGCTGGCATTCGACACGCGCGTAATGTGCGGCATGTGCGTGAGGCCCAGCCCCAAGTACTCGCTCAACAAGGACTCGTATAGGCCCCCGTCCTCAGACAGGATGTACGAATCATAGAGGCTCGAAACCAACAGGATATCGCGCACGCGATGCTGCATCAGGTCCTGAAAACGCTGAAAGCGCTTGCGTGGGTCTCGCTTGACCTCGAAATCGGTAGAAGTATTCATATCGCTGGTTGTGGACCGGCCGTGACTTACCCCCGGGCTTGTCCCGGTGCGATCCCGGCCCTGAATTCGGTATAGCGTATGATAAAAAACGAGGTGGACCCACGTCCACCCCGTTCTTACTCAAGGGCGTTATTCAAACCTCTCGTTTAGACAACGCCGAGATCCATCATCGCATCGGCGACCTTAACAAAGCCCGCGATGTTGGCGCCGTCGACGTAATTGTCGCCGGTGCTGAACTCTTTGCTGGCTTCGAGGCACGATTTGTGGATAGCCTTCATGATGGTTTGCAGGCGCTGATCCACTTCCTCGCGCGTCCAGCTGAAACGCATGCTGTTCTGCGACATTTCAAGGCCAGATACCGAAACGCCGCCCGCGTTGGCTGCTTTGCCCGGGCCGTAGAGCAGTTTGTTGTTGATGTAGACTTCGATCGCTTCGGGCACCGAAGGCATGTTCGCGCCCTCGGAGACCACCTTCACACCGTTCTTCACGAGGTTTTCGGCATCTTTGCCGTTGATCTCGTTTTGTGTCGCCGACGGGAACGCACAGTCGGCTTTGTGGTCCCAAAGCGGGTTGTAGTCGAGGCTCGCGTCGACCGGCGTGTAAACGGCCGACTTGAACTGATCCGCGTACTCTTTGATACGGCCACGGCGAAGGTTCTTGAGGTCCATCACCCACTCGAGCTTTTCGCGGTCGACGCCCTCTTCGTCATAGATGTATCCGCCCGAATCGGACAGCGTGACGACCTTACCGCCCAAGTCCAGAATTTTCTCTGTGGTGTACTGAGACACGTTACCGGAACCGGACACCAGACAGGCCTTGCCTTCGAGCGAGTCGTCCTTGGTGCCGAGCATTTCGGCTGCGAAATACACCGCGCCGTAACCGGTCGCCTCGGGGCGAATCAGCGAGCCGCCCCAGTTGAGGCCCTTGCCGGTAAGTACGCCGGTGAACTCGTTGCGGATTTTCTTGTACTGGCCGAACAGAAACCCGATTTCCCGAGCGCCGACGCCGATGTCACCGGCGGGGACGTCGGTGTCCGGGCCAATGTGGCGCTGCAGTTCGGTCATGAAGGCCTGGCAGAAGCGCATCACTTCGTCGTCGCTCTTGCCTTTGGGGTCGAAATCGGAACCGCCCTTACCGCCACCCATGGGGAGTGTGGTAAGGCTGTTTTTAAACACTTGCTCGAACGCAAGGAACTTCAAAATGCCGAGGTTGACCGACGGATGAAAACGGAGTCCGCCTTTGTAGGGGCCGATGGCACTGTTCATCTCGATACGAATACCGCGGTTCACTTGGACTTCGCCTTGATCGTTGACCCACGGCACGCGGAAGAGAATCACACGCTCGGGTTCAATAATGCGTTCGAGAATTCTGTTCTTACGGTATTCGGGACGAGCGTCCAGAACGCGAACGACCGACTCGGCGACTTCCTGTACCGCCTGATGAAATTCCGGCTCGGCGGGGTTTTTCTCTTTGACCTGAGCCATCAGATCGGACACGTAATTAGACATTCCTCTCTCCTTCCATCATCGCCATCCACATGGCGATTTGTGGTAATGAGGTGAAAAATAATGCAGATAAATCGAAGATAATAAAAAAACCAACACAACGTGTTGCTTCTTCTTCGCCCGGATGCGCCTCGTGGCGGCGGGTCGTTTATTTACCGAAATCATACAACTTGCGCTCGCGATGTCAACCGTTTTTCTTCCTAATTAGACACGCTAGCTCGGTATTTTCGAGCCGGTTACAACCCCTGGGACACGGTCGAAATCTCGGGCGCCGGGTCATCACCGAAACCCGTTGAAATTCCCCGTTCGTTGCGGCAATATCGTTGTCCACCCCAGGCCCATGCACCTAGTACCAAGCTGTTTGCTCGTCTGATGTTATAGAGAGGAGACTTCGAAATGACCGCTTCAATGCTCAGGCCGCAAAGAACGCTCGCGGTGCTCGCGGCGGCGATAGTGACCGTGGCCGTGTTCGCCGGCGCGACATCTGCCCAAGAGGTGTTTTCCGCCGACGACCTATTCAATCTGGAATACGCCACGTCGGTGAGGATCAGTCCGGATGGGAAGTGGATCGCCTACACCTTGTCCATTCCCCGGGCGATCGACGATGAACCCGGCGGCCGTTATGCCGAGCTCCACGTCGTTTCCACGAAGACCGGCGAAAGCCAGCCGTTCATCACCGGCAAGGTCAACGTCAGCAGCGTGCGTTGGAGCCCCGACGGCGAGGCGATCTCGTTCTTGATGACGCGGGGGGAAAAGGCGAAACGACAAGTTTGGACCATTCGGCTCGACGGTGGCGAAGCCGTCCAAGCCACACAATCGAAGAGTGGTGTCATTACCTACCGGTGGCACCCGAGCGGTGACCACCTCGCGTATACCGCCGTCGAACCGAAAAGCAAGCACGAGAAAGCGCTGGATAAGAAGGGCTACGGGTTCGTGTTTTACGAGGAAAACCTCAAGCATCGCAACTTATACATGTTACCCGTCAGCGAATATCGCGCCAACAAGGATGCCAAACCCGAACAGCTCACCGATGACATAACGGTGTGGTCGTTCGAGTTCAGTCCCGACGCCCAAACGATCGCGATGGGGGCTTCGGAGAAAAATCTCATCGACTATCGGTACATGTTTCAGAAAATCTACCTCTACGACACTGCGAGCGGCAACTACAAGCAGTTTTCCAACAACCCCGGAAAGCTGGGCAACTACACGTTCAGCCCCGACGGAAAGTCTATCGCGTACACCGCCGCACTCACGCAGAGCGACCACGCGGTCAGTCAAGTGTACTCGCAAGCCGTTGACGGCGGCGAAGCGCTCAATCTCACACAGCCCAACTTCGAGGGACACGTCTACTGGGCTGCTTGGAAAGACAACAAAACGGTGATGTATATGGCTGGCGAACGTGTGTGGGATACACTGAATGCTGTCAAACATACCGGCGGTGACCGCAAGATCATCTTAAATTCGAAAGATACCGGCGTGATCTTCAGGACGCCCAGCTATACAGATGGGTTCAAACAGCTGGCGTTCACCGGCTCGTCTCCGACAATTCCCAGCAACGTCTACTTTTGGCCGAGCAAAGGAAAGCTCAAGCCAATGACCAATCTCAACCCGTGGGTTGCCGATCGCAAACTGGGAAAACGAGAGGTTATCCGGTACAAGGCCCGCGACGGAGCGGATATCGAGGGTCTGCTCAACTACCCGGTCGACTACCAAGAGGGCACGAAGTATCCGTTGGTCGTTTCCGTCCACGGTGGTCCGGAGTCGCACCACCGAAACAACTGGCGAACCAGTTATTCTCGTCCCGAGCAAGTATTGAGCGGGCGCGGCTACTTTGTATTTTTGCCCAACTACAGGGGCAGTACCGGTTACGGTTTAGAATACGTCGCCCCCACCTTCGGCGATGCCGCCGGCGTCGAATTCGACGATGTCGCCGACGGTATAAAGTACCTTGTCGACCGGGGCATGGTCGATCCTGGCCAAGTCGGCCTCGGCGGTGGCAGCTACGGCGGATTTGCCGCCGCGTGGTTTGCCGGCTACTATACCGACCTGGTCAAGGCAGTGGTGATGTTTGTCGGCATCAGCGATTTGATAAGCAAAAGAAGCACCACTGACATAGCGTACGAAGAACTGTACGTGCACTCCGAGAAGATGCTCGAAGAGATGTGGGAATTCAGCCTGGAGCGAAGCCCCATCTATCACGTGCACAAGAGTAAGACGGCCACACTCATCATTGGCGGACAGTCGGACACGCGCGTCCACCCCTCGCAAAGCCTCGAGATGTACCGCAGAATGAAGATGAACAACCACCCTGCAGTGCGTTTGGTGCAGTATCCGGGTGAAGGCCACGGCAACAGAAAGATGCCGGGACGCCGGGACGTCTGCCTGCGCACACTCCAGTGGTACAACTGGTACGTCAAAGACGCCCAACCGATCGACGCCGAGATGCCTCCGGTCGACCTCAGCGACCAATACGGCCTGGATCTGGAAGAGGAGGAATAAAAGGACGGAACTCCT
>CBDVBX010000172.1:0-8298 GCA_965372335.1 uncultured bacterium | reverse complement strand
GGGCGTGTATTTCTACCGGTTGGTGGGCCAGAATTTCACACGGACGAGGAAGATGCTACTCCTTAAGTAAAAGCTGGGACCTCTACTCCCTCGGCCAACCCTACGGTTTCCTAGGCCACCCGGGCGGCGATAAACCCTCCTTGACACACCATCGGCCCCGGGTGGTCTTATATTTTTCAACTCATGTATCCGGATGTATCAGAAAAACGCCCGTTTATCCGGGCGAAAGTGCATAGCACAAATAACTTCAATGGGTTAGGGGATGTTATTGATTGACGCCGGCCCCCCAAAAGGGGTATAATATAACGGTGGTCGATGTGCGGCGGGAGGACACACGCGTGGTCTGACCGCTGTTTTTTCCTGTATCCATTCGTCTTCTCAAGGAGGGCTACTCATGCGACGGGGTTTCGCTGTCATCCTCACCTTTGCCATCCTCCTCATACCCTTAAGCGGCTTGGCTCAGATCTACCCGCCCAAACCGGGCGTCCCGATGCCTCAGGCCTACTTCGACCGGATGGCCCAAGACCGTACGGTATTTCAGTTCCAAAGGGCCTGGATTCAAAAGGTAGAACAAATCAAGAAAAACAGAGAGGCGTACATCCAAGAGCGCGGCTTCTACAACCGTCAGTTTCTCACCGCCGATCTTAAAAAGAGCATCTCGGTGACGGGCACCGTTGCCGTACCGGTGTTCTGTTCGAAGTACGCCAACACGGGCGCCGATCCCTATGCGGCGTCGGTGCTCGACACCAAGTTGTTTACGGGACCGTATTCGCCGCAGACGCTTTCTCAGTTCTACAACGAGATCTCATATGGCGACATCACGATGACGGGGACGGTGTACGGGTGGCATCAGTTGGCGCAAAACGATACCTACTACGAAGGACCCGCCGGCTGTTACGGTCTGTGCATATCGGCCAAGACGGGTGAGTTTCTGACAGAGACCCTGAATGCGTGGGATGGGTCGGTCGACTTCGGCCAGTACGACAACGACGGCCCCGACGGGATCCCCAACTCGGGTGACGACGACGGCTATGTTGACTTCGTCGCCTTCGTCCAGCCCGAAGCCGGAGCCGAGTGCGGCAACAACAACATCTGGTCGCACCGCTGGGTGATTGCCGGGTGGATCGGCGGCAGCGGCTGGACCAGCAACGACCCCGCCGCTGGCGGCGGCTTTATCATAGCCAACGACTACGTGATGCAACCGGCATTCAACTGCGGCGGTATCACGCCGATCGATATCGGCGTGTTCTGCCACGAGTTCGGTCACGCGTTCGGCCTGCCCGACCTGTACGACACCCGCGGCGGATCGGCGGGTGTCGGCCACTGGGGACTCATGGGCTCGGGTAGCTGGAACACCGTCACCCAACCGGCGCACATGTGTGCGTGGTCCAAAAGCGAGCTCGGCTGGGTCAACCTGGTCGAGATGGGGACGAATCTGACGGCGTACAACATTGACAATGTCGAGTTCAATCGCCCGGTCTACCGCGCCAACATCATGAATGAGCGCTGGCATCGCCAGAACGCTTGCGTTATCGCCGGAAGCTATTCGATGCGGTGTGGTTTGGGAATATTGGCTGCCTCGTCGCGAAGCTGGCCCGGCGGCGAAGGCTACGGTAACGCGTGGGTCGAGCGGGTGTCGCACGACTTCCACTACGACGGTACGCCGGGACCTGTGACGCTGCAGTACGACTACACTTACGATTCGGAGGTTGATTACGACTATACCTACGCCCAGATCGATGTGGGGGGTACCGTCTCGACGCTGGCAACCTACGACAACAGCGGCACGGGTACGGCGAATATTGACATCTCATCTTATTTGAGCGTGCCCACCGATTATACCATTAGCTTCCTGTTCACATCGGACTACGGCTATGCCGACGAGGACTATAACCTTCCCGGCGGTGGCAACTACCGGTCGACTTGTGGCCCATTTGTCTTTGACAACCTATCGCTCACGGGCGGGGGAGAAACCTACTTTACCGACTTCGAAATCCGCGAGGACGGCTGGTGGGTCGACATGACCGACCCCTCGGAGTGCTTCTTTGTCGAGAATCGCCAGCCGCAGGGCTCGGACGTTAATGTCCACGGCGGCGGCGGGCTTTGCATCTGGCATATCGACAACGACGTGGCGAGCTCTGCGATGGGCAACACCGGTGGTTCTACCAGTCCTCCAGGTATCGTACCGCGAGGGGTGGAGCTGGAGCAGGCGGACGGGCTCACAAACCTCCAATTGAACAACAACCGTGGCGACGGCGGCGACCCCTTTCCGGGCTCCACCAACAACACGAACTTCAGCGGCGGAACAAACCCCAACACTAATAGCTACGACGGCAACGCGACCAACGTCGTGGTGCTGCTTACGACGGGCAATGGAGACCCGATCGGGGTTCAAGCCATGGGCAGCTGGTTTCCGCCCACATACGCCAGCAGCAACCCGCCGGGTGGAGACAACAACCAGATCGTATCGATCGCTATTTTCGGTACGGGATTCGTGTACGGTGCCGACGTTGCCCTGATCGACGGCCCGACGGTCCTGTCCGCCAGCGACGTCGAGTGGATCGGCCACGATCTCGTCCTCGCACAGGTCGACATCACCGGGGCGGCGGGCGGTCTGTACGACATCGTCCTCACCAATCCCGGTGGCGGATCGTTCACCGCGACAGACGCCTTCAATATCAACGACGTCGGTACAGCTGTGGAAGACACGCCGGTGCCGGGAGAGTTTGCGCTCAAGCAAAACTACCCCAACCCGTTCAACCCGACGACGACGATCCCCTTCGACGTCAAAGAACGGGCGCACGTGTCGCTGAAGATCTACAACCTTCGCGGCCAGGTGGTCCGGACCTTGGTCGACGAGACACTCGACGCGCGCTCGTACGGGATCGAGTGGAACGGCCGCAGCGACGCCGGCTCGAGTGTGGCCTCGGGCGTGTACTTTTACAAGTTGGTCGCCGGAGACTTTCAGGATGTCAGAAAACTCGTCCTGATGAAGTAGATAGAATTGGTGCTTTTGCAGAGGCCCGGTACAGGGATTCCTCACCTGCGCCCGCTACGCTCGGCTATCTCGCTTCGCGAGAGGATCCTCGCTAGCTCCGCGCGAAGGTTCGTCACCCTGTACCGGGCCTCTGTTTAATTAGGACCCGATTACCCGATTCCAATTGACAGCAAATCGTCGTTAATGGTAATTTCTAAAGCAAATAGAGCATTTCAACCCATCTATATTAATCAACTACTTACAACGATTGACCGGTCTCCACTCCCGGGAGCCGGCGGACGGGAAGGTATCACAGTGCAGTTCAACCTCACAGAACAACAACAAATGATTCAACAAACCGCGCGGGCATTTGCCGACAATGAAATTGCGCCGGTTGCCGATCGGTTCAGCAGGGAAGGCAAATTCCCCGCGGATATCGTGAGAAGGCTCGGCGAGTTGGGCTTCATGGGCATGTTGATTCCCGAGGAGTACGGTGGCACCGGCTTCGGGAATTTTTGTCTGGTGCTCGCCCTCGAAGAAATCAACCGCGCGTGCGCTTCGACTGGTGTGACGATGTCGGTACACAACTCGCTGTGCACCGGGCCGATCATTCACTGGGCGAGCGATGAGCTCAAGCAGAAGTACCTGCCCAAGATGGCGACCGGCGAGTTGCTGGGCGCGTATGCGTTGAGCGAGCCCGACGCGGGCAGCGATCCGGCGTCGCTATCGTGCGGCGCCGTCAAGGACGGCAACGAGTACGTCCTGAACGGGTCGAAAAACTTCATTACCACCGGCCAGGAGGCGGACGTGTTTATCGCCATGGTGCGCACCGATCCGGAGGTGAAAAAAACGCGGGGGATCAGCGCATTTATCCTCGAGCCCGGCATGAAAGGGTTCGAAGTAACCAAGAAAGAAGACAAGCTGGGTATTCGCGCGTCGAGTACCGTTCAGCTCGTATTCGAAGACCTACGTGTGCCCGCCAGCCAGATGTTGGCAGATGAAGGGATGGGCTTCAAGATCGCGATGCATACGCTCGACGGCGGCCGTATCGGGATCGCCACTCAGGGTGTGGGTATCGCGCAGGCGTGCCTGGACGAGTCGATCAAGTATGCCGAAGAGAGAGAAGCATTTGGCAAGCAGATCGGGCACTTCCAAATGATCCAGTGGAAACTGGCCGACATGGCGATGCGGATCGAGGCGGCGCGGCACCTGGTATACAACGCCTCCCGGCTCAAAGACGAGGGAAAACCGCACTCCAAAGAAGCATCGATAGCGAAGCTGTTCTCATCGGAGATGTGCAACGAGTGCGCGCGCCAGGCGGTGCAGATCCACGGCGGTGCGGGATACACGGTAGATTTCAAGGTTGAGCGGTTTTTCCGCGATGCGCGCATCACCGAGATCTACGAAGGCACCAGCGAGATTCAGCGTATCGTCATCTCGCGACAACTGTTGAAAAACCTTCACTAAGATTTTGTCAAAAAGATATTAGTCGATAGAATCACGTCACGAATCCATACAGAAGGAGGATGGTTTTGAAATTAGTCGCGTTGATCAAAAACGTGCCCGACACGGAAGCGAAGGTCAAAATCAACGCCGACGGTTCGGCCATCGAATCGCAAGGGATCAAATTCGTTATAAATCCCTATGACGAGTACGCGGTCGAACAGGCGTTGCTCATTAAAGAAGCCTTGAAAGATGACACCACCGTAACGGTGATTTCGCTCGGCCCCGACCGCGTTGTCGAATCGCTGCGCACGGCGCTGGCGATGGGCGCCGACGAGGCGATTCACGTGAACGATCCCGCATTTGAAGGCGGCGATAGCCAGGCGAACGCCCGTGTATTGGCTGAAACGTTGAAGACGGTCGGCCCCGACCTGGTTTTCTGCGGCAAGCAGGGAATCGACTTTGATGCCGCCCAAACACCGGCGGCTATTGCCGAGTACCTCGGTTTCTCCCAAGCGCTGATCGCGGTCGAATTCGAACTCGGTGAGGACAAGCAAACGGCGACCGTCACGCGTCGAGTAGAAGGCGGCGATGAAATACTAGACATCACGCTGCCGGCGGTCGTGTCCTGCGAGAAAGGACTCAACGATCCCCGCTACGCGTCGTTACCCGGCATCATGAAAGCGAAGAAGAAGGAGATCAAGACGGTCACATTGGCGGATGTAGGGCTAGCGGCGGAGCAGGTGGGTGCGGCCGGCGCGAAGTCCGACGTCACCGGATTCCAACCGCTACCGGAGCGCACGGCGGTCAAAATGATCGCGGGCGAGGCGGACGACCAGGTAAAAGAGCTGGTCAAACTGCTGCGGCAAGAGGCGAAAGTCGTTTAAAATCGAAAGGAGCGGGACCGTCGTCCCTGAATCATACATGAGTAACATTCTTGTTTACGCGGAAATCCGAGACGGCGTTTTCAAGGGGATCAACGCCGAACTGATCACGGCTGCCAATTCCCTCGCTCAGTCGACCGGCGGCGAAGTGCACGTGGCACTCATCGGAGACGGCTTGGACGCGCTGGTCGAAGAGGCGAAGAAATACGCCGTGGCAAAAATCTACAAAGCGAGCAACCCCGCCCTGGCCGCATACTCATCGCAGGGCTACACCGCCGCGCTCGAAGCGATCGTCGGGAGGAGCAGCCCGAAAGTGGTGCTGTTTGGGGCCACGGGGATGGGCAAGGACCTCTCTGCCCGCACCGCCGCGAGGTTGGGGGCGTCGTTGTTTACCGATTGCACCGAGTTGTCGCTGGAGGGCGGTAACCTCAAAGCCGTGCGGCCGGTGTATTCGGGCAAAGTCTATTCGACGGTCGTTGCCAAAGCCGATATCCAGATGGCATCGGTCCGGCCCAACGTTTATGCGCCCGCCGAGGGGGCGGGATCGTCGGCTGAAGTAGTGGACGTATCGGTTGAGCTTGCCGCCGACGCGATCAAGGGCAAAGTCAAAGAAACGGTGAGCTTGACGGGGGGCAGTAAAGATATAACCGAATCGGAGATCATCGTGGCCGGCGGCAGGGCGTTGAAGAGCGGAGACAATTTCAAGATCTTACAGGACCTCGCCGATACACTCGGGGGCACTGTGGGCGCTTCTCGCGCGGCAGTCGACGCGGGATACGTATCTCACTCGATACAAATAGGCCAGACGGGCAAGGTCGTCAATCCGAAGTTGTACTTCGCTGTAGGTATCTCGGGCGCGATCCAGCATCTGGTGGGGATGCGGACGGCCAAGGTGATCGTCGCGATCAACAAGGACGAAAACGCCCCGATTTTCCAAAAAGCGGACTACGGCATCGTTGGCGATTTATTCGAGGTGGTTCCGAAGCTCAACGACGAGTTCAAAGCGCTGCTAGGCTAGCCTCGCTCCTCTCGGCTAGCCTACACGCTCGAAGACACCACCGGAGACTGCATATACAGAGGCTCAGCGGGGGGTACCCCCCTCTGAGCCTTGTCACACCCGCATCGAAACATGAGCCGTTCTTCAACAGCTATCGCGCGGTTAGCGCCCTTCATCATCATCGCACTCGGAGTCCTGTTTTATTCCAACAGCTTTGACGGTGTGCTGATCATGGACGACCAGGTCCATATCGTGGAGAATCCGACCCTGCGCTGGCAGGGTGGGCTTGGGGAAAACTTGCGGGGTCTACTGCGGCTGGGCCGACCTCTGGCCGATTTTACGCTAGTGTTGAATTTTGCAGTCAGTGGCCTCGAGGTCTGGAGCTACCACGCCCTGAATCTCATAATACATATTCTAGCCGCCTTGACGTTGTACGGAATTGTTCGGCGTACATTGAAACGGATTCATCCCCGAGAAACCGGTTCCCAGAATAACACCGAGTTGCTCGCACTGGGTGCGGCACTCGTGTGGATGCTGCATCCGATTCAGACACAGGCGGTCACGTATATCATTCAAAGGGCCGAGTCATTGATGGGGCTTTTTTACTTCCTGACTCTCTATTGCGCCATTCGTGGTTCGGAGGGTAACAGGAGGTTCTGGTACCCAGCCTGTGTGGCGGCTTGTACGCTGGGTATGGCATGCAAACCTGTCATGGTGACGGCGCCTCTGATGGTCTTGCTGTACGATCGGTGCTTTTTCGCCGGCACATTTAAAGCGGCACTCCGGTCATCGAAGAGTTTCTATGCCGGATTGGCCGGTACCTGGGTCGTGTATGCCGCCATTTTTTGGCAGGCCACCTTCGACGACACGGCCGGATTCGGGATTCAGTACGTCACCGCGTGGGAGTACTTTTTCTCGCAGCCCGGCGTGATTTTACACTATCTACGCCTGACCGTTTGGCCCGACGCGTTGAGTCTGGATTATAACTGGCCGGTTGCAAGAGGAATCGGGGGAATCCTTCCTCCGCTCCTAATCATAGGAGCTTTATTCATCGCTGCCGTATGGGCTTTTGCCGATAAGCAACCCCAAGCGGATACTCGGCAGACCTCTTCGGTGAGACGTCCATTGGGGTTTTGGGGCCTCTGGTTTTTTGTAACCCTGGCCCCGAGTTCGAGTTTTTTACCGATCAAGGACCTTGCGTTCGAGCATCGCATGTACGTCCCCATGGCGGCAGTGGCGGTGCTGTTGGTGTCCTCAATTTTTTGGATCGTCGGACGACTGAATCTCAAAAGGAATCAGGTGTTCGCGGGAGTACTTGTGGCTATTCTCGTGTCTGCGCTCGGAATGAGGACCTTCGCGAGAAACAAGGATTACAGCAGTGCCGTGGTCATGTGGTCCGACGTGCTCGAGAAGCGGCCCAATAACCCGCGGGCCATGAATGAACTGGGCAATGCCCTGAGGAATCTTGGCCGTGTGCAAAGAGCGCTCGTTCTATACGAGAGGGCCCTGGGGGTCGAACCTTCCAATCCGGGACCGCACATGAATATCGGTAACATCCATCTTAGCATGGGGAATCATGAAAAGGCGATTTGGCATTTTAACGAGGCATTGCGAATCGATCCCCAATACTCAGACGCCTATCTGAACCTTGGCAACGTTTACCTCTCACTCGAGAATCCGGAAAAGGCGGTAGAATATTTTCGAAAAGCGGTGAGCCTTCTGCCGGGCTATGCGGAAGCTTATATAGGCCTGGGTAACGCGCTGGGTTCACTCAATCAATTTGACGAGAGCATGGCCGCCTTTCAACGAGCCACAAGCATAAAACCCTATCTTGCCGAACCATACAACAACCTGGGAACGTTGTTCTTCCGAAGGGGCGAGTACCAAGAGGCTCTGTATTATTACCAGGAAGCGATAAAGCGGGGCCCACACTCCGCCCAAATTCACAACAACCTGGGCAATCTCCTCCTGCAGCTGGGTAGGGAAGAGGAAGCCTC
>CBDVBX010000171.1:0-8301 GCA_965372335.1 uncultured bacterium | reverse complement strand
AGTGGATGAAGTCACATCTCTCGAACAGGTATCCCAAAGGCGTGGGGCTACTGGATGCGTATAAGCATGCGCTTCGGTATGTGCGCGAGAGAGAGGATCCGGCAAGGCGTGCCGAGAGACGACAGCAGCGCCAAGAGAAGCAGAAATCACCGAAGAAAACCGCGACGAAGCCTACGAAGAGCGCTCCCAAACCGCCGAAGCCCAAGCGGACACGGCATATTCCGGTCAAAGAACAGGACACGGTGTGGGTGAGGGACAAGGGACAATGCGTGTATGTGGGACCGGGCGGCCGGCGGTGCAACGCCACGCACAATCTCCAGATCGATCACTATCCCATTCCGTTTGCCCTGGGCGGACCGAACGCGGCCAGCAACTTGAGACTCTTGTGTGGAAAGCACAATCACTTTATGGCAGAGGAAGTTTACGGCAAGGCACACATGGCGAAGTACGAAGTACGCAGGCAAGAGTGAGCGCGGCTGCGGCGACGCCCGGTGTATTCGTTTGTTGTAATAACAGTCGCGGCGTAGTACGATATCCGCTGAACGGTGATACCTGCCCACATATTCTTACACCAATCTTCGGTCAGCGGCGCTGCGCCCCAGTGTTCGTAACGCCGTGTTATATAGACAGTTATTCGATGCCAACCGTAAAGCCGGAGGCTAATCCGAGCGTCGGTTACGAATCTGCCTTACGACTCACGCCTCGACGGCGGAGACAATCCGAGCAAGGGGTGAATTAAACAGCATGTTGGAATCATTGTTATACCCGAAATCGATCGCGATTATCGGCGCGTCGGCCAAAGAGGGGAAAGTTGGGCACGCAGTGTTGTCGGGTCTATTGGACGCCGGCTACGAGGGACAGATCGTTCCGGTCAATCCGAAAGCCGACGAACTGCTGGGTGTCAAGTGCTACAAGAACCTGGAAGAGTACGAAGACAAAATCGAACTGAGCGTGATCGCAATTCCCACGCTCGCCGTCAAAGACGCCGTGGCCGCCTCGATTCGCAAAGGTGCCGGTTCGATCATTGTCATAACGGCCGGTTTCAAAGAAGTGGGCCCCGAAGGCGCCGCACTCGAAGCAGAGATCGCCCGCATGTGCAAAATGAAGCGCGTACGCCTGATGGGTCCCAACGTGTTGGGGCTGATCAACACCCACCACAAAATGAATGTCTCGTTCGCCAGCCGAACACCCGACGTGGGGGGGATCTCGGTTATCTCGCAGTCTGGCGCGTTGTGCACGGCGATACTCGATTGGGCGGCGGGCAGACATCTGGGCCTGGGTAAGCTGATCAGCATCGGCAACAAGGCCGATCTCAGTGAAACGGATTTCCTGAGAGTACTCGCGCGAGACGACAATACGAAGGTGATCGCCGGTTACCTCGAAAGCATCGAAGATGGCGAGGAGTTTCTGGCGGCCGCCGAAGAAACGTGTTCGATCAAGCCGGTCGTGATACTCAAAGCCGGAACGACCCAGGCCGGAGCCAAGGCGGCCTCTTCGCACACGGGCAGTCTGGCGGGTGGGGATATCGCGTACGGTGCCGCGTTTCGACGTTCGGGTGTCATACGTGCCGACGACTTCGACCAACTACTGGACTACTCGACGGCGCTTTACATGCAACCGCTGCCTGAGGGCGAGCGCGTAGCCATTATCACCAACGCAGGTGGTCCGGGAATCATGGCGGCCGACGCATGCGAGAAACTGGGCCTCAAGGTGAGCCCGTTGTCGGAAAGCACGTTGGACGCGCTGAAAAAATCGCTCCCCGCGGCAGCCAGCGCAGCCAATCCGATAGACGTCCTGGGTGACGCAGACCCGGAGAGATACGCGGCGGCCATCAAGGCGGCGCAGGCAGAAGACAGTGTCGATGCGATCATCGTGATTCTCGCACCCCAAGCGATGACGAAACCGGTCGAGATGGCTAAGGCCGTCGCTCGTTGCGCCACCGAGGGCAACAAGCCGGTGCTCGCCGCATTCATGGGAGGCGCCGACGTCACTCCCGGCAGAGAGTTTTTGACCCAGTGTAGCCTGCCCGACTACCCGTCTCCGGAGCGCGCGGCGGGCACACTTCGCGCAATGTGCGACTATGCGGCTTGGCGGCGACGTCCGCAACGGGTGGTGACGCGATTCCGCGTCAACAGACGGCGCGTCGAACGTATCATCATGCGTCATTCCCGCGCTGGCACCGTGCAGGTGAGCGAGGTAAGGGCCAAGGAGATCTTGTCGGCCTACGATTTTAACGTCCCCGAGGGGAGGCTAGTCACCGGCGTCGATGAAGCGGTGGAAACCGCCGGTCGCATCGGTTTCCCGGTAGCGATGAAAATCGTCTCGCCGGAAATCGTCCACAAGTCGGATATTGGTGGCGTGAAAATCAACCTCTACAGCGACCAGGCGGTTCGAGATGCGTACGATTTAATGATGCTCCGCGTAAAGCGGAGCTACCCGGAGGCACGAATCGAGGGTGTGTACCTGGAGAAGATGTGTCCGCCGGGACGCGAGATCATTTTGGGGATGACGCGCGATCCGCTGTTTGGCCCCATGTTGATGTTTGGTTTGGGCGGCATCTTCGTCGAGGTGATGAAAGATATCACCTTTAACTTGGCGCCTATAACGCACGGGGAAGCGATGCAAATGCTCAAGGATACGCGGTCCTACGCCCTTTTGGTTGGGGCACGCGGACAGGCCCGGGTTGACCTGGACTCCATAGCGGACGGTCTGCAGCGCATCAGCCAAATCGGCACCGACTTTCCCCAGATTCAAGAATTGGATATCAATCCGTACATCGTTGGACCCGTCGGATCGGACGCGTTTGTGGCCGACGCGCGAATGACCTTGAATTTAGATAAAAGTTAGTCCGAACAGAAAATCGCTCCTTACCATAACCGGTCACGGTGAAGAAAATGAACAGAGATGTCAGACCCATTACCGATGAAAACTGGCAGGATAGATACAAAGACTCGATAATGACCGCGACGGCGGCGCTCAAGCGTGTCCGCGGTGGTGATCGCGTGTACATCGGCACCGGTTGCGCCGAACCACAAACGCTGGTAAACGCGCTCACCGCGAGGGCGGGTCAACTGGCCGATGTAGAGGTGGTCCATCTCCTGACATTTGGTGAAGCGCCGTACGCTCACAAAAGGCTGCAAGACAATTTTCGCGTCAACAGCTTCTTCATAGCAGACAACGTTCGCGAGGTGATTCAGGAAGGTTACGGAGACTACACGCCGATCTTTCTGTGGGACATTCCACGGTTATTCAAATCGGGACAGCTTCCGCTGGACGTCGCGCTCATTCAAGTCTCGCCGCCGGACGAAAACGGAATGTGCAGTTTCGGTGTGGCAGTGGATATCGTGAAAAGTGCTGCGGAAAACAGCTCGTTGGTAATTGCGGAGATCAATCCACAAATGCCGCGCGTCTACGGCGACGCCTCCCTGGATATCTACGACATTGACATTCTTGTCCCGGTGGATAGTCCGCTCCTCGAGGTCCAGCCCGCTCCCACAACGGAAACCACGCGGCGCATCGGAGAGAATGTGGCGGCCCTGGTGGACGACGGATCGACGGTGGAGTTGGGGATCGGGAGCATCCCACACTCGATACTAGAATTTATGAAAGACAAAAAAGATCTTGGTATCCACACAGAAATGCTAACCGACGACATTATCGAATTGGTGGAATCGGGGACTATCACCGGCGCGTTCAAAACACTCGATCGCGGCAAAATCGTCGCGAGTTTTTGTATGGGGACGAAAAAGCTGTTCGACTACATCGACAACAATCCCACGTTCGCGTTTCATCCGACGGAGTACGTCAACGATCCCTACATCATCGGTCAACAGCATAAAATGGTCGCCATCAACGTGGCGCTCGAAGTCGATCTCACCGGACAGGTCTGCGCCGACTCGCTGGGGACGAAGTTTTTCTCCGGCATCGGGGGGCAGGTGGACTTCAATCGCGGGGCGGCACGATCGCACGGCGGGCGCGCGATTATAGCGCTTCCCAGCACAGCCGGTGACGGCGAGCTGTCGCGTATCGTCTCACAACTCACGCCGGGAGCCGGTGTTGTCACTTCGCGCGGAGACGTACACTACCTCGTTACCGAATTCGGCGTGGCATATCTCCACGGCAAGAGCGTCCAGGAGAGGGCATTGGCGCTCATCAGTATCGCCCACCCCGACTTTCGGGAGAGACTTCTCCGCGAAGCGATCGAATTGAAATACGTGCGCCAGGAAATGGCCGACGTTGAGGGCAAGATCCAGGTCGGGCCCAGGGAATTCCGCTTCACCCACCTGCTCGATGATGGCACAGAGGTTACCGCGCGGCCCATCCACCCCACCGACCAGGCCATGGTGAAGGACTTGTTGTACAAACTATCCGAAGAAGCCGTCTACTACCGTTTTTTTACACACATGAAGCGATTCCCGCAAAAAGAGATCCAGCAGTTCGTCTACATCGACCATCGACAGGACGAAGCGATCGTCGTCACCGTTCCCGAAGCGCGGGGTGAGGAGATCATCGCCGTGGGCAGATACTACCTCGATTCGAAGACGAACCGTGCGGAGGTAGCGTTCGTCGTGGCCGATCGATGGCAGGGACAGGGAATCGGGAAGTTCCTGCTCGCGACGCTCACCCGAATCGCCCGTCGAAATGGTATCAGCGGATTCAGCGCCGAGGTGCTCGCCGATAACAAGGCCATGCGGGCCGTGTTCAATCGCAGCGATCTGAAGGTGAGCAGTGAACTGCACGATCGAGTGTACAGTTTCGTCATGGATTTCGAGTGATCAGACAGCAAAAATCATAACATATTGATTTATATAGCGTTGTTGGGCCTCCACCTGACGGCTCGCCGACACCTCTGGAATTGTGAAACCGATCACACAAACCACTTGACAGTGGTGTTGGGGATACCGTACATTGTTCGGGAAAACAAACTCGAGAGATACGGGTAGGAAGATATGGTATTAGCGGCCGAAAACCTGAGCGCAAGCCTGGAGGACTACCTCAAGGCCATAGCAAAAATAGCAGAAGACAAACAAGCGGCCCGCGCAAAAGATATTTCGCAACGGCTGAATGTCAATATGTCGTCGGTGACAGGGGCGTTGCGCGCCCTGGCTGAGAAGGGGCTGGTCAACTACGCACCCTACGAGTTTGTCACGCTTACGGAGAAGGGGCAGGATGCGGCAAGAGAAGTCATCCGTAAGCACGAAGGTGTGCGTGATTTTCTGATCAAGGTTTTAGCCGTCGACAAGGAAACGGCTGAAACAACGGCGTGCGAAATGGAACACGCCGTTTCGCCAGATGTGCTCGATCGGTTTATTCAATACGTCGACTATTTGGAGTTGTGTCCGCGCACGGGTGCTAATTGGACCGAGGAATTTGGATACCACTGCGAACACCCCGATGGCGACGACGACTGCGAGAGGTGTCTGACGTTGTCACTGGTGGACTACCGTGCCCGAAAGGATAGAGCGGTGGAAGAAACCGTCTTCTTGAACGAACTCAAGCCCGGCGACAAGGCCAAGATCGTCAAAGTAAACGGTGGCGGGGAAACTCGGCGGCGGATCGTCGATATGGGAATGACTCCGGGGACTCTGATCATGGTAGAACGGTTGGCTCCTCTGGGCGATCCGATGGAAATCAAAGTCAAAGGTTACCATTTGTCTCTCCGTATGGAAGAAGCCAGAACGATTTCGGTGGATCCGTTGTAGGGCCACCAGGGATTTTTTAGCGATAATTGTTAGATAGACCTAACTATATTGTTGTTCCAACTCGCTGGAGTTTCACATCTTGACACCTGTGCTTCGCATTGCCTTGGCGGGAAACCCTAACGCCGGCAAAACTTCGGTGTTCAACGCAATCACCGGAGCTCATCAAAAAGTCGGTAATTATCCCGGTGTTACGGTCGAGAAGAAACAAGGTGTTTGCCGTTGGGGCGACCACGAGCTCCACATCGTCGACCTTCCAGGCATCTACGGCCTCACCCCCCACTCGGACGAGGAAGTTGTCGCACGCAACTATCTATTCTTCGAAAAACCCGATGCCGTTATCGCCGTCATCGACGCGTCCAACCTCGAACGCAACTTGTATCTCGCGATCCAGCTCAAGGAACTGGGCGTGCCGCTGGTGTTATGCTTCAACATGATCGACGTGGCCAAATCGCGCGGGTACGAAATCGATATAAGAAAATTGTCACGGCGGCTGGGCGCGCAGATTATCCCTACCGTGGGGCACAAGGAATTCGGTATCAATGAACTGTTGGAAACGACGGTCGCCGTCGCCCAAGGCAAAAACGGGCTTCGCGATGTACCCGTCAACTACGGCCGTGACATCGAAAATGCAATCGGCGGTGTCTCAGAACTCCTCGCCAAGCAAGATGGCCGATACTCGGAGATACAGAGGCGGTGGGTTGCTCTGAAGCTCGTCGAGCGCGACAAAGAAGTCAGAAGTAAGATCAAGTTACCCCAAGTCCTGGAACTGGCGGACAAAAACGCGGATCGTATAGAAGAACTCTACAACGAGTCGCCTGAGATCGTGATCGCCGAGGGCCGGTACAACCTGATCGCAGCCGTCTGCCGCGACGCGGTAAAGGGACCGCCACTCGAGCGGCGCACCAAGACGGATCGAATCGACAGCGTGGTCGCACACCGAATTCTGGGGATCCCGATATTTCTAGGGCTGATGTACCTGATCTTCGAACTCACGTTCACCATCGGCGCACCCGCGATGGACTTGATAGAAGCGGGGTTCATCCGCCTGGGTGATTTCGTGAATTCGTTTTGGGCGCCGGGAGCGCAAAGCTACCTCAGATCACTCCTCGTAGACGGCATCATAGGCGGGGTCGGCGGTGTAATCGTATTTCTCCCGAATATTTTACTGTTGTTCCTTGCTATCAGCTTGCTCGAGAGCTCCGGTTATATGGCGCGCGCCGCTTTCATCATGGACCGCGTGATGAACAAAATTGGTCTGCACGGCAAGAGTTTCATACCGATGCTCATCGGCTTCGGCTGTTCCGTCCCCGCCATCATGGCCACGCGAACACTCGATAACCGGCGCGACCGATTAGTGACCATGTTCGTGATTCCGTTGATCAGTTGCAGTGCGAGATTGCCGATTTATTTGCTCATCATCCCGGCGTTTTTCCCATCAAAGTGGAACGCGCCCATGCTGTGGCTCATCTACGTCATTGGAATCGCGCTCGCCGTCTTGAGCGCCAAGTTATTACGGACCACCGTGTTCAAAGGAGAGACGTCCCCGTTTTTGATGGAATTGCCGCCCTACAAGGTTCCGACAATGAAGGGGGCTCTCTTTCAAATGTGGGAACGCGCGCGGCTATTCTTGAGGAAAGCGGGAACGATGATCTTGGGAGTGTCGGTCGTCCTGTGGGCATTGTCGAGCTTTCCACGGCTCGACGCTGAACGGCTCGATCCCGACCCTTCGGTGGCGGCCCGGCAGCAAATGGACCACTCCGTGGCCGGCAAGATCGGACAGGCCATGGAACCGGTAATCGGACTCATGGGGTTCGATTGGAAGATCGGCACGGCACTCATTGGCGCTTTCGCAGCCAAGGAAGTGTTTGTGGCCCAGATGGGCATTGTCTACTCGTTGGGCGAGGTGGACGAAGAATCAGGAACTCTTCGCGACAAATTGCGCCAGGCGTATACGCCGTTGATAGCGTTTTGCATCATGCTGTTTGCGCTGATCAGCTCACCGTGCATGGCGACGGTTGCTATCACTCGTCGCGAAAGTAACTCGTGGAAATGGGCGATCTTTCAGTTGATCGGCTTGACGGTGCTCGCTTTTGTCTTAACGGTGCTCGTCTATCAAATTGGCGTGCGCGTTATTTCCTGATCGAGGGTGTAATTCGTATGATCGAAACAATTGTTGTTGCGGCGATAATCCTGGCGGCCGTTGGTTACACCGCCAGCGTATTCTACCGGATCGTCTCGGGGCGACGGAAGGCGTGCGGATGCGTGGACAAGTGTTCTATCTCGTCGGAGTGCGATCCGAACGACGAGAGCTGCGTAGTGGCGGATAAAGTATTGGAGAACATCACGCAGCGAACCGCGGAACGCGCGGCGAACCGAGAGGCGGTCGAATAACAACTCGTCTTTGGATAAGGCAACCGGTACCACCCCGTCATACTCCCACCCTCAACAACATTTCCACACCTCGAATCTCCCACGACCGAGGACTACAATCGATTGTTGCAAGCCAACCTCTGTATGTTATTATCTGTTCATTGTTTCACCGATCGGAACCAAGAAAGAGGGAGTGTGACTGGATTGCGGTCCAAGGGCCTGGGGACGA
>CBDVBX010000170.1:0-8392 GCA_965372335.1 uncultured bacterium | reverse complement strand
CACTGTCGAAAACGGCGGGCGAAGGTTCGGAAGCTTTCATCAACCAGATGTTGACCGACAGCTCACGATTGGTGCGTGCGGCCGCCCTGGAGAGTTACGGTACGGCAAGTATCGAGCGGGCGATTCCCAAGCTGATGAAGGAAGCAAAGAATAACGAAGACCCTCTGATGCGTGCCGCCGCCGTTCGAGGGCTGGCTGAATTGGACGACGACCGGATGGGGCCGTTTTTGGCGTCGATGCTTTCCGATCCGGATTGGGTCGTGGTAACGGAATCTGTCACCGCCATCGGCAAGCAAAACTTTCGTGACGCTTCCGGTGACCTGATGGAGCTCTACCAACGACGTTCAGGTCGCGAAGACGGTAATATCCGGCTGGCGATCCTGGGAGTTTTCGAAGAGTGGGAGATCCCGAACGCGGTGGGGCTGCTGAAAGACGCGCTCCACAACCGGGACAAGCGGATACGTTCCAAAGCTCTGGAGATTTTGACGCAAATGGAAGTGGATCCGGGTCAGGTCATGAGCGACCGCGCTATCAACGAGGAGAATTTCGACCGGACGCGACGGCGAAAGCTCTCGGCCCCGCTGGGAATAAGGCGGGCGATAATTATATGTAAACACGGAGAAATAGAACTGGAGTTGTTTGGCGACGATGCTATACAAACAGTGGCTAACTTTATTAATCTGGCGCAAGAGGACTTCTACAATGGATTGACTTTCCACCGGGTCGTACCAAACTTTGTGGCCCAGGGTGGATGCCCCCGAGGCGATGGTTGGGGCGACGCGGGACATTATATTCGATCGGAGTTTTCGCAACACCGGTACGACGAAGGCTCCGTGGGCATCGCCCACGACGGGAAGGATACGGGAGGCTCGCAGTTTTTCATCACGCACTCACCACAACATCACCTGGATGGTCGGTACACGATTTTTGGGAGGGTGACGCGCGGCATGGACGTGGTCTACGCGATCGACCAAGGCGATCTTTTCGAAGTCCGTATCCTCGAGTAGCTTAGCAACAATAGCCCGCGGGAAATGGCCGGCCGACGCGGGGACGAGTTCTAATCGTTCCGCAGGTAGGATTTGATGTCCCCGAGAGCGAGGACGTGCGCCTTGAAAGCGATCGGTTCGGGGAGATCGTCGATCGAAAAAAAACGCGCGTCGCTGGCGTCGTCGCCCGCTTTGAGATCTCCGCCGATCCGTTTGCCCATGTACAACAACAACAAAACCCTGACGCGAGGATCGTCCATCGCCATATACGCGTTGAAGACGCCCGTGAGTTCGACATCCAGATTCGTCTCTTCTTTCATCTCGCGTACCGCGCATTCCTCCACGCCCTCGTCATATTCGACGAAACCAGCGGGCAGGGTCCATCCGCCTTTCCTCGGTTCGAACTTTCGCTTCACCAACAAAACACTGTTGTCCTCGATGACTATCACACCGACCGCCGGTGCCGGATTCTGGTAAAACACGAAGTCGCACTCGTTGCAAATTTGCCTTTGCCGGTGATCGAGAACCCTCACCGAAAGTTTCCCGCCACAGCGCGGGCAGTAATGATAATCGTCTCTCATGATTCCGGATCCAGCTTGGAGGATTCCTCAATTGTCGTTCCGGCCAGCACCATGTGCCATGCTTTTTCAACTTCCGAGCACGGAAAATCGTAAATTTTCTCAAACACCTGGGCAAAAGCGTCGTACGAGTTGAATCCACCGACCCCCCGGTACAACTCAATCAGCTTTTCCACGCCCCACCGGTCGACCAGATAACCGACGAATGACGCCGCCGCCGGCATCTTATAGTGCGCATCGATCATGGCGAACTCGTTGTAGTTGATAAGTTCCGCGATCGTGGGCAAATTGCCCGTTGAAAGATGGTACGCCGCCAATTGATGAATGGGCCGATCGTACCACGCACCGTGAAGCCAAAAAACCGTACCCTCAGCAATCGCTCGCGGCGGAATACCGTACACGTCCGTTATGAAGTGAATTATTTCATGGTTATCGTTCGGGTTGATCGTATGGATTTCCAGGTCATCCCAGCTGATGTACTGGTGACCCCTTAGGCTGAGAATTTTCTGGATCGTTGCCGTGTCGGGGTACAGATAGTAGTGAATAACGATATCGCTCTCGGTCCCCAACCTCTTCGCAAAGTCGTTGAACATGCGCTGTTCATTCTCTATTGAACCGGCCGGAAAGGGACGTTCCGGAAGCCAGTTGAAAACAAAATTCTCCGTGCTTCTCGATTGCCAATCGAGCGGCTGCGGGACCGACAGTTCCACACCGTCGAACCAGACGATTCCGTCACACCCCAATATACACTGGACAGCGACGTAACGAGTCCCTTTTGGTACACGGAACACCTGGTCTTCATGAAACCACGAAATGGTACCGTATTTGAATCGCGTGCGTTTATCCGCGAAACGAACCTCCTGAAACCGATTGTGGTTCTCGTCGTAGAAGGTCAACAGGAAATTACATTGCGCGTACTGATCGGGGTGCCGTTTGACACCTTCTAGTTGCATCCATCCGCGAAGTCGTACGTGCGTGATGTCACGGACCTCCACCTCCTGCGTCAATGAGTACCACCGCTCGGTCCCCGGATCGGCCGTAAACCGCCACGAGTTTTCACCCTCTGCGGTTTCGTTATTGTCGATTCCGTATTCAACTGCCTGTTGGTTCTCCAAACCCCGGAAAGGGACCAACGTCCAGTGTTTCGGGATTCCGTCCGAAACGTCTTCGAAGGACGGATTATTTAGCAGGTTCGTGTCGTACGACATTTCCTTCTGTCCGCACGATGAAATCGCCACGGCCAGCGACGCGACCAACCCCCAAATGCAGAGATAAAGTGAAATTCGATTCGCCATCTTCATTTTGGACCTCGTTTTAAACCTCAGAATTTCCGGCGCGCCGCGCTTCGCGGCTGCGGTTATCTCGTTTAAGTTGAACACTACAGCTCTACAAAAAGTGCCCTTTTATCGGCTGGAATTTCATGCTATTTCGTCCGGCGTCGCCTCTCCCATCAATCGAGCCACTACCGTGCAGCCCACTGTATCACCCCATACGTTTACCGACGTCCGACACATGTCGAGTATTCGGTCGACGGCCAGAATCATCCCGATCCCTTCCAGAGGAAGCCCCACCGCGTTCAATACAATCGCCATCGTTACCAGGCCGGCACTCGGGATTCCAGCGGCGCCGATGGCCGCCAATGTCGCGGTAAGGAAAATCAGTACCTGCTGTCCGAAGGACAGATCGATGCCGTATACCTGAGCGATGAAAACGGCGGCTACTGACTCATACAGCGCGGTGCCGTCCATATTGATCGTCGCCCCCAGCGGTAAAACGAATGAGGATACCCGCGGCGCGACTTTGGCTTTCGTCTCTACACAATCAATTGTCAGCGGCAGCGTTGCGCTGCTGCTCGCCGTGGAGAACGCCGTCGTGAGCGCCGTTGCGACTTTCTCGAAATACCGTTTGGGATTCGCCCCGCCCACGAGTTTCAGCAAAATCGGCAACGTCACCAGGGCGTGGAAAGCCAGACCAAGTAGTACCGTCGCCATATACTTGCCCAAGTTTGCGAAAATACCCGGTCCGGATTCTGCCACGACTGCCGCCAGAAGCGCAAACACACCGTACGGAGCCAGCCGAATGACCCAATCCGTCAACTTCATCATCGCCGCGTTGAGACTTTCGAAGAGGTCGATCAACGGCCGTCCCTTGTTCCCGATGGTCGTCAACACCGCCCCAAACAAAAGAGAAAACACGATCAACGGGAGGATCTGCATTTCGGCCATCGCTTTGACCGGGTTGGCCGGAATCATGTTGAGCAATACTGAACCGATGGTCACCTGTGTGCGCACCACGTCGGGCACATCCCCGCCGATGGTGGGCGCACCCGCTCCGGGCCGCAGTATGTTGACCAAAATGAGCCCGACGAGGACCGACGCGAAGGTCGTCACCAGATAGTACAAAAACGTTTTCGCGCCAAGGCCGCCCAGTTTGCGTATGTCCCCTACGCGAGCAACGCCGGTAATCATCGACGCCATAATGAGTGGAACGATGAGCATCATGAGCAACTTGATGAAAATCTGGCCGATCGGACCGATGATCGGTGTAAAGACAACGCTGAAGGGAGTTTTTATCGCGCTCGGCACCGCCGACGACTCATTGATCGTCAGACCAACGACAACTCCGGCAGCCATCCCGATAATGATTTTCCAATGGAACTTCATTTTTTCTGGGCCGGTGATTCTGACCAATCGGCAAGTTCGTAGACCATATATCCCTGATCAACTTTGAGAATACGTCCCTCTGCATCGACGTAGACTTTGGCGGTATTCTTGTCCCGATTGAAGTCAAAACGAGATGCCACGAATTCATTGCCACCGATTGTTATGGTTTCTTCGGCGAGTAGACGTAGAGAAGCGGAATACAGTTTTGCGAGCGTGGGATCGAGAACATTGAAGCCTTGAACTCCACCGGTTTCAAAGTCGTACCACTTGAGAAGTTGGTACAGATGGTGAGCCGCGTTGACGTCGAGGACAGCGGTACCGGTTGGCAGAACTATATGTGTGGTGTCCTCGCTCGCCGGGGTTTTCCGGCGCACCAGTGCGACGTTGGCAAACCACTCGATATAGGTGCCATTGTCGAATTCTGTTCCTGCCTGCTTCATGGTCCTGACCGAGGTGTACCCCATCGGGAAGTAAGACTCATCCTCGAGCAAAAGTTCGCCCTTGGTCGAGATGCCGGCGCCGTTGGGAAGCTGCAAGGTGATCGTCGATTGGAAATCGACAGTATTGTCGCTGTAGTCGTTGCGCGTGACCGTCTCGCTACCGATCTGTTTGTCTACCTGAAAGATGTTGTATGTCGAGGTGACTGAATAGACGAGCTTCCTCGGCTCGGTCCGCTTCATTTTTTTGTCGCTTTGACCCGCCAGTGAAATCGCGGGAATCAAAACAAACACCAAAACGGCCAAGCGGATTACAACGTCACTCGATCCCCGCTTCGAGTGTGTGCTGTCCGTGACGTATTCAGGATGATTAGCCGACAGACTGTTTGACATTGTTGGCAATTTCCTCCAAAAATTTGTTTGCGTCTACGCCGTCCGGAACCCTCAACTGCGCGTAGCTTCCTTTGCCCCCGCCACTGCCGCCGGCTGCCTTCACCGGCTCGACGGCCAATTTTACAAAATCGAGCGAAACGCCGTCGGACGCGCTGCACACAATTCCACCCGAAGCGGTTCCGAGAATGGCAACAGAACCGGGCTCCCGCTTGATAACGGCTGAGATTAGCCTCAGGTACTCGTCGTCCGCGCTCGCAAAAAAGTGCACCACGATCTTAACGCCGTTCGAAATCGACGCTGCTGTCAGTAATATCTCAGCTTCGTGAACCGCCAGTTCCTGCGATAACCGTTTGATGTTCCTGCGCGCCTGTTGGCCTTCGGCGAGCAGCTTGTCGACCTTCGAAGCAATGTCGGCGGCCGACGTGGTGAGCCGGCTCGATAGCGATTGGACAACGCCGTGCTTGTCGCGGTAGTCGCGGAGTGCACGCGCGCCCACTTTGAAATACACGCGGTGAAATCCCTTCACCTTTTCCGCCCTGATCACCTTCACCAAACCAAGTTCACCGGTGGCTCTGACGTGCGTACCGCAACATGGGATTACGTCGAAGTTCTTCACCTCGACCAGCCGCACGTCGGTGACGCCTTCCGGAATCGACCTCCGCAATTCGAGTCCGCCCAATTCATCCAAATCGGCGATGGCGACCGTGCGAATCCCGACCGGTCGGTTGTCGACGACGATCGAGTTGGCGAGGTCTTCCGCGCGACCGGCAATGTCCGGGTTGAATCCGCCCCCGTCGAGGTCGATCGTGCACGTTTCCTCCCCCATGTGAAAAGAGACCGTGTGCAGACCCGCAGTTTCAATAAAAGCGCGCGAGAGCACATGCTGGCCGGTGTGCTGTTGCATGTGGTCGAAGCGCCGGCTCCAGTCGACGAGGCAGTCCAACTCCTGGCCGGCCAACCGGCGAGGATCGTCATTTGCGTCATCGACGCAGTGGCGAACCGTCTCTCCGGCGCCTTCCTGCACGTCGATCACGGAAAACTCGCCTATCGTACCACGGTCGGCGCTCTGCCCTCCCGATTCGGGGTAGAATCCGCTGCGGTCCAGAACGGCCCATACCCGTCCTTTCTCGTCCTTTTCGCAGGAAACCACGCGCGCCCGAAAAGAGACGGAGTACGGATCCGAAAGGTACAGTTTTTCCGTATTCGTCGCGGTCACTTTTGGTTGCCTTTCAATCGAGTGGACTGAGATAGCCGCGGCTGTGTTCGGCGGGCAAGCAGGCTACGAGTCGTCCGCAAAATTCCGTCGAATCACGCGGTTATTTTCGTCGAGTTGAACGATTCTGGGGGAGAATGCGCTCGCCTCCTGTTCGCGGAAATTGGCAAACGCAAAGATAATCACCTGGTCTCCGATGTGCCCCAGCCGTGCAGTCGCACCGTTGAGTTCGATGCTGCCCGAACCCGCGTCGCCGGGGATGACGTACGTCTCGAACCGATCTCCCGTGGCTACGTTTGCCACGAGAACCTTCTCGAACGGGCGAAGGCGGACCTCCTCCATGAGGGCGGCGTCTACGACGATACTGCCCTCGTAGTGCATGTCGACCCCCGTCACAGTGGCCTGGTGAATTTTGGATTTCAGAAGAATCAAGTCCATCTGGCGTTGAAAATTCTGCACCTCCGAACGGAATCATATATTGCCGGGAGGCGTTTTACAAGTGGAACTTACGGACGCGGACGGCCACCCGACACACGTGCGGACCTGGGCCGGCTGGACCAGTTCGATGATTTCGCGTTTTTGTGTTTGTCGGGAGCTCTGCATGTCTGATTTAATGAACCGAATCCGCCGGAAAATTCCATCCGTGCGGGATCGGGAGAATTGTATGCCTTATCGGTTTCGTCGTTTTCGCACATCCAGAATCTGTATTGCCGGCCTGGCCGCGGCGTTCGCCATCTTGCCCAACGCTGTCTGGGCCGGAACGCCTTTGAACACGGGCCAGATCCGGATCTATGGCAACGACAAGATCAAATCGTACATCATTCGGCGCGAAATACGGCTAAAAACGGGTGAACCGTTCGACCGGGACAAAGTAGAACAAGCCCGGCGGCGAATCAGTGAGATACCCGGCGTCGACTACTCAGAGATACGCGTTTTTTACACCCCCGTCGACTCGTCCTTGGCGCTCAACGTCGTCGTCACGGAACAATCTGCATTCGCGGCATTTCCGATGATTCAGCGCGGTTATGAGAACATCTTCGGGTTCGGCGCTTGGGTGGTAGACGACAACTTCCGAGGCCGAAGCGAGAAAATTGGCGTATCGTTTCTATTGCGCGGTGGCACGGTGGTCACCGCCGGGTGGGAGAACCCGTGGCTCGGCCAGGGGCCGCGTATCGGTATCGGGGTCGGGGGCAAATACGCGTACTACCGTTACGTCTACGACGATTTCGACGGTGTATTCGAGGGGACGCGTATCAGCCAGGGCGGGGTCGACGGCTCGTTCTTCTACACGTTTGGTACGGGGACCCGCGTGTTCACCCGATTGGGCTACGAACTGGCGGACGCCGACAGAGAAGGCGCCACGATCAAGCCGGACGGAGACAAGTACGGTACGATCTCACTCGGCGTCAAACACGACGGACGGAGCAGCGCATTGTTTCCCTGGTCGGGATGGTATTTGAGTGCGGAAGCGAATGGCATCGGACCGGGTGACGATGCGTACTCGATCATCGAGGGGCGTCTGGACACGCGCCTGTTCCTGCCTGTCTTCAACCGCACGGTGCTCGGACTGCAAGTAACAGCAAATGTCAAGGAGGGTGACGAAATCCCGATTTACTTGCGCGAACACCTCGGCGGCGGACTAACGATACGCAGCTACGACTACGGGTCTTTTAATGGCGTGAGCTCGATCCTCACGAGCGCGGAATTCCGGATACCGTTCAACTTCTCACGCGATCGAACGGTTGAGGACCTCTTGTTCGGCGCATCGCTACATTTCTTTTACGATGGCGGTGCGACGTGGGAACTAAACCAATCGCTGAATAAGGACGCTTGGCAAGACGGCTTCGGACTGGGGATCATGCTGATGAACCCTTGGATAAGAGGTTTTCGCTTCGACTACGGCTGGAACCGCGACTCGAACCGCGGCCACTTCGAAATCGGCGCGAAATTCTAACCCCCCCTCATTACTGGTCCGCGAGCGCCAACTCGGACTCTCTGCGGTCTGGCCCCGACCAACCGCGGGTTTCTGTGGTTTGGGGCCGGCCGATCGCGACTTTTGAGGTTCTGGGGCGCATAGCTGGGGGGACTTGGAAGTTGTGGGCCAACCGACGGCGGGTTTCGC
>CBDVBX010000169.1:0-8419 GCA_965372335.1 uncultured bacterium | reverse complement strand
AGGAGAGGTTGTGAAACACGAGTACGAGCTGCGTCTGCGTCCTACGAGCTATAATATCTGGCGATTAGGGCTGCGTCTGCGTCCTACGAGCTATAATATCTGGCGAGTAGGGTGGATAGTCGGGTTAATGCTCATCGCCGTGGCCTCGCGTGCCGACGTCGTGGAACGCGTCATCGAATTGGAAGATTACGGCATCAAGGTCAATATCACGGAGAATCTTGACGGCGCTCCCACAGTGAGCGCTCAGTGCTTGATCCCATTGTCGAGGGAGCTGGTGTGGCGCGTGTTATCCGACTACGAAGCATTGGATGAACTGGTTCCCGCCGTCACCAAAAGTCAAGTGATCGGTGAAGACAATGATGTCTTGATACTCCGTCAGGAGGGTCGCGCGGGCATGTGGTTCGTGCGGCGCGATTTTACGGTGACTTTTCGGGTTAAAGAACAACCTATGTACTTAATCGAGTTCGATGCATTCGAGGGGGACTTCGAGCGCTTCGAGGGGGTGTGGCGGGTCAAACCGATGCGCGCCGGCACTTTGGTGCAGCACGAAGTAACAGTCGTACCGACATTCTGGGCTCCCAAATGGTCGCTTCGTCGAATCGCCAGGCAAATGATGCTAGAGACGATTCAAGGCGTTGTCCAACGGTGTTTTGAGATCGGGGAGACCGAAAATGCCGCCGAAAAGGAATCTGGTTAAGTAGGACGTGTGAGATTAAGCGCGGGCTTGGTGTATAATCTCTCGAGGCGGTCCGGCCCTTTGAGCTTTGCGGAGGAACCACGACGATGAGTCAGATTTACTTGGACTACAACGCCACGACGCCGATCGACCCGCGAGCGGCCGAGGCCATGGCGCCGTTTCTGCACACGCATTTTGGCAACCCATCCAGTGGCCACGCGATTGGGGTAGCGGCCAAGAAAGCCGTCGACAAAGCACGCGGTCAGGTAGCCGCGATGCTCGGGTGTGGGATTGACGAGGTGGTCTTCACCAGCGGCGGGTCGGAATCGAACAACTATGCGATAAAAGGGGTTGCCTACGCCTACCGCAGTCGGGGAAATCACATCATTGCGTCGTCGGTCGAACACCCCGCCGTCACGGAGGTGTGCCGGTTTTTGGAAATCCAGGGTTACAAGATCACCTGGTTGCCGGTAGACGAACACGGTCTGGTCGACCCGAATGACGTCGAAAAAGCGATAACGCCGCAGACGATACTGGTAACGGTAATGCACGCCAACAACGAAGTCGGAACGATCGAACCGGTGGCCGAGATCGCGCGGATCGCCCGTGGTCACGGCGTGTTGGTACACACAGACTGTGCCCAGTCGGTGGGGAAGACCGCCGTGAACGTAGATGACCTCGGCGTCGACCTGCTTTCGATCGCCGGTCACAAACTATACGCACCCAAGGGAATCGGCGCCCTGTATGTTCGTACCGGAGTCGAATTGGAAAAGCTCATACATGGAGCAGACCACGAGAGGAACCTGCGCGCCGGCACGGAAAACGTTCTGGAGATCGTAGGCCTGGGCGAGGCTTGTGCGCTAGTCTCGGATCGCCTCGACGAGTACGCGGCGCATCTTGCCAAGACGCGCGACCGCCTGGAATCGGGGCTCATGGCGCGCTATCCCGGGCTACGGCTAAACGGTCACCCGGATAAGCGCCTGCCCAACACACTCAGCGTGTGTTTCCGGGGACTGGAAGCGAACACCATCGTCGCCGAGCTCTCGGACGACGTCGCCGTGTCCGCCGGGGCGGCCTGCCACGCCGACCAGGTCGACGTGTCAGCGGTTTTAGAGGCGATGAGAGTGCCGTTGGAAGACGCGATGGGCGCGATTCGATTCTCCACCGGGCGCGGTACTACTGCCGACGAGATTGACCGCGCACTGGACAAAATCTCGGACGTCGTCGGGCGCCTCCGACCGACGAGCACGGTGGCGACGGCGCCTCAGTCTGGCGGAGAGGTAAAGCTCACACGGTTTACACACGGTCTGGGTTGTGCGTGCAAACTCAGGCCTCAGATGCTCGAAGAAATTCTCCGCAAGCTTCCCGTTCCCTCGGATGAACGGATAATCGTGGGCTGCGACACCGCCGACGATGCCGCTGTATTCCGAATCGACGACAAAACGGCCATCGTCCAGACGGTCGACTTCTTCACGCCAATTCTGGACGACCCGTATCAGTTCGGCGCGGTGGCCGCGGCCAACTCGTTGAGCGATATCTACGCGATGGGTGCTCGACCGCTGTTTGCCCTGAATATCGTCGGATTTCCCAGTAACCGTCTACCCATATCTGTCCTGGAGGAGATCCTGCGAGGCGCGCAGTCCAAAGCTGACGAGGCGGGGATATCGATCATCGGCGGGCACACCGTCGACGACACCGAGCCCAAATACGGGATGGCGGTTACCGGTGTTATCTCTCCCGAGGCCGTTTTGACCAATCGCGGCGCCGCCCCTGGTGATGCCCTCATACTGACCAAGCCCATCGGCACCGGTATTCTCGCGACGGCGTTGAAGCAGGGCATGCTCGAACCGGACCAGGAAAGAGTGTTGTTCGAAACGATGTCCGCGCTCAACCGTGCGGCCTTGGAGACGATACAGGAGGCGCACGCGTGCACTGATATCACCGGCTTCGGTCTTTTGGGCCACCTGCTAGAGATGCTGACCGCTTCGGGCGTTTCAGCCGAGCTCCACTCCGATAGCGTGCCGCTGCTGCCAGGGGCGTTCGAATTGGCTGCCGCGGGCGTCGTACCGGGCGGCACCCTGGACAATGCCGACCACACTGCCTCGCGCGTCGATTACGCTCAGCGAATATCGCGTACGCAGCGGATGATCCTAAACGATGCGCAAACCTCCGGAGGGCTACTAGTCTCCGCCGCCAGCGGTGAGGTCGACAAACTGCTCTCCGCGCTCCACCGAGATGGTCGCGGCGAATCGGCCGTCATCGGCAAAATCCAGTCCACCGGCGAGCCGAGAATTGCGGTGGTTTGAGAGGTCTGAAACGGTCGGATTGTGCTACCCACCAACATGTGATAGAATTCCAACGGCGATCCCCACGGGAAGGCGCACGTTTAACTTCGGGGAGGAAGATCCCACACGCAGCATGTTAAAGCGCGTGGGATGCGGCAACCCCACACGCAGCTTATTATGGCGCGTGGGATGCGGCAAGCAGGTCGCCCGTGAGCTCGCTGAAATCGAATCTCCCCGTCCGCCGGGTCGTCACGAACCTCGCCGTCGCCGCCGCGGCGTTTCTGGCCGTTTTCGTCGTTGCGGAGCTGACGGCGCGGGCGATTTATCACCCCGAAAACCTCGATACCGTAATCCGTTTCGACAAAATCCTGGGTTGGAGCCTCAAACCAGGCGCAACTCGCCGAAGCGTCGACAGCCAGGGCCACCTCAGTTACAACATACGAATCAACTCTCTCGGGATGCGGGAACGCCCCATCTCCCTCGTTAAGACAGCTGGAAAAAGGCGGGTGCTGCTTATCGGCGATTCGGTGACTTTCGGAACGGGCGTGGACGCCGGTTGGCGATTCAGCGATTTCATTCAACGTGCATTAGAAGACGATATCGAAGTGATCAACTCTGGCGTACCGGGTTGGGGGACGGACCAGGAGTTGATCTATTACGAATCGTTTGCCCACCGGCTCGATCCCGACATCGTCGTTGTCACGTTTACCATGGCAAACGACGTGGTGAACAACGCACTCGATCATCTATTTCTGGGCTCGGCGCCGAAGCCTCGATTTGCCGTCGAGGCGGATTCGCTGTTACTTGTCGCTGAGGTTCCGGAGCGGACCGGTCGCGGTAGACCGTTGTGGAAGAGCGTGCTGAGACAGAGCCGTTTCCTGCTATTTGTCAAAAGGCGAATCGACAGACGGGTCTACACGCGCAAAGAGCAAGAAATACATAATAGCACCAACGAAGCAGGCAGCGTGGCCGGTCGACTGACCGGGCGCGAGACCAACGAGACGGCGCATCACATACCGCGTGGATTCGCGCACGGCGGTGATGATCTAACGCACTGGTCTGTGTTCGAAGCGCAGCCACGAAAAGAAATCAACGAGGCTTGGCGGGTGACAGAAGCGATTCTCTCTCGCTTCGCTCAGCGCTGCAGCGAACAGAACGCCGTCCTCGTCGTATTCGCCTTACCGCCCCGAATCCAGGTCGATGAACAGTGGCGGTCGCATTTGATGAAAATGGCTGGGCTCAATCCCGGCGACCTCGATTTCGTCGAACCGTTCGAGCGACTGTCAACCTGGTGCCGCCGGAACGGAATCGATTTCGTCCATCCGCTGGAGGCATACAGCGAAGTCGCGGTATACCGGGATCTCTACCATCCCAAGGACTCACACCCAAACCGTTACGGGCACGCGCTCGCCGCCCGAGTACTGCTAGAAGAGCTCAATGTGATACAGGATCTAGACTTCGAGATCGCCGACAGCGATCGGCGCTATATGGATTTACCTTAGGATAAGGACCAACAGCGGTTGCCATCGTCGCGCTCGCCGTGCTTATATATCGATATGAAGATCACCCTCGCCCAGACAAATCCCGTCGTCGGAGACATCGACGGGAACTTGAAAAAGGTAATCGACGCCGTCACCGAGGCGGGTTCGGATGGCGCCGAACTGGTTGTGTTTTGCGAAATGTGTCTGTCCGGCTACCCCCCCAAGGATCTGGTCGAACGCCGGTCATTCATCGAGCAGTCGGCGGCCGCGTTGAAATCGCTCGAGGATTTCTCCAAGTCGCAAGTCGGAGTGGGAATGCTTGTTGGCTTGCCCCTGCCTTGGGAGTCCGGTGGAAAAGGGGTCGTCAACGTCGCCGCGCTGGTTGCCGATGGTCATACGATTCACAAGCAAGTAAAATCGCTCCTACCCACCTACGACGTTTTCGACGAGGCCCGATATTTCGACCGCGCGATAGAGATCTCGCCGGCACAGTTCAAAGGGGAGAAACTGGGCATAACGATCTGCGAAGACGCGTGGAACGACCCCGAGCTATTCGGCCGCCGCACCTACGACATCGATCCCGTTGCGATTTTGGCCGATAAAGGCGCGACCATTATGATCAATATTTCAGCGTCGCCGTTTACCGTGGGCAAGGAGGATATTCGCCTCGAATTGATCCGAGGACACGCCACTCGTTACCAGCTGCCGTTCGTGTTCGTCAATCAGGTGGGTGGCAACGACGAGTTGGTTTTCGACGGCCGAAGTTTGTACGTCGGCAAGGGTGGTGAGGTGGGCGCTGTGTTGCCGATGTTCGAAGAAGCTTGTGTCACCGTCGATATGGCAAGACCTATCGATGCGCTCAACTACCGGTCGGTGGACGGAATCGACAGCGTCTTGCACGCGTTGGTGTTAGGTACCAAGGACTATTTGCGCAAGTGCGGGTTCGATAGGGCAATTGTGGGATTGTCTGGCGGCATCGACTCGGCGGTCACGCTGGCCATTGCAGCGCGGGCGCTCGGTCCCGATAACGTCCGCGCCGTCACCATGCCCTCGCCGTATTCGTCGAAGGGAAGCGTCGACGACTCCGCCGCGCTGGCCGCCAACCTGGGCGTTCAGTTGGACGTCGTAGATATCGGTGACGTAATGGCGGCGTACGACGACGCGCTGGCGGACGCGTTCCGGGACGGCAAAGCAGACGTCACCGAAGAAAACATACAAGCCCGGATTCGCGGAAACATCCTGATGGCGTACGCAAACAAGTTTGGGTATCTGGTGTTGTCCACCGGGAACAAGAGCGAGCTGGCGGTGGGGTACTGCACGTTGTACGGGGACATGACCGGGGGTCTCGCCGTCATATCTGATCTGCCCAAAACCACCGTTTACAAACTGGCGCGGCGTATCAACAAAGAGCGAGAAGTCATCCCGCGGGCGATCATCGACAAGACGCCCTCGGCCGAACTCAAGCCCGATCAAACGGACCAGGACACGTTACCGCCGTACGACGTCCTCGATGCGATACTCGATTTGCACGTAGAAGAAGGTTTGTCGGGAGGGGATATCATCGATCGCGGCTTCGACCGGGCGACGGTCGATTGGGTCGTCAGCGCCGTTCGAAACAATGAATACAAACGGAAACAGGCCGCCCCCGGTCTGAAAATCACCTCCAAAGCGTTTGGCGCCGGTCGGCGGTTTCCTATCGCCGCCCGTTACGACGTCTGACCCCCCTGCGTCCGCGTCCTACGAGCTATAAAGTTCGGCGAGTAGGGCTGCGTCCGCGTCAGAGGTCGAAATCCCTTGAAAAAAGTGGTGCCGAGGCGTAAGTTTGCCTGTAATAATCGGAGTGGATCCGTGTGTAATTTATTGTTGTGTAATGAGTTGGGTCGATATTCGCTGTGAATAAACTACAGAGAAGATTTCTGGTCATCGCCTCCAAGTTCAATTTCCGATCGGTGGGCGTTTACATGATGTACGGCGTGGTGGTCGGTGTGGTCGCGGGGTTGGGCGCGGCAGCCTTCTACGTGATGTGCCAGGCGGGTCTTCACTATTTCTTAGACATGGGTGCGGGGTACCGTCCGGACCATCCATTCGGGGAGCCGCCATTGTTCACCCCGTCCGACACGCCGTTCCGCCGCTACCTGCTCTTGGTCATCCCCGCGATCGGAGGACTCATCGCCGGATTCTTGATTTTTCGATTCGCCCCGGAGGCCGAAGGTCACGGGACTGACTCGGCCATCGACGCCTACCACAACAAACAG
Source organism: uncultured bacterium (assembly GCA_965372335.1). Taxonomy (GTDB): domain Bacteria; phylum Krumholzibacteriota; class Krumholzibacteriia; order WVZY01; family JAKEHA01; genus CBDVBX01. The sequence continues at coordinate 1,722 of CBDVBX010000169.1, read as the reverse complement.
GGGCGCATCCGCGCCCGAGTGCCGATCATCAAAGCCCTTGCGTCGGCGGCCACATTGGGTTCGGGTGGATCGGGTGGACGAGAGGGACCCATCGCACAAATCGGCGCAGGATTCGGTTCGTTCCTCGGCGACCGTTTGGGGCTCGACGCCAAGTCGCGCCGGATACTGCTGGCAGCGGGTTTGGGCGCCGGTATTGGGTCAATCTTTCGCGCGCCGCTTGCCGGCGCGTTGTTCGCGGCCGAAATCTTTTATCGGGAACCGGAATTCGAGTATGAAGTCATCATTCCCGCGATCGTTACAACGATCGTTGCGTATTCCACATTCGGATTCATGTTCGGATTCCAACCGTTATTCAAACAGAGCAGTTTTGCATTCGGCGACCCGCTGGAGCTATTGCCGTACGCCGCGTTGGCGGTGGTGGTGGCGTTCGCCACACCCGTGTACGTCAGAACATTTTACGGCGTTAACAAACTGTTCAAGAAACTCAGGATTTCCAACTACTTCAAGCCGGCGATCGGCGGGTTGTTGACCGGCTGCATCGGGTTTTTTCTGCCCGAGACTCTGGCGTTTGGTTACGGCGTCATTCAGGGAGCGCTCGACAACAACATCGGTATTACGCTGCTGTTGCTCATCGCGGCGGGAAAAATCCTTACCACGTCATTCTCGATCGGCTCGGGTGGCAGCGGGGGTGTGTTCGGTCCGTCGATGGTAATCGGAGGTTGCCTGGGGGGCGCCGTGGGACAGCTGTTTCACTTGTGGATACCGGGTATCGTCGTCCATCCAGGCGCGTTCGTCATCGTGGGAATGGCGGGTTTCTTCGCCGCCGCATCCAACGCGCCTATCTCTACGGTCATCATGGTCAGCGAGATGACGGGGAACTACAACCTGTTGGTTCCTACCATGTGGGTGTGCGCACTGGCCTCCATCATCGGACGGAGGTGGGGAATCTACGAGAATCAGGTAGACACACGCTACGATTCGCCCGCCCACTACGGCGACTTCGTCAAAGATTACCTGGAAGAGATCCATGTCCGCGACATCTTCAATCCGGACGCGAAATTTCACTATATCCCGGAGAACATGACGCTGCGAGAATTTGTGCCGGTCATGACCGAGACTGATCAACAAAACTTCCCAGTCGTAAACAGAGAAGGCGAGCTAACTGGCGTCTTCTCTATAACCGACGTGCGTGACATACTCGTCGAACGAGATCTCGACAACCTCCTCATCGTCAAAGAACTCGCAGACGAGACTATCACTGCCGTCGAACTCGACGAAGACTTGGCCAGTGCACTGCGCAAGTTCACGGAGCACGAGGTGGACAAGCTGCCGGTAGTCGAAGGCGGCCAGTCGAACAAGATCATCGGAATGGTCCGCCGGCGTGACGTTATCGGGGCCTACTACGACAAGATCAGCTCTCTGCGCAATATCGACCAGTCGTGAGACACCGGTTGTTCTCTGACGCGCCGGATATTATAGCGCGGCAGCCCTACTCGCTGGATATTACAGCTCGTAGGACGCGGACGCAGCCCTACTCGCTGGATATTACAGCTCGTAGGACGCGGACGCAGCCCTACTCGCTGGATATTACAGCTCGTAGGACGCGGACGCAGACGAGGACGCAGCCGGAATGCGAAAGGACTCGAATTGTCCGAGACGAGTCGAAGCCGAGCCACAAAAGGGCGTTCGAGCGGAAGCCAAGTCGAGAGTGATTCGTCTTCT
>CBDVBX010000168.1:0-8430 GCA_965372335.1 uncultured bacterium | reverse complement strand
ATCGCTGGCGGTTAATGTTTGATGGAGATTCCACGACCGGCCATCGTACCGGAAGACATGGACGGCCCCGCGAAAAAGATTTTGCCACGGCGAACCGACGGCGATGTAGTCGCCGTCGACCGCCACCGAACTTCCAAAATGATCGTAGCGGCCGACGTCCGGGGCAACGAGGGTTTGTTCGATGTTCCACGTGTCGCCCGAGCGGCGGAGAACGTAGGCCGCTCCTGCGTAACTGTCATGCCACGCAGCACCCACGACGGCGACGTTTTCATCGAGCGCGACCGCATGGGGCGATATTTGTTCGCCCGGGCCGTCCGACACCGTGGCGGCGACCGAGGTTAGGCCTCCGACAACAGAGGCCAGCGGTATAATGAGTAAGAAAAGGACGTATTTCCAGGAGCCAAGCCAGGTTAGCCGGTTGAGCAATTGCATGGCGGACCTCCGTCGGGGACTTCGGTGTGTGTGAGGACAACTGGAACAGGTCAACTGGCGGCACGATGGGACGCGTGCCTGATGGAACGTGTTTTCGCTAAGTACTTATTAATGATGAAAAAGAGTGTCTAGATTTCTGATTTGAATTCGACAATACCTGACTATGCAATTTGACGCAACCGGTTCCGGGACGTCTGAAACTAGAGCCGGAGAGTTGTGTTGGACGCACAAGTCTTACCGGGACCAATTGACCGATGGGTTGATAACGTCCTGAAATAGCGATCATTACAGTCTTTGATCGCCCCACCAATCCTGCTACAATAATTAGGAGGTGCAGCAGAACATTCTCAACTGACAATCCCCGTGCGGCGCGTTGATACATCGCGAGGGAGACGATGATCGGACAGACCGTATCTCATTATAGAATCCTCGAAGAACTCGGCGGCGGCGGGATGGGTGTGGTCTACAAAGCCCAAGACACCAAGCTCAAACGAACCGTCGCTCTCAAGTTCCTCCCTCCCGAACTCACTCGTGACAAGGACGCCAAGACTCGCTTTATCCACGAGGCTCAAGCAGCGTCGGCACTCGATCATCCCAACATCTGCACCATCCACGAAATCGATGAAACCGACGACGGTCGGATGTTCATCTGCATGGCGTGCTACGAAGCCGAGTCGTTGAAAGAGCGGATCGAACATGGACCACTCGAAATTGCTGACGCCGTTGTTATCGCTTCGAGTGTTGCAGATGGGCTGGCCAAAGCGCACGAAAAGGGAATCACTCACAGGGATATCAAACCGGCGAACATTCTGATCACAGGCGATGACCAGGTGAAGATTGTTGATTTTGGTCTGGCCAAATTGGGAGGCCGGACGAGAATAACCAAGACCGGAACAACGGTGGGGACGGTAGCCTACATGAGCCCTGAACAGGCACTGGGGGAAGAGACAGACGGTCGAACCGATATCTGGTCACTTGGTGTAATACTGTTTGAGATGCTCACTGGCAAACTCCCATTCAGGGGCGATGTGGAACCCGCGCTCTTATACTCGATCGTAAACGAAGACCCCGAGTCGATCACAACTTGCCGAGCTGATGTGCCCCCGGAATTAGGACGCATAGTCAGCAAGTGTCTCGCAAAAATCCCGGCCAAGCGTTACAAGACAGCGGCGAATCTTATCGCGGATCTTCGTCAAATAAGCCGGCGAATCCTCAACCCGTCACCCCTTTCGACGCCTCCGGAATACGACACCGGACGCATCGAATCGTTGGCGATACTTCCCTTTGCGAACACTGGAAGTGATCAGGACACCGAGTACCTGAGTGACGAACTGCCGGCCAGCATCATGAACAGCCTCTCTCGCTTGTCGAGTCTGAGGGTCGTCCCCCGCAGCACAGTGTTTCGTTATAAAGGCCGAGAGGTGGATCTCAGAACCGTTGGTCGTGAGTTGAACGTCGGAGCTGTCCTGACCGGTCAGGTTCGTGTGCGCGGTGAAGAAATCAGTATAAGGGCCGAATTGGTAGACGTCGTTAATGACCGGCAGCTTTGGGGGGATCGATACGCTCGCAAGCTGACGGACATTCTCTCACTGGAACAACAAATTGCCGTGGAGATATCCGAGGCGCTGAAGTTGCAGCTCACTGGTACGGATCGCGATCGCCTGACGCAATATCACACAGAAAGCGCCGAGGCCCATGGACTTTACTTGATAGGCAGGCACAGCTGGAACAAACGGTCTGAAGAGGGGCTTAAAAGCGCCACTGCCTACTTCCAGAAAGCGATCGACAAAGACCCAAACTACGCACTCGCCTATAGTGGGTTGGCGGACAGCTATATCGTCCTCGTAGCGTACGGATTTCTCCCACCGGGGGAAGCATTCCCCAAGGCGAAGCTAGCTGCCTCGAGGGCGCTAGAGATCGACAACACACTTGCCGAGGCCCACGTCTCGTTGGCATTCGTCATGGGGTGTTACGATTGGGATTGGGTTGGAGCCGAAAGAAGATACAAGCGAGCCATCGAACTCAATCCCAGGTATGCAACCACATTACACTGGTATAGCTTTAATCTTGTAAGGATGGGACGAGTTGATGAAGCGATCGCTGTTTCCGAACGGGCAGTGGACCTTGATCCACTTTCCCTCCCGATCATGACGAACTTGGGCTATTGGCATTTCGTTGCGCGCGAATACGACAAGGCTGAGAAGCAGTGCTTGATGGCGATCGATATGGATCCGGAGTTTCACTACGCTCATTCGGTTCTGGGCATGGTGTACGCGCAGAAAGGCAAGCACGATCGCGCGCTCAAAGAGTGGATACTTGCGACTGAGTTATCGGACAACACGCCCGAAAATGTCGCCTACCTTGGACATGAGTACGCGATGGCGGGTATGGAGGACGAAGCGAGAAAGATCCTACGCGAGTTCGAACGACTTGCAGAGCAAAGATATGTGCCGCCCTGTTTCTTGGCGCTGATCCACGTGGGCCTCGGTGAAAGGGACAAAGCATTTGAGTGGCTCAACAAGGCCTACGAAGACCGCGACTACTACCTGAGCTACCAACTTTTCGAGCCCAACTACGATTCTGTTCGAAACGACACGCGTTTCGGTAGCTTGTTGCTGCGCATGGGCCCAGGTCTTTTGTAAGCGGGTCTAACACACACCGGAATAAAAACGAAGAATATCTAGAGCGACGTAAACGCGTTATTAAAGGAAACGAACGGACCGCCAAGCCCTTGAGTTTTTTGGCATGGCAACTCCCTGCAGTATCTCTCATTACAGTCTTTGATCGGCCCGCTATTCCTGTTACAATAACAAACGGTGCAGCAACACTCCCCTCGACTGACACACCCAATGCGGCGAACTGATCCATCGAAAGGGAGACGATGATCGGGCGGGCCGTATCTCATTATAAGATCCTCGAAGAACTCGGTGGTGGTGGGATGGGTGTGGTCTACAAAGCCGAGGACACGAAACTCAAACGTACAGTCGTCCTCAAGTTCCTCCCTCCCGAACTCATAGAGGTAAGTGCAAAGATGGCAACACGGACCGAATTTTTGGAAAGCACAACGGGGTTCGGTTGGGGCCAGACCGTACCCGAGAACCGAAGACCTGCTTCGCCACACGACGCCCGAAGCCGCCTGGCAGAGCTAGAATCCAGTCCCTAACACGGTTTCCACGCTGGCGCGCCGCCTTAGACCGTTGTCTAAACCGTGCTTTGATGTCCAAAGGCATCACGCGACCACAGATCACCTGGCTCTCAAAAAAGAGCTGTCAGCTCTGGGGCGAAAAGACGACCAACGCAAACGATGGCCTCGATCACCGCAACCTTACGCTCCAGCGCCCGACCAGCCCGCACGCCGTGGTTGCCGCGAGCACGCGCGTGGGCGCAGGCGCTCGTGGGGCGTCGCTCCCCCGAACCTAGCTACCCCGTACTTCCCGCCGTTGACGAGCACGGCCAAAGCACCGTCGCCGGTGTGTATCTCGTCGGTGAAGTCGCCGGCACACCCCTGATCAAACTCGGCCTCAACAGCGGGCACGAACTCGTCGAACACCTCGCCCCTCAGATCCTCGAGGAACGCAAAACAAAACAGGACGATGTGCTGGATCTGCTCATCGTGGGAGCCGGGGCGGCCGGATTGGGGGCCGCCGCGCGCGCCAAGGAGCTGGGGCTCGAGGCCGTCACCGTCGACGCGAACCACGTTGCCGAAACGATCTACACCATGACCAAAGGCAAGTTGTTGCTTGCGGAACCGACCGCGGTAGCCAACCGGAGCAGCATGTGGTTCGAGGAGTGCACCAAAGAGGAGCTGCTCAAAAAGTGGCACGAACAGATTCCGCAGTTGGGCTTGGACGTTCGTGAATTCGAAAAGGTCACGGACATCCAGCGCCAGTCCGGCTACCTGAAGATAGAAACGCAGAAGGCGGAGCATCGTGCCCGGCGAGTGATCCTGGCCGTGGGCAAAGCGGGCAACCCCCGCAAGGCCGGCGTGAAGGGCGAAGTCGAACACGCCGAACGCATTGCTCACCGCCTGTTGGATCCGGATGACTTCCAGAACAGGAACATTCTCATATACGGCGGTGGCGACGTGGCTCTGGAGGCGGCGCTCCACCTTTGCGATACGAACAAAGTCGCCCTCGCGACCATAGACAAGGAGTTCACGTTTCCCAAAAAACGAAACGTAGACGCCCTGAAAGCGAAAGAAGACCAAGGAAAAGTCACCGTTCACATGGATTCCCATTTGGTGGAGGTGGGAGAGCGTGACGTTACGTTTGGGAAGGGAGGCCCGGACGGCCCGCGGCAATCCATTGCGAACGACTTCGTGTTCGAGATGATCGGCGCTGAGCTGCCAACACCGTTCTTCAAGAAAATCGGGATCAAGTTGGAGAACGCTTGGGATGTCCGGCGCTGGGTGTACCTGGCCGCCGCGTTTCTGTTCGTTTATTCCTTTTATGCGCTCAAGAGCTACGGAAAGGGCGTGTCTGGGTGGCCGTACAGCCATCTTGTACCGCCGGACACATACGATGCCGCACTGCAAGCCATCTTCCGGTGGGCGTTCCTCCCGTTCGGCTGGCTGTTCACAGACCAGGCGTTCGCGGACATCATGTCCGACCACGGCTACCAGCAGGGCTACCTCTACAGCTTTCTCTATACGATCGTGATTGTGGCGTTCGGGTACCAGGCCATGATGCGATGGCGCGGTGTTGCGCGCGACAAGCGCTATCAGACGTACCGCTATCTCACGCTGCTCGCTTTTCAGGTGACGTTCTTTCTGATTGTAAATGTAGTTGCGGTTCAGGCGCTGTCGGTCAAGTACGCATGGCGTGCCTGGGGGCTCTATCAGCCGTACCCGCTCTTCTTCAACACGTTCTTCTGGTGGTACGACGGCGACCCAAAGTGGATCATGACGTTTTTCGTCGGAGCCGGACTCGTGGGCACACTCGTTGCCATTCCCATTGCGTCACGAAAGCACGGCAAGCGCTTTTGCACATGGGTGTGCGGATGTGGCGGGCTGGCGGAGACGCTGGGCGACCGCTGGCGCCATCTCTCGGCCAAAGGCAAGCGGTCGCGATCGTGGGAATTCCAGGGAGCGGTGGTCTTGGCGGCGAGCATCGTGATCGCGCTGGTCGTGATCGGCGTGTACGAAACCGACGGCAACAACGGCTGGTGGCGCGCCTACAGCTACATAGTCGACTTCTGGCTGGTGGCAGTGATCCCGATTGCGCTCTACCCGTTCTTCGGCGGCAAGGTGTGGTGCCGCTACTGGTGCCCGCTGGCCGCATACAACGGCATCCTGGCCAAGTGGTACGGCAAGCTCAAGATCGTATCCGACGAGAAGTGCATCAGCTGTACGCAGTGCTCGAAGTACTGCCAGGTGGGTGTGGACGTGATGGCGTTCGCAAAGAATCAGCAAGCCTTCGACAACAAAAACTCCACGTGCATCCAGTGCGGCATCTGCATCGACGTCTGCCCGATGGACGTCCTGTCCTTTTCAACTGAGTCATCCGAAGCAAGCGCGATCTGATGAACGGTTATCACGCTTGTTTGAGAAAAAGATAGCAAGATGTCGTAATGTGTTTTTAGTTGACAATCAAAGTACGACAAGGTACAATAATTTCCGCTTATCCCACCGGGGGGATCTTTCAAACACGTCACAACAACACCTTTGGCTATTCCAACTCGAGGCTGACGGGTCGCCGGTCTGCGCCTTTCGAGACCGGTGCTAAATTGCCATAGCCTTTATTCCCATATAAGGGGGTAAACCATGTACAGGTGTATACTGGTCCTCTCGTTGTGCGCTTTGTCTTTGACGCTGGTTGGTTGCCGCCAGCAGGACGCCTCGCAGCCGGAATCGACGCCTCAGCTCACCGCCGCTTTCGTCGCCGAGAGCGATGTCGAGGTCGTCGTGGGCGATATCGGTCCCGGTACCACGTACGCTCTCTATCGTCCCGCTTCGTGGAACGGTGATCTAGTGGTCTACGCACACGGTTATGTATTCCCGTTTGCGCAGGTCTCGCTGCCGGACATCGACGAACTTCGGGACGGTCTGCTCGCGATGGGTTACGGGGTGGCCTATTCGAGCTATTCGGAAAACGGGTTTGCGGTCAAGGAAGGCGTGATGGCAACGCGTCAGCTACGAGGGCTGTACGCGTCCAATTTTGGTATGCCGCAGAGTACGTTCATCATGGGTCATTCAATGGGCGGCCTCATAACCGTCATGCTGGCCGAACGCAATCCGAGTCACTACGCGGGCGCCCTGCCGATGTGCGGGATCGTTGGCGGATCTCAGATGGCGATCGATCACGTATTCACGGTGCGGGCACTTTTTGACTACTATTATCCGGGTGTGATCCCGGGGGGATGCCGGCAATGTTCCTGACGGCCTGGATCCCGGCTTCGCGGCTTTTGTACTGGCGCTCAATGCGATGCTGGCCAATCCATTACCCGCCTTCGAGCTGGGCGCAGTCGACCAGGCCGACCTGCAGTACAACGACCCAAATGAGCTCATCGAGTCGATCGTCATCGACATTTTCTTTCACGTGGGTGGTTTCGCAGATTTCTTCGACCGCACGCACAATCACTTCTTCTTTGACAACACGAGCACCGTATATGCCGGTTCGTCGGATGACGCCGCCTTGAACGCGGGTGTGGGCCGGTTTTCCTCCACGCCCGACGCCCGCAACTACCTGGAGCATTGGTACCAGCCGGCCGGGAAAATTAGTCTCCCGATACTCACGTTGCACACGACGCGAGATCCGGTGGTGCCGTTGTCCAACGAGTATGTCTACGAGCAGATCGTGACGGATGCCGGCCGCGAAGACATGCTCATGCAGTATGAGGTGGACAGATTTGGCCATTGCGCGTTTACGACACAGGAGATGCTGGCGGCTTTCCAAGACCTCGTAAACTGGTCGGAGTCGCTGGAGCAGGCCGATGCGATTGTCGGTCGGTAAGCACGAAAGAGACTGCAGGCACGTAGCAATCCGCCCCGCGATGCGGGGCGGATTGTTGTCGTACAGGCGTGAGAAGAGATCCGATTCCTAAATACCTTCAAATGTTGTCGACAGTGCGCCGGCGGTGGGAACCACGAACGCCACATCAATGTCTTTCTGGCGAACTGTCGGTATAAACGGTGTCGCCCGCGTACCCCACGACCGCGGCCTCGGCCCAGTTCGCCGCGATCTCTTGATCGGATGCGATTGTTCGCAAGCTCATGGTGCTAATGCCGCGGATGTCGAGTCTCGGCTTTACGACTGTTGCCGCCGTCACCGTACCACTGTCCCAGAGCAGACGGCCGTCGCCCCACACTTGGAATCGCACGGTTCCTTTTCCCGCCGAGGTGTCGTCGATCCCGGCCTCTGTGTGGAAGGTGTGCCAGTCGCCCGCGAGTTCGAAGTCGATGCGGCTGTCGCCGCTAACGCTCAGACCGTTCTTAAAGCCCAGACCGTTCATTGTGATGGGGGACGCGTCACCGGCGAACTCCTCTGCGAGGGATGCGGTAACCGGTGGCCGGGTCGGTTCGGCCCGCTCCAGTAGCTGGAACTCCGAAATGGTTGTCGGGCCCACTCGAACCGGCGCGAGGGCGTCGTAGGTCTTCCCGCCGGGCTCGGACGCGCCGAGCACCATCGGATCCGCACCGTCATCGTGAGTGCTCAACACGCGGAAACGCAGCAAGCGCCCGGCGTGTGGCGCGAAGCGAACCTCCTGCGTCTCCTCGGTCTGCTCGAGAACGCCGGTGACAACGGGGGTACCCCACTGACCGTTCACGTCGGCCATGTACACCTCGTAGTGTCGCACCTGACCGTACTTCCAGTACTTGTCGTTGCGGGGGCGGATGCGGAAACCCTCCAGCACGCGCCGTACTCCCAGCGAGAGCGTGAACTCATGGGGGCCGTAGGCCACCGACTGGTCGCGCACCGTTCGGAACCAGGTGTCGGGGTTGCCGTCGAAGGCGTTCTCGAGCGGGTGGCCGGGTTCTTCGGCGGATCGGCTGACCACCAT
>CBDVBX010000167.1:0-8586 GCA_965372335.1 uncultured bacterium | reverse complement strand
CCCGAGCAGGAGCGCCCCCGCCACTATGCGCCCCAGAACCACGAAAGCCGCGGTCGGTCGGCCCAGAACCACAGAAGCGACGCGGCGGAGTTTTAGACAGTTGCGCGTCACGGGGCCAAGATGTAGGGGGAGAGGTCCGGGGGTACCGGGGCCTTGATGGTGATGGACTCGCCGGTCATCGGGTGGGCAAAGACGAGCGACGCGCAGTGGAGCGCGTGCCGGTCCAGGATGAGTGCCCTCCTGACGCGGTCGGTGAGGCCCTCACGGAGGATCTCGTCACGAAGGTCACCCTGCAGCGCGTAGATCTTGTCGCCCACGATCGGAAACCCCGCGTGGGCGAGGTGAACCCGGATCTGATTCGTGCGGCCCGTCTCCGGAATCGCGTTCAGCACCGTGAAATCAGGCCCCCGCCGAACCACCTCGAACCGGGTCTTTGCCGGCTTGCCATTCTCCATGTCGACCTCGCGCTTTGGCAGGTATGTGGCCAGGCCATGGGCCTTGCCGTGTGCGTATTCCGCCGGGAACCGGTCCCGTTGGTCCATTTTGCCGATGGGGGCGTCGACTTCGAAACCGTGCCCGGGCACCAGACCGAACACCGCAGCCACGTAACTCTTGTACACCTCGCCTCTGGCGAACATGCCCGCCATGCGCCGATTCGACTCCCGGTCTTTACACAACACCACCACGCCCGACGTTTCCCGGTCCAGCCGGTGGGCCAAGTTCAGTTTGCAACCAAAGTCCTCTTTGACGCGGGCAACCAACGTGTGCGTGATATACACGCCGCACGCGTGAACCGGAATATTCCCCGACTTCCCCACAGCCACCAACCACTCGTCCTCGTAAAGGATCTCGTACGAATCGTCGACCGCCGGCTCTGTATGCCAGATCGTGTACTGGACCGAGTCGTCTTTATGGACGCGGTGATCCGGCCCCACCTCGGATGTGTTGACCGTCACCCATCGATCGCGAATCCGGCGCGTCCATCCTTGGGCGGTGTGATACTTGAAGCGGTGAGCCAAAAACTCCACGATCGTCCATCCCGACCGGTACGAGTCGACCGTGCACGTCAGTGTCAGCTGTTTCTTTTCAGTTTCCAAAGGTCTCCCGATATCATCTATACATATGTATATAGCACATTCAGCGCGCGGCGATTTTGTAGTATACACGCTTGCCACCCACCGGCGCAAATCTGCGCCCGCCTTGACGTTCCCCGGCCGCTCTTGTAGACTGTGCCGATATGCCGATTTCAACCACGGAATTCGAGAGGAGAATCCCTTGACCACAACAGAACCGGGGGCACCCAACACGCCGCAAGAGGAGTGGTTCGGGCACCCCAAGGGACTTTTTTATCTGTTCTTTGCAGAGATGTGGGAGCGTTTCTGCTTCTACGGCATGCGCAACATCCTCGTCCTGTACATGACCTACTACTTTCTGTTCAGCGATGAGTTCGCGCAGGGGGGCGTGTACGCCGCTTACATGTCGCTGGTCTATTGCATGGCGATCTTCGGCGGATACATGGCCGACAAGTATCTGGGCTACCGTCGTTCGATCATTTTCGGCGGCATCGTCATGGCCGCCGGAATGGTCATGCTGTTGTTCAACCGCGAACTCCTGGGCTACATCGGAATTCCGCTGACCAAAGGACTCGAGCAGTTCTTCTTCTTCGCCGGCATGGCGACCATCATTATCGGAAACGGATACTTCAAACCCAATATTTCGGCCATCGTCGGCCGGCTTTACCGACCGGGCGACCCCAGGCGGGACGCAGGATTCACCATATTCTACATGGGGATCAACGTCGGCGCCTTCGGCGGCGGCCTCATCTGCGGCTACCTGGGCCAGCAGATCAGCTGGCCGCTGGGCTTCGGCGTCGCCGCGCTCGGTATGATCCTCGGCGTCATCGTTTTCGGCAGCCGGGCTGCCACCAAGCACCTCCACGGATACGGCGACGCGCCCGATCCGGCGCTCATGAAACGGTCGTTCCCGTGGATCGTGATCGGGTCACTCCTCTGCATTCCGGTTATTTACTACTTCCTCCTACACGGCGAGATCGTCGGTTATCTGCTGGGCGCCACCGCACTGGCCGTACTCGGCACGTTCATCTGGGTGGCGATACACGAAGACAAGGTCCAACGAGAGCAGATCTTTGTGCTACTGGTGCTGGTGTTGTTCAACCCGGTCTTCTGGGCGTTCTTCGAACAGGCGGGTAGCAGTCTGACACTCTACGCCGACCGAAACCTCAACCGCAGTATCCTGGGATGGGAGATGCCGTCTTCGTGGCCGCAGAACTTCAACGCCCTGTTCATCATCACGCTCGCGCCGGTATTTGCCTGGCTGTGGGTGTGGCTGGCCAAAAAGAGCAAAGAGCCTTCCATCCCCATGAAGTTTTCGCTCGGCTTGTGGCAGCTCGGCCTCGGGTTCGTGGTGTTGGTAATCGGCGGCAGGTATTTCGCCAAAGACGGTATCACGCCGCTCGGGTTTATGGTGCTCCTCTACCTGTTTCTCACTTGGGGCGAGCTGTGTCTCTCGCCGGTGGGGCTGTCGATGATTACGAAGCTAGCGCCACAGCGATTGACGGGTATGGCCATGGGGGCTTGGTTTCTGTCGATATCGGGCGCCCAATACCTGGCCGGTCAGATAGCGGCTCTCACCGGCGCAGCCGGGGGCGAAGCCGGCGGAGAGGGCGTGCCGGCCGTCGAATCGCTCGTGATCTACACGGGTGTTTACCAGACCAGCGCGCTGTTCATATTCGGCGCCGCGGCCCTGTTGTTGTTGCTCGTGCCGATGCTGAAGAAGTGGACGCACGGCGTGCAGTGATCGCGTCCAACCGGGGGACGCCCCGCCGCGCTATTTGTGTTGACGGGTTTGGGTCGCGCTTTTCATATATATTGAAAATGTAAGACGACCCCCTTGTCGAGATTGACGCCACAGCGGACGGGAGCGTCTCTTGACCGATTTCGAACTCGAAAAAAATAGCGTTCTTTTTACACGCTGGATCGCGCGCGTATGGGGAACGGGCAACGTCGTGCTGGTGGTCCTGTTCGCCTTGATGCACGTGGTGAGTCCCGACGCGCCCGGACCGACGAGGTCGGAGTGAATATGTCAGGTTCTATCTCACCGGCCCAACGGGCGCGAAGCGTCGGGGGCTATTCGACGTTGATCTCCCGCACCCACCCTCGTTCATCCGCAATGTCACCGCACTGGGTACCCGTGAGTTGATCGTAGAGCTTCCGGCTCAAAGGACCGCACACTTCGCCCTTCTCCAGGTACCGGATTTCCTTCCCGCCCCACGTAACGGTCTCCACGGGTGTAATGATGGCCGCGGTGCCGCAGCATCCTGCCTCGGTGAACTCCAGAAGTTCTTCGACCGCAACGTCGCGAGCCTCGACCGGAATTCCCAGGTCCTTTGCGATTACTTTGAGGCTCATGTTGGTGATGCTGGGAAGGATCGTATGCGAACCCGGTGTGACGTACCTGCCGTCCTTGGTGATGCCAAAGAAGTTGGTCGCGCCGGATTCGTCGATGTACTTCTTGTGTAGCGCATCCAGATACAACACCTCGTCAAAGCCCTTGCTTTTGACGCCGTGCGAAGCTCTCAGGCCGGCCGCGTAGTTGCCGCCCACCTTGACGTCGCCCACACCGTTGGGCGCCGCCCGGTCGACTTCTTCCTCGACCATGAGCCTGATCGGAGTGAGTCCGCTTTTGAAGTACGGTCCGACCGGTGTGACGAAGACCAACCACTTGTACTCTTTCGACGGTTTCACACCGATGGTGCCGGATACGCCGATCAACAACGGCCGAACGTATAGGCTCGCGCCGCTGCCGTAGGGAGGGATGAATCTTTTATTGAGACGCGTGACTTTGTCGATCGCTTCAACAAACTTGTCCGCCGGAAACGGCTCCATGAGGATCTTTCTTGCCGTCCGGTCCATGCGCTTGGCGTTTTCTTCCGGCCGGAAACACAAGATGCGTCCGTCCTCGGCTTCGAAAACCTTGAGACCTTCGAACGCTTGCTGGCCGTAGTGCAGACACGTCGACGCAATGTGCAGCTTAAACGTGTCGTCCTCGGCGACCTTCCCGTCGTCCCACTTCCCATCCTTGAATGTATACTCGAGATGACAGTCGGTTTTTATATAATCGAAGGGGAGTGTCCCCCAATCGAGATTGACTCTATCCATGATACCTTTCATGATTTATCCGCCTGAGGTTTGCTTCTCCACGCTGCGGCGCGGCTGTGTTATCTGGTTCCAGAATATGGCGAAAGTTGTTATTTGTCAACGATTTTCGCGGTTTGGATGCCAGCGTAAGTCCAGCGGGTGCACAGGTTTGCAACCGGTTTAGGCGACACCCGCGACGCGGACAAACGGCATAAGATACAACGATCGTTGCTTGTCACCAATTGCCGCTGTGCATATACTCCCGGTTGATATCGCGACACTTGGACAGGGTCCTTCCAGAAAGGGTTTCATCGGATGTTTAAGATTGTGAGCAAGAGGGCGATCACCGACGAAGTATTCTCGATGGAAATCGAAATGCCCGCCGTTGCCGAAAAGGTCCAGCCGGGTCACCACGTGGACATCCACGTCAATACCGACGGCGCGGCGCTGACGCTTCCGGTCGCGGGTTACGACCGGCAAAAAGGCACGATCACGATTGTCCACAAGGCCCAGGATTTGCCCAGTCTGCAGCTGTCGATGCTGCGAGAAGGAGACGCGGTGTTCCAAATACGGGGACCGTTGGGGAGATCGTGCACGTTCGCTGACATCGGCAAAGTGGTTTTGGCCGCGGAGGACCTGGGCGCGGCTTCACTGTTTCTCCGTGCGAAAGAGTACAAACAACACGGCGCGTATACGATTTGCGTGCTGGGTTTCGAAACGAAAAACGAGATCTTTTGGGAAAAAGACTTTGCGACGATCTGCGACGAGTTGTACGTCTGCACTCGCGACGGGAGCTACGGCGTCAACGGACGGATCATCACTCCGCTGCGCGCGGTGTGCGAGATGCACAAGGACATCGAACGAATCGTCATGATCGGCCAGTTGGCCAAGATGAAGAAGGTGGCCAAGATCGCCGCCGATTACGATATCCCCGCCGTGATGTCGTTCGACGCGATCCGGCAGCGCGTCGGCGGGCCGGATCTCTTCGAGACGGGAGACAAAGCGCAGAAGGAGTTCGAGTTCGCGAGGGCTCCGGAAATCGACGCAAACGAGATTGATTTCGAGAAGCTGCTGGCGCGTCAGCGGGTGCTTCTCAAAGAGTCCGAAAACACCGCTACCGGAACTTAATTACTGTCGAGCTCGGCCCGTCACTACTTCGACGCAATGCCGTGTTGCGACACCTTCTAACCAACCGAAATGCCCAAAAAACGTAGAGAAACGCCAGCAGAAGTCTCGAGTGTAGGCAAAGAAGAGATTGCGGGGATGCTCGAGGAATTGAGCATCATGTTGGAGATCTTGGGGGCGAACCCGTTCCGGTGCCGCGCATACGCCAACGCGTCGAGAATACTGGACAACCTCACCGGCGATCTGCGCGCGATGATCGAGTCGCGTGAGCTCCTCGAGGTTAAGGGGATCGGCAAGGGAATTTTCGACGACATCGCCGGCGCGCTGAAGACGGGCACGTTTCCGCTGTACGAAGATACTCGCGAGAAGATCCCCGACGGTCTGATGAAGATGCTGCGCATCCCCGGCTTCGGTCCCAAAAAGGTGAAGGCCGTCTACGATAAGCTGGATATTACGACGATCAAAGAGCTCGAGAACGCTGCGAAAAACGACAAGCTCTCAGGCCTTTCCGGATTTGGGGCCAGGACTCAAGAAAAGATTCTCGCTGGAATCGAAAACCTCCGCAAATACCAGGACCGGTTCCTATACAGTACCGCCGAAACGCAGGCAAACGAGATCATCGACGCAATCAAAAACCACCCCGACGTCAATCGTCACCTGTTGGCGGGCAGCCTGCGCCGCCGCAAGGAAACCATCGGCGATATCGACATCTTGGTCACCGCCAAGAAGGGCGACGCCATCATGGAGTCGTTCACGACGCTGCCGAAAGTCCGGTCGGTGGTGGCAAAAGGGCCGACTAAGTCGAGCATCATTTACGGACCCGGTATCAACGTCGATCTGCGCGTCGTCAAGGACGACGAGTTCGCCTTTGCGTCACACTACTTCACCGGCAGCAAGGATCACAATACCGAGATTCGCGCGCGGGCCAAACGGCTCGGCTATCGTCTCAACGAGTACGGTCTGTTCAAAAGCGGCAAGCCGACGAGCTGCCGGGACGAGGCCGCGCTGTTCAAAAAACTGGGACTCTCGTACATTCCGCCCGAGCTGAGAGAGGCGACCGGCGAGATCGAGGCGGCCGAAGCCCGAGGGACGGAGGGATTGCCCACACTGATCGAGGAATCCGATATAAAGGGCGTGGTTCACTGCCACACCAACTACAGCGACGGCAAATCGACCATCGAGGAGATGGTCGACGCGGCCCGGGCGTTGGGCCACCAGTTCTTCGGCCTGGGCGACCACAGCCAGACCGCCGCCTACGCCAACGGGCTCAAGCCGGAGCGCGTCGAAGAACAGCGCCAAGAAGCCGTGGCGCTCAACAAGAAGCTCAGGAACTTCACCTTGTTCTTTGGCATCGAGTCCGACATCCTCACCGACGGGTCGTTGGACTACACCGAAGACGTCCTGCAGACGTTCGACTATGTCGTCGCATCCGTGCACAGCAATTTCGGCCTGAGCGAAGCGGCCCAGACCACGCGGATCATCAAGGCGATCGAAAATCCCTACACGACGATGCTCGGTCACCCAACCGGCCGATTACTATTGTCGAGGGAAGCTTATAAGGTAGACCTGAAAGCGGTGATCGACGCCGCGGCCGAGAACGGCGTCATCATGGAGATCAACGCCCACCCACAGCGCCTCGATCTCGACTGGCGTCATATCAAGTACGCCAAAGGAAAAGGCGTGCTGTTCTCTATCAGCCCCGACGCCCATCACACGTCCGACATCGATTACTACCGCTACGGCGTCGGTATTGCGCGCAAGGGATGGCTTACCAAGGACGACGTGATCAACACCATGACCGTGGCCAAAATAAAAAAGATCTTTCAACGACGACGGAGTTAACCGGTATGCCGACCGCCGCCACCAAGAAACGCGCGCTGCGCATACTGGAGGATCTCAAAAAAGAGTTTCCCGACGCCAAGATCGCGCTCGACTTCACCAACGTCCTCGAGCTGCTCGTCGCCACCATCCTGTCGGCGCAGTGCACCGACCAACGGGTAAACATCGTCACCAAAGACCTGTTCAAAAAATACCGGACGGCACAAGACTACGTGGATGCGCCGGACGAGGAGTTGATCGAGGCGATCCGCAGCACCGGGTTCTTCAACAACAAGTCCAAGAGTATCAAGAAAGCGTGCCGTTCGATCCTCGACGACTTCGATGGCGAGGTGCCGGGCACGATGGAAGAGCTGTTGACGCTGGCCGGCGTCGGCCGCAAGACAGCCAACTGTCTTCTCGGTAACGTGTTCGGTATCCCCGGCATCGTGGTCGACACCCACATGATACGGCTGTCGCACCGGATGGGATTCACCGAACAAAAAAACCCCGACAAAATTGAGTTCGATCTGATGGAATTGATTCCCCGCGACGACTGGACGCTGTTTTCACACCTCATTACGTCGCACGGCCGCAATTGGTGCAGCGCCAAAAAACCGCTGTGCGACGAATGCCCCGTCGCCGACGACTGCCCCAAGATCTTGTAAAGTTTTTTCACACGGCAATCTTTGCCGGGCGCTATTGACATCGGGGCCCCGGCACCATAACGTTTTTGATGACGGCTTACGCTGGCAGCGAGACCCCTAGACCATTCCTTGAATTGAAAGGAGTGAGGCGATGCTCAAGTTATCGTGCGCGGACATGGGTGCCTCCTGCCAGTGGGAGGCAACGGCTGAAACGGGCGCAGAGCTCAAAAATAAGATCTGGGCGCACGCGAAGGCCGCCCACAAGGACATGATGGCCGAAATGTCCGAGGCGGCCAAAGCCGAGATGGACGCCCAGATCGACGCGCTGATCGAAATCCAAGGAGGGTAACCGCGGCGGACATTCGGCGCCGCGAAGTATCCGCCAAGATCCGTGCCGGCCCGCCAGCCGACGACGACGAGGACTACCAACTCCCCACCTGGGCGGGCTTCATCCCCTTCGAATTGACACCGTTGCCACCAGAGGTTGATCCCAAGCTGCCCGACGGCATCTCGCTCCCCGATTACCTCGAAAGGTATTCGCGCAAGTAGCAGTTGTGATTTCATCGGATTGACTTTGGCGGCGCGACGTGCTATACTAATGTTCCATTCATCGAGCGTACCCCACCTCGCTCCGCGGCGAGCCACTCAGGGGGTCAGCTGGACGAACGCAAATATTCTTGGGGAGGACTAAGGGCAAGCGCCGGATTCCGGCGTTTTTTTTATTACCCAATTTTAGTCGCGCAGAAAGCGCATGACCATGAGGCTGGTCGAGAGTAGGATCGCCACCGTCAGGCCCGCGTACACAGCCGTCAGCGTCCAAATGTCCGCGCCGCTAAACTGCA
>CBDVBX010000166.1:0-8590 GCA_965372335.1 uncultured bacterium | reverse complement strand
AGTTGCCACAATCCCACCCCGCCTGGAAGCGGATCGATATCACGTTGCTCGCCCAGGGCGTCAGGTCGAAGACGGCGGGGATGAAGAGGTTGCCGTTGCCGCCGTCGTGCGAGTACGCCGACAGATAGGCGAGCGGGTTGTCGCAGATGTCGTCCAGTACATACGGATATCCGCCCACCGGGTGGATCTGTGTCCACGTCGCCCCGCCGTTCGTCGAAATCTCGACGATTCCGCCGTCGGGTTCGAACGTGGGGTCGCCACCACAATCGTCAAAGTTGTACCAGTGCTTGAATACGAGCGTGGCACTCTCGAAGCGCGTCAGATCGATATCGGGAGATTGCAGGGCATCGCTTCCGAAGGACGGGTGCTGCATGACCCTCCAACTAGTGTTGGCGCTGTGCCACCGGTTGTTGGACATTGCCCACTGATCGTTTCCGTTCGGGTGGGTGGGGTAGTGGGTCCATCCGTTCGGGCCGCTCTCCATGTCGTCGAAGTAGACGAGCGTGCTGTCTAGCAGCACCCCTTCGACCAACTCGAAGAAGTCGAGGATCCGCGGGTCGGTCTCGGGCATCGTAAACGCGCTGGGGGCGTTACGAGCGCCGCCACTCGCGGCAAACGCCTCGTAGCTCGCCCGGTAGCCGGTGTGATTCTTGGCGGCCAGCCCGCCCAGGTCTGGCGGTTGTACGGCGGCGAAATACGCGGCGACGATCGAGTCGACCGGCTCTATTTGGATTTCAAAGTCGAGGTCGCTGCCGCCCGTATTCGATATTGTCATCACCTGCGTCGAGGTGCCGCCAGTGAACAGGGTATCGGTAAACGAAGTAGGAGTGATGGAAATCTCGGGTGGAATCACCCCTTCACCGTCCAGCGGCACATCATACTGCGGGGTGTACGGGTCATCGCTCGAAATGGTGAGCGTTCCCGTGACGGGGCCGACCGTGACCGGGGTGTAGTCGACCATTAATACGTGGCTTGCCGTCGGCATCAGGATGAATCCGGAGGGATCGACGTAAAACTCCGCGTTGTCGATGCTGACCCCGCTGACGTTGAGCGGCGTCACGCCGATGTTTGTCAACACCAGCCCCATCGTCGCCGTCGTGCCAATGTAATTCGGGCCGAAATCCAACTGTTCCGGCGAGACCGAGATATCCGGTGCGCCAATCACAACCAGCGTTACCGGTATGTTGGCCACCATCCGGGCGGGATCGTTCGTGTGGAGTACGACGGTTACGTTGTAAACTCCGCCCAACAATCCCGTGGCGTCAAAGACAAAATCCACGTTGTCGCTCTGACCCGCGTTGACCCTGCCTGTTTCCGGATCAACACTCAGCCACGATGGCAAGCCGGAGAACGAGTAGTCCAGCGTGCCGTCGCCGATGTTTTCTAACGTGAGAACCTGCGTCGAGGTTCCGCCCGTGAACAGATTGTCTGTAAACGAAGTGGGGGTGTAGGCCAGCTGGGGTATACCGAGCGTCGTACCCAACGGCAGGTTGGAGATAAAGGAGACGTTATCCTGCTCGTCGTACACCTTCATCGCGAAGGAGTACTGTGTATTGAAGTCGAGGCCTGTTACCTCGAACATTTCCGGCGTTCCGACCGGCTGCGGCGTCGGAGGGTTGGGCACCGGGGTTGCTTGATCGAAGCTGCTCCAGTAGATCTGCCGGGTGGAGTAGCGAATGTCGTAGCGCGTCGCCGTTCCCACGTAACCGTCGTCACCCACAGCGGTCCAGGTGAGTGTTGCGGTGTTCGAACTGGTCGACGCGACGGCGAGATCCGTCACCTTGCCAGGCGGGATGCTGTCGAGTTTGGAGAGGTAGTTATATATATTGAGGCGGCCGCCGCTGACCGTCCGGCCCTGGAGTGCCGGGATGATGTCGACGTTGTCCATGATCATGGTTTTGACATCGAGGTGCGGCATTGTCGGCACGGCTGACCAGAGCAAGCTAACCGCGCCGGCCACGTGGGGTGACGCCATCGACGTCCCGCTGCCGGTGCCGTACGAGTTTCCAGGCAGTGTACTCAAAATGCTCGATCCGGGCGCGCCCAGGTCGACCGTCGTCAATCCCCAGTTCGATAAGCCCGACAACAAATCGTTGTGGGTCGTGTTCGCTACAGAAATGATGTTGTCCGAATCGTAACTAGATGGGTAGTGAGGGAAGATGTCGGTGTCGGAAGCGCCGTTACCCGCCGCGGCGACAAACAGGATTCCATTGGCGCCGGCGTCATCGATGGCGTCCTTGAGCGCCTGCGAAAAACCGCCACCCCCCCAACTGTTGTTGGTGAGGTTCATACCCATCATGGTGGTGTATTCAACCGACTTGATGGCGTTTGCCGTAGTTCCCCCGCCGGAAGCACTGAGGAACTTGACCGGCATAATTAACGCTGTCCAGCTGACGCCCACCACACCGATACCGTTGTTGCCCACCGCGCCGATCGTGCCCGCCGTGTGCGTCCCGTGACCGTTGTCGTCCATGGGGTTGTTGTCGTTGTTTACGAAGTCCCAGCCGCGAACGTCGTCGATGAACCCGTTGCCGTCGTCATCGATTCCGTTGTTCGGTATTTCGTTGGGGTTCTCATAGATATTGTCGGCCAGATCCGGGTGCTGCCAGTCTGTGCCGGTATCGATGTTGCCAACCAGTATCCTTTCACCGGTTTCGAAGTCCCAACCCTCGGGGGCGTCGATGTCCGCGTCCGGCGTCCCGCCGGTTTGCCCGGTGTTGTGTAGGCCCCACATCTCGGGAAACCGCGGATCGTTGGGAAAGGTATCATCCGCGTAGAGATAGTAGTTGGGTTCGATGTACTCGACGCGCGGATCGTTTTGGTACAGGTTGATCGCGTCTTGCACAGACATGCTACTGATGTTCCACAGTTCAGCCTGAATGCGGTAGAACCGACTATCGACGGCCGCTCCCAGGTTTGACTGCACCGCCGCAATCTCGTTCTGCGACGTGGTCGGATCAAACTTGATGATAACTTGGTCTTCCACATAGTCCGCCGCCTGCTGGCTTTGAACACCAACAGTTACGAAAAATGAAAGAGCGAGGATCAGCGCGACTTGGGGTACAGCTAAAGCGCGTTTCACATTATCCCCCTTAGGCGTTTAGTTGACGGTAAAACGAAGGAGGTCTAGCACAGGATGTCAAGCTGCTCAGTCGAATTCTTGAATGGAAAATAGTGCGAAATGATTGTAGCACACCAACACCGCTAAGTAAAGCGGAAGATATATCTTGCGGATTCGAGGGTAGTAGTAATTAAGTTGTTGCTAAAACCGGACTTTTGAGGGTTTTTTAGAGCTTCACTTGGTTGAGTTAATTTATTAAGATCGGCCTAAGCCATCGTCTATTTATATCCGGTAATGAGAAGTCCATCGTTTTCTCCGACCCGGCCTGATGACTTATCACACTTGATATTGCATTCATCATATTCTCATCTCTGTGGAGGGCCGAATGAGCGACGCAATATATCTTGATAACAGCGCCACCACCTATCCCAAGCCAGAGCGCGTCTACCGCGCCATGGACGAATTCTACCGTAACGCTGGCGTTAACCCGGGCCGATCGGGCACGGACCGAGCTGCGGAGGCGGAAAACGTGGTGCTCGACACGCGCAAAAGGCTAACCAAGCTGTTTGGTGGATCCGATGATCCCAATCGTCTCGTTTTCGGATACAACGCCACGGACGCTCTGAATCAGGCAATCAGTGGCATGGTCAAACACGGTGATCACGTGGTCACCACGCAGCTAGAACACAATTCAGTTTTGAGACCGTTGTACGTAAAAGAGGTCTCTGGTGAGATCACCGTGGATCGTGTGCCATTCGATGAAAACGGCTACGTGGATCCCGGCGACATTAAAAAAGCGATCAACAAGAATACGAGCCTGGTCGTGGTCAATCACGGTTCCAATGTGATCGGTACGATCCAACCGGTGGCCGAGATCGGCACGATCTGCCGCGAAGCGGGGGTACCGTTTGTGATCGATGCCTCACAAACCGCGGGCATCGTGCCTATCGATATGCAGGCGATGAACATCGACGTGGTCGTTTTTACCGGCCACAAGTGCTTGATGGGGCCCACCGGAATCGGTGGCATGTGCGTGGGTAAAGACGTTCAGATTCAAACGACACGATTCGGCGGCACCGGGGTTCGCTCCGCTGTTCGCGGCCACCTGGAGGAGTACCCTTTCCGCCTCGAAGCGGGGACGATCAACCTGGTGGGGATTGCGGGACTGGCAGCGGGGCTGGATTTCATAGAAGAAGAAGGGCTCGACGACCTCCGGAAACACGAGACGTCATTATACGAACGATTACGCCAGGGGCTGGCCGAGAACGAAGCGGTGACCACTTACTGCGCCGGCCCTCCGGAGAACCACCTGCCAGTGATCTCTTTGAACGTAAAAAATTGGGCCGCGGGCGATGTGGGGATGATCCTCGATGTTGAGTACAACGTGGCCACGCGCACCGGCCTGCAGTGCGCTCCCCTGGTGCACGAGAGGATCGGCACGACCGACATCAAAGGGACGGTTCGGTTCTCTGCGGGACCGTTCAACACACCCGCGCATATCGACCAGGCGCTCAAGGGACTGAGAGAGATCGCAGAAATGCGTTCTTAGCGAGACGAATGGGGCGCTGAGGGCGATGATAGGCAAGCAAATCCTCCACTATCAAATTGTCGAAAAGCTCGGCGAGGGCGGCATGGCCGTCGTTTACCGGGCGGAAGACACCAAGCTGCACCGCCAGGTTGCGCTCAAGTTTTTGCCGGCCGACGCGTTGGAGCGCGACGAGGACCGGGCCCGATTCGTGGCCGAGGCCCGCGCGGCAGCCGCACTCGACCACCCCAACATCTGTACCGTCCACGAGATCAACGAGGCGGACGGCCAACACTTCATTTCGATGGCGTTCGTCGAGGGTCGCGATATCAAGGAAATCGTCGAATCCGACGGCCCGATGAAAATCCTCGACGCGGCCAAGATATCGGTGCAGATCGCCGAGGGACTCACCGCCGCGCATGAAAAAGGCTTCGTTCACCGCGACATCAAGAGCGCCAACGTCATGGTCACGCCGACGGGCCGGGCCAAGATCATGGACTTCGGTCTCGCCTACCGCGAGATCGCCGGTCGCACCGACCCGGAAACCCAGACGATGGGAACGGTTGCGTACGGGTCCCCCGAACAGTTGAGCGGTGGGACTGTCGACCACCGCAGCGATATCTGGTCATTCGGTGTCACACTCTACGAAATGCTCACCGGAGAACTGCCGTTCAAGGGCGACTACGAATCGGCGATCGTCTATTCCGTCCTGAACGAAGCGCCCGTGTCGCCGAGCGTCCTGCGAAGCGATATCCCCGAAGATTTTGCACGAATCATCACAAAGGCGCTGTCGAAGAAGCCCGAGGATCGCTACCAGTCCGTAGAAGCCATGCTGGAAGAACTCGTCCAGGTGCGTAACGCCGTTGATCCGACGGTATCGAAAACCGTCGGAGCGGGCGGAGCGGTGGCCGAAGACGGCGGTGTCACCGCGTGGTTGAGGCGTGTTTTGATCACCGCGGGCGTTTACCTCGGTTTCACGTGGCTGGTCGTTCGGTTGGCGGAGGTGCTAATCGGACGCGCGCAGCTATCTCCTTATATTGTCAAGATGACGACCGTGGGGTTGCTGTCGCTTCTACCAGCCGTGTTATTGATCGCAATCATCACGGGGAGAAACGGCACGAAACGTTGGGGTAAACCGGGATGGATCGGCGTATCGGTCAATATCGTGGCGTCGGCGGCGCTGTTGATCGTCGTGTTTTCGGGCAAAGACATCGGCGCCGTCACAACGCGCGTCGAAGTGACCAACGAAGAGGGTGAGACGATCGAGCGTGTCGTCCCCACCTCGACATTTCGCAAACGCTTTGCGATGTATGTTTTCGACAGCCCGTCCGACGACGCCGAAAACGAATGGCTCCAATACGCTCTACCGATGCTGGTCGAGTATGACGTGCTTCAGGATATGTTTCTCGATGCGAGGCCGTCGTTGGACCCCACGGTCTTCAACCGGCTCAAAGCGTCCGGGTTTACGAGTTGGGACGGCGTGCCGCTAGCGCTCAAAAGAAAACTGGCTGTCGAATCGCACATGGATCATTTTGTCACCGGCACCATCGACCGCCAGGACGAGGAGTACATCGCTACGGTACAGGTGTACGAATCGAAATCGGGGAAACAGGTGTCGGAAAACAGTTATCGGGGATCGGACATCTTTGTAATGGCGGACGACGTTACCAAAGACATCATGCGGTCGGTCGACGTTCCGCAGTGGCACCTCGACGGAGCTCCGAACCTTCCCGTAGCGGAAATGGTGACGAACTCGGAGGAGGCCATCCGCGGGCTTGCCCTTGGAAAGAAAGCAATCCTGCTCGATTCCGATTGGGCGGGCGCGATCAAACATCTGGAGGCCGCTACCAGCGCGGATTCTACACTGGCCTTCGCCCATTTTCAGAAGTTTATGGTATACCGGGTGACGAACCAGAGTGTCGAGAGCGTTGCCGCACTCGAGGCGGCGCTCCGTCACTCGTACAAGGTGCCGGAACGCTTCCAATTCATCGTCAAGGCCAACTACTACTTTGCGAAAGAACAGCCGGACAAGGTGCTCGCCGTCGCCAACATGATGACCGAACTGTACCCCGATGACGTGTTGGGCCACCAGGTGAAGGCCCAAGTCCATACGCTTCGCAACGAGACCGACGCGGCCATTTCAACGTACGACCGGATCATCGAACTCGATCCGTCCCAAGACAATTACTTGAACGATGTGGCCACGCTGTACGAACTGAAAGGTGATTTCGAAAACGCGCTCGAGTACCGCGAAAAATACGCGAAAATGAACCCGAAAGATCCGGCAGCGTTTCAGGAGATAGGCGACGTTTTCCGGCGTATGGGAGAGTTCGACAAGGCGAAGCAATATTACGACAAGGCGTTGTTGGTCGAACCCGAACGAGTATCGTTTTTGGTGGACGCGGCGCGAAACGACATTATGCTGGGCCGACTCGACGACGCGCGCAAGCAGTTGGACTACGCGCTGGACGTGAGTCGTTCGGGCATGGATAGCATCGAAGTGTTTAACGCGCTGTCCGATTACTATGAATTGCGCGGCGAGTACAACAAAGCGATTGAGGCGATGCAGTCATTGTTTATCGCCGAGCTCAAAACAACCACGCCGCTCCAAGCATATCTGTCGCGGCTTCCGGATATGGATCGATTCGTTCACGCCGGTCGCAAAGAAGAGGCCATGCGTGCCGTGAAGGAAATCGAGTCTGCGGTGACGGTCCAACCGTTCGACAAAGCGGTCTCGTACGGATACTTGGAAATCTACATCGCCACCGAGGAACCGGACAAAGCCGAAGCGGCGCTGGCCAATATCGAACAGTATATCCAGGCGCTCGGTGTGGAGATATTGCGCCAGAATTACGACTACGCGCTGGGACGAATCCACGAATTGAGGGGCCAGTTCGACGACGCGGCCGCCGTCTACAATGGGATGCTCGAGCGCGATCCCAATCACGCCGCAGCGCTTCGTGGAATCGGCCGATGCTACCGCAAACAGGGTAACCCACAGCGCGCGGCCGAATTTCTCGAAAAAAGCGCCAAGTACAGCCCTTTCAATGGTCACGTCAACTACGAGCTCGCCCGGGTCTACCACGCCATGGGGCGCCAGGGAGACGCCGACAAACACCTCGACCGGGCCCTCGAAGTGTGGAAGAACGCCGATCCCACGTACAAAACCGCTGCCGAAGCACGCGCCACCAAGCACGACTGGCTGGCGGCGTCGAACATGTAGAACCCGCCCCCTCCCCGACGGCACCGTCAGATTCGTGTTCGGCTGGTCACGCGCGGGATGACAGCGCGCTATTGACGATACAACGAATGTATGGTAAAATATTGAGTATCAAGGGGTAAGGGCTCCATTGCCAGGCGACAGCGGCCATCCCCACCGGCCGCAAGAGTAATTTCGCCCGCACGTCCGACTTATACAGGTGTAGGAGATTCAAAGATCCGCACGGGGTGGCGTTGTTCCGCTCCGTCATCCGGTGGGAACAGCCGTGCGGCCGTTCCCACCGGCACGACATTTTCGCAGCCGACCAGAAGAGGGGGCGACATGAACCGGGCGCGTTTTGTCCTGTGCCTATTCGTGCTCGCAGCGATCCTGCTGGCAACACCGCAAGCCGACACCGACGCACGTTCCGACCGTAGATCACCGATCGAATTCACCATCGAACCACCAGCCCCGCCGTTGAATTTCCCAGCCCTTCCGCCGGGATTCACGCCGCCTATGGGGGCGATCGAGCCCGGGCCCGCCGCCGTGGATACGACCGAACTGGGGTCCTGGGATTTCGATGGATTGAACGATTGCGACGCGCAGGGGTGGATCTCGGCCGACTTAACGGTTCAGACCGGCGCGTATTTTCACGTCGACGATTTCGTCGGGTTGGGGGGAGGCGACACCGGCCGACTGGCACCGCTGGAGGGAACGCAATCGCTATGGTGCGGCGCGCGACCGGATAGAAATAATATTTATGTGTGTGGGTATGCCACGTTGCCGGGCTACGGGAACAACTGGG
>CBDVBX010000165.1:0-8591 GCA_965372335.1 uncultured bacterium | reverse complement strand
GCGCCGAGGGTTTGCTTCATGATTGGAAACGTGTGCGATTCGTGGTAGGAGGCGACGCGATCCAGTTCTTCCATGATGGCGACCTTCTTGTCGCCCGTAACGTGGTAGGCCATGTCGATGATGTCGGCGCCGGCGATGTCTTCGCCGCCCAGAAAAGTGCCGCCCATGCCCAGCATGAAGTCTGGTAACGAGTCGATGCGGTTGGCGGCAGCCCACATCCGGCACCACGCCTGCGTCGTCGACTTCAGATCGTAACCGCCACCTCCGAGCAACAACAGATGTGTGCTAAACCCTTGGATCGCCTTCACGACCGCTTCCATGCCGTTGTTCGTGAGACTCAGGTTGGCCAACGGGTCTGAGCGGTGCGTGTCCGCGCCGATCACCGCCACCACGGCCGATGGGGCGAACGCTTCGACCGCTGGGATCACGATCCGACGGAAAATCTTCTCGTAGGCGTCGTCGTCTGTTTCCTCGGGGAGCGGAATGTTGATGTTGAATCCTCGGCCGATGTCTTCGCCGGTTTCCGTCTCGAAACCGCCCCACGGGTACAGCGTCTTTCCCGTCTGATGGAGCGACACAAACAGGACGCGGTCGTCACGGTAGTACGCGTCCTGCACACCGTTGCCGTGGTGTGTGTCGATGTCGATGTACGCCACACGGTATCCCTGTGCCAAGAACAAGTCGATAGCGGCGACGACGTCGTTGACATAGCAGAAGCCCTCGGCGTGTGACCGACTCGAATGGTGGAACCCGCCCAACGGGTTGAACACGACGTTGGCGTTTTCCCGGATAATGTAGTCGGTGCCCGTGAGCGTAGCCGATGTGTACAGCATCACATAGTCGAACATCCCCGCGAAGACGGGACAGTCTTCTACGCCCAGGTTGAACTTCGAGAACTTGTCCTGCCAGACGCCCGAATTCGCTTCCTCGAGCGCATCGACAAACGCAGGGTCGTGCGATTCGATCAGTCGTTCCCTCGTAATCTCCTTCGGTTCCTCGACGCGCATCCACGGCTCGGCGAGGTAGCCCTGCTGTCTGATCAAGTTCAAGGCCACCCGCGCCCGGCCTGGATCGAACGGATGGTCTTCCCCGTAAGAGAAATCCGCGTACCGCCCCGAGTAAATAATCACGCTGTCCTTCGGATGCTTGAGTTCCTTTTCCGGAAACTGCACCGTGACGACTGTTGTTCCCAATTCGTAACGGCTCGTCGCCGTCGGCCACGCCTTTTTGAACAAACCGAGCGTAGCATTGTTCTCCGAAATGACGACCGCGTACACGCCGGCGAGACCCCTTGAGAAAGCGATCTTGTTTAGGTAGTCCGCGAGAAAAGTCGCCAAGCCCTTTCCTTGATAGTCTTCGCGAACGACGATGTCGAACTCACCCATGTTGTTGCCCGGATTGTAAGTGTAACGGCCCTCGGCAATAATCTCCGGGTTGCTGCGCGGCCCGACCAACCCCACAATCGCCATGTCGCGGCTGTAGTCGATTGCAGCCGCCTTTTGGGCCATTTCGTCGGTGAGTGCCTTGATCGTGGCGTGAAATCGAAGCCGGATCGTTTCCGGCGTGAGTTTGTAGAACAACCGCTGCAAACGCCGCGCGTCGCTGGGCTGCACGGGCCGGAAAAGCACCTCGGTACCGTCATTAAACGTGTGCGAGAACTCGTACTGGTGTGGGTACACGCAACCCGACTCCGGCGGGATCTCCTGATCCTTACCCACGTACCCGAGACGCTTGGCCTCGTCGAGCAATTGGTGCCGGAACTTTGGGTGTGCAATCGATATGAGCGCGATTGCGCGTTCGCGCACCGACAGACCGTACAGATTGACGGTGCCGTACTCCGTTACCACGTATTCCACCGACGCCCGGTCGAACGCCACCCCTCGGCCGATACTCACACTAACGATCCGGGACCTCGATCCGTCTGGTGTGGTCGACGGCAATGCCATGATGGTGAACCCGTTCCTGGAACAACGCGCGCCGTGAATGTAGTTCGTACTGCTGGGAAGGCTCTGTTTGACCGAGACGTGCTCGGTATCCGCTCTCGCCATTCCGGTGAGCTCTATCTCTCCGACCGAATGGACGGAAACCATGTCGTCGTTTTTCGCGATGACGGACGGGTCGTTCACCTCCTCGATGGGGAGGAGTTCGACGTGCGGATTTCCCTCCAGTGACCGGTACAACTTTTCCGAACCCATGGCCATCGTCGCCACCGTCTTGCCGTGATAGATCTTTTTGCGCCGGTTGGTGACGGCCCCCGATTCGATCAGGCGCAATATGTCATCGGTGAGTATGTCGGTGTGTATCCCCAGGTCTTTGCGGGTGTCGAGATACCGCATCGTCGAAGCGCTGATCGGTCCGCGGTCGAAGTGGAGTGTCATCCCATCCGAAATGAGCGAGGCGATGTGGCGGCCGATGGTGAGCGATACGGGGTCGAGCACCGGGGCGGAAGCCTCGGCCAGCGGGGCGTTGCCTTCCACGAAGTAGTCTATGTCATCGAGTGGAACCAAAGAATCCCCCACGGTGACGGGCATGTTTTTGTTTACCTGTGCGATCACCAGGTTCGCGTTTTCCACCGCCGCCCGGGTGGCGTCTACGCTCACGCCTAGGCTGCAAGACCCCAGGTCGTCCGGGGGTGACACCTGGACCAGCGCGACGTCGACCAACACGGTGCCCGTGGCCATGGCCGCGGGCAGCTCGCTGACGTTCATCGGTGTATAGTCGGTGGTAACGTCGCCGGCGGGTTCGGAATCGTGCCGGCCGACGTAGAAACTGTTGTACCGGAAACTGCCGGACAACAACGGGGAAGCCAGCTTGGGTTCCCGCCGGACGGTGGCGAGATGAATGACCTCGATGTCGCAGAAATGCGGCGCCATATCGGCCAGCGTGTCGGTTAGCAGGTCGGGCTCGCCCGCGCCGGAACCAATGAATATCGTTTGCCCGTTGCGGATGTGGGAGAGCGCTTCGCGTGCCGGGACGAGCTTCTCGCTGTAGCTATGCATCCATGCTTTCAAAGCCAAATTAACCTTTCTTCAGAACCGCGAGCAGTTCGGGCAGAGTAACGGAGGCAAAGGTGGTCAGCGTATCGCTGGCAGCGTATGGGATGATGAGCCTGTCCCCGTGGATCATCCCACCGCAACTATAGACGACGTTGGGCACATAGCCGACTCGTTCCTCGCCGGTGGGCAAGATTAACGGTTCGCGCGTCTGCCCAATCACTTTCCACGGTTGATCGAGGTCCAGAAGCGCGGCGCCGATGCAGTACTGCCTCATCGGTCCTACGCCATGCGTCAGCAGCAACCATCCATCTTCGGTCTCCATAGGCGATCCGCAATTGCCGATGATCGAATATTCCCACCAGTACTTGGGCGTTTGCGCCAATCGCCCTTCGTTCCACACGCGCACGTTATCGCTTTCTAAAATATACAAGTTTTCGCCGTCGAGGCGGCCCGACATCGCGTACTTTCCGCCTATCTTACGCGGGAAAAGGGCCATCCCTTTGTTGCGAGCGTAACGCCCCGCCATCGTGTGGATCTCCACTGTATTCAAATCATCCGACTCTAAAAGAGTGGGGAAGATGGCGAACCCATTGTAAGCGGTGTAAGTTCCGTACAGAACCACCGAGCCGTCATCTTCTTCGAATCGAACCAGGCGCACGTCTTCTATACCGCGGCTTTCGTTTTCGGAGGAAGGGAAAATTACTATTTCTGAAGGGAAGACGTCGTCGGGGATGACGTATTTGTAGTTCGAGCGGGCCAACGTGAGCATGTTCTCAGCGCACTCCTCAAACGCCGATGGTGACGTAGCTGACGCCCGCTCCCGTTCCAACTCGACTTCCAGTTGGTATGTGGTGAACTCGTCCCCCAGTCGGTCCAACACGCGGTCCTGTTGTGCCGTAAACGCCCCGATGTCGATCAGGGTCTGCCGGAAATGGGCGGTCTCGAAGTTGGGGTCGGGGACTGTTTCCAGAGGCCGGCTGACCGGGGTACTACTTTCCACGATGATGTTGTTGTTCTGGTCGATTACTCCCCTCCGAAATACGATCGACGATACGTGGCCTTCTCCGGTGGCGCGCAAGCTCATGATAAATCGGGTCGACCCCTCGGGAAGGCCGCTTTGGTCAAGCGCCGCGACCATAGACGGGTTGAATAGAGCAGCTGATTCGATAGAATACTCCATCGTGAAATAAGCACCTATCAAGAGCTTATGGTCTTCGTCCAGGTCGTTGCCAACATCCAGTTTGTCGGGCAAAAACGACTCGACGCGTGCGAAATGTTTTCGCCACACATCTTCGATGTCTGTGTGTTGATCTTCGTAATCGTGCTTGAGATATCCGAGGAGGCGTGAAACCTCGTCTCTATCGAGCGTCAAAACCCGGGCGATCCGCCGTCGCGTTTTGGCGTCGTCGGCGCCAAAGAATCGAGGGATGACTCTACTGGCGTCGGGTTCGATCCGGTGGGGAAGACGCGTAACTTCGACGGGCCGCGTTCGTTTTTTCTCTTTATTCATTGTTTCTCCTGTCAATTGCCATAAGTCGAATTGTACTAACGCGTCGCCGCATTGTCAAACAGGGGAACGGCTTCTGGGACCCAAAAACTACGCGAGTGTTACAGTAAGTTTATAAGAAGTTTACAGATTTTCGCAAAAAAGTGTGTTCAAAACAAATGAATGTTAATCTTTCGAGTCGTTTTCCAAAGGAGTTCTTGACAACAGCCCGAGTGTTAACTTATTATTGAAGTTACGGAGACCACACAACCTTCTGTTTGTCACCTCGATCCGTAGTTATTGGAAATCTGCACCTTTGATCGATATCATTAGTGGACCATTCCTGCAAACCAGGACGGTGCAACCATGTCTAAATCCGACACGAGCCGGCCGGGGGTCGGTTTCGTCGGCTGTTGCCTTCCGCGTCCGTGTGGCATCGCTACCTTTACTTACGACCTCGTCGAGTCCGTCGCCAGTATTTCAGACAAATCTCAATCTTTTTTTATCGCCGCAGTGAACGACCGCCGCGAGGGTTACAGCTACTCGAAAAGGGTCGAAGTCGAAATCCAGTGCGATGAAGTTTTCGACTACACGCTCGCCGCCGAATATCTCAACGAGTTTTGTTCGGTCGTGTGTCTCCAACACGAATTCGGAATCTTTGGTCTTCCGTGGGGCGCCAACGTTCTCCACTTGTTACGCCGGCTTCGCAGGCCGCTGGTAGTGACGTGCCACACCGTCCCCATCGATCCCGACCCCGATCAGCGTGAAGTGTTCCGCGAAGTGGTCGATCTTGCCGATCGGCTGGTCGTGATGAACCGGCGCGCTGTGGATTTTCTACAGGCGCTGTACGGAGCGCGATACAGCAAAATCGCGTGTATTCGCCATGGTATCCACGACGTACCGTTTTCCGAGCCTCCCGTCAAAAAGAAGTCTTTTGGCGTCGAAGGTCCTGTCCTGTTGACATTCGGTCTTCTCAACCGAAACAAGGGAATCGAGTACATGGTCGAAGCGATGGCGGCTATCGTCCGTGAACGGCCCGACGTGACCTACGTGATCGCCGGTGCCACCCACCCGAGGATCGTTGAGACTGAGGGAGAATCGTACCGAAGAAGCCTCAAGGGCAAGGTTAAACGCCTTGGCCTGGAGAACAACGTAAGGTTCATCGACGAATTCTTCGAACTATCGGACCTGATGAGATATCTTGCCGATACCGACGTGTTTGTCGCACCGTACCTGAGCCTCGATCAAATGACGAGTGGCGCGTTGTCCTACGCGGCGGGCGCCGGCAAAGCGGTGGTGGCCACACCGTTTCTCCACGCCAAGGAGTTGTTGGCCGACGGGCGCGGGCGGCTGGTGCCGGCCCGTTGTTCGCCGGCGTTGGCCCGACACGTCCTCGACTTACTCTCAGACAAGCGACAGACCGACGCGATGCGGCGACGGGTGTACAACCACACGCGCAGCATGGTGTGGCGGCACGTGGCGCGGGAATACCTGGACGTGTTCGAATCGGTTGGCCGCCGGCCGCCGTTGACCCTGCCGTTGTCCCAGCCTGTGGCAGCGGTCAAAACGCCAACGACTTACGCCGGCAGGCCGTCGAAATAGAGCGTGTCTGGAGCCGAGTTTGTTCGTGATTTACGGAGCGTCTTGCCGGCGACGTTCGTTGGGGCCCTGCTGGCGTCGGTATCGGTCCGGAGCGCCCACCCCCGGTTTGCCGTAGCGGGAGCCGCGCAGATCGCCGGCGGCGAGTACGGCCGCGTAGAAATACCTGCGCTGTCCGGGTGTCAGATTCACACTGGCTTCGATGAGCTTGTCAGCCGCCCTGCGGCTAATCTCCAGGCGGATCACCGATATCTCTTCGAGCAGGATGTCGAGAGAGTCGCGCGGTACCGGGTCGCGCTGCATCAACCCGAACGATTGTCGCTCCAAATTCCTAACGCGATTTCCCAGCGCCTCCGTTTCCACACGGAAATCCTCCAAAAGACGCCACAGTTCGCTGCGCTCGTCTTTTCGCAGCCGCATCCCTCGTCCGAATTGGCGGCCTTCTCGTCCGCGACGAGACATCTCGGGCGCCGGTACGAGGATCGACGCGTGGTCTTTACCACGCGACCATTGCAGGTAGACGAAGCTGCCAATCGTGGCCAGGTTGAGTACGATCAAAAACACCAATACGCCGATCAGCAGTTTGATCTTCACGAGTCATCCTCCTCATCATCGTCCTCCGCTTCCAACGCAAATTCCCAGTCGCTGGTGACGTCCGAGGGCGAGAACGCCTGGTGATACGCGTTGGCGATCGCGGCGTCTTCGGCCAGTGCCGACGCGGTTACACGGGAAGACAAACCGCTTCCGAAAACCACGCCGATCACCGCTGCGGCAGACACCGCCGAGACCAATGCCGATTTTCCCAACCGACCGAGGGCGGGGCCCACGTCCCCGGCCACAGCGGTGGGGTCTCCGCTTGCGATAGCCCTGATACGTACCGGTAGGAAGGGATCCGGCTCCAGGTGGGGGAGAGAAGCCGGATCGAATCCTTCCATTACCCGTTTCATTTTGTCGAAAAACAGCCTGCAATTGTCACACTGGTCGAGGTGCAGTTGGATCTCGCTGCGCCCGGCGTCGTCAATCTGGTCTTCGATCCAGGCCTGGAAATCGCTTATGACATGACGTGTTTTCATGTGCAGAGCCGTTAAAGTCTCATTCCCATCCGCAACTGCTTCTTTCCGATCAGCTTCTTTTGCTCTTCGGTAAGAACGTTCTTCGACTCGATCCAGTTTTGGAGCTTCAATTCTTGGATACTCACGCGCTTTTTGGCGACGGAGTCCAAATGCTTTTTCATCGCCGAGAGGTCGTCGCTGTCTGTATCCATTTGTTGTTGCATTTCGAGACGTGCCTTTTCGAAGTCGGAATTGAGATCGATCATTTTCGACTTGGCGTCGTAAGTGAGTTTTTCCAGCTGAGCGATCTGTGCGTCGCTCAGCTCCAGTCGCGTCGTGCGTCGCAACATCATCTGGGATGGCAGGCCGGCACGCCGCTGATCGTGGCCATGTAGACTCGGTCCGGCCCCTCGTCCCCTGCTTCCCTTTCGCCCGTATTGTCCTCGTCCATGCCTCCCGAAGTGAGCGGGGCAATCGGCTCCGCACCTCGGGCACTGCCAGGTCGGCGAATCCACGTCGTCAGCATCCGGGGGCGGTGGCGGCGGGGGTGCCTGGTCGTCGAATTCTGCCTCCGTATCCGGACCGGCCGAAACGACCGATGGCACCGCGGCTACGCCGCCTACGAGTAGTACAGCCAGAGCGAGAATCAGAATCGTTTTGCTGATCATGACATTTACCTCCAGGTTGGTGTCTCTTATGGCTTTCGTGATGTTGGACAACCCGGCCCAATGGTTTCTTGCAAAGTTTTTTATATGCGATCGATCCACGGCTCGAGCATTTTGAGCAACTTCTTGCGCCCGCGATGGATCCGCGTCTCAACAGCGCTCATGCTGAGCCCGGTGGTACTGGCAATTTCTTTGTAACTCATTCCTTCATAGTGATACAGCACGATGGGTACGCGGTATCTCGGTGGCAGCGATCGTACCGTCCGCCACACCAGGTCTGCTCTTTCCGCTCCTTCCAGCGAAACGTCCGCCGGGGGTGGCGCAGCGTGCGGCGAAAAGATCGGCTCGACCTCTTTTTCGTTCAGAATCTCATGGACTGTTTTGTCGAGGAGGCCGACCCAGCGGAGCCGTCGTTCCCGTTTGAGGTGATTGTAGACGTGGTTAACGGCGATTCGGTATATCCACGTGTAAATGTTCGAACGACGTTCGAAGGAGTCGAGGTTTTCGTATACCTTTAAAAAGATGTCTTGAGTGAGATCCCGCGCCGTTTCCTCGTTTCCCGACATCCGGTAGACGAGGTTCAATACCTTGTCCGCGTACTCCTCGTAGACGCGGTCGAACGTGGGAACTTCGGTTTGATCCCGCAAGTGGTTTCCTCACAGAGCATTGTCGCGAACCCCGCCTCGCGTTTACGGACGGTGCTACCTGATTAGACAACACCACCTCTATTTTCTTGCAAAGGTCAGATTTCCCAGTCCACGTTGAATCCGACGGCGCTGATGTTCTTGGCTTG